>JBGTLU010000013.1:0-127222 GCA_041743935.1 Sphingobacteriaceae bacterium
GTGGATGCTTCGGCACGTTTTTTGAATGCCCTGGCTGGACTCGCAGATCCTGAATTAAAGCGCAAAGCCATAGGCAATGCATTTATAGAAGTATTTGACGATGAGGCTCACCAAATCACCGATGTGGAATGGTTAGCACAAGGCACAATTTATCCTGATGTTATTGAGTCGGTTTCGGTTAACGGGCCCTCGGTAACTATCAAATCCCATCATAATGTTGGTGGATTGCCAGATTTTATGAAATTGAAAGTAGTTGAGCCTTTAAATACTTTATTTAAAGATGAAGTAAGAAGGGTAGGTAAAGCTTTAGGTATAGATGTTGCTATATTAGGTCGTCATCCATTTCCAGGTCCCGGATTAGGAATTAGGATTTTAGGGGATGTAACTCCAGAAAAAGTAGCAATTTTACAAGAGGCTGATGCTATTTATATACACCATTTAAAAGAATCTGGATGGTATGATAGAGTATGGCAAGCTGGCGTTATGTTACTGCCAGTAAAATCGGTAGGTGTAATGGGAGATGAACGTACGTATGAAAATGTTGTAAGTTTACGTGCTGTAGAATCTGTGGATGGGATGACAGCAGATTGGTGTCATTTACCTTATGATTTATTGGCAAAAATCTCTAACGAAATAATAAATAATGTTAAAGGTATAAATAGAGTAGTGTATGATATTAGTTCAAAACCACCGGCAACTATTGAGTGGGAGTAAGTATTTACTTTTCTCGATATTAATTTTATTACTTGCTTGTTCGCCAAAGACCTTAGTTGTAAAAAGGGACGACGATAAGAAAGAAGATGAAAATGAAATTGTAGCGGTAGATGCAGATGCAGAAGCCAAAAGAGTAAAAGAAATTGCACTTTTGTTGCCATTAAATCTTACTAGTCTTAATCCATCTACATTAAATACAATCTCTAGTTTTAATAGAATTGCTACTCCTTTAGATTTTTATCAAGGTTTTAGAATGGGATTAGATTCATTACAAAAAGAAGGGTATAAACTACGAGTTAGTGTATTTGATACTAAAGACGATACCGCTGAAATTACACGTTTGGCAAATTTGCCTGCAATTCGTAAGGCAGATTTAATCATAGGGCCTATTTATCCGAAAGAAATAAATGCATTTAACTCATTTTCTAAAAAGGGAAAAATGTATTTCATTTCGCCACTTTCGCCACAATTGCCCACAGAAAATAATACATATTTAATTACAACCAACGCAACGTTAGAAGCACATGCAGCATATGCTGCTTCATTTGTTTATGAACAGTGGAAACCTAGTAAAGTTGTTTTTGTAAAAAGTTCTAATTCAAACGACGACAGGTTTTTTAAGGCATTTAGAGAAGATATAAAGGCTAAAAATTCACAAGTAAGTATTGTAGAAACGGGTACTACAAACCTTCGTGCAAATTTGCAAAGGGGCGGAAAGAATATTTTAGTTGTACCATCCATTGATAGGGCATTTTGGAATACAGTATTTAATAATTTAGATAATGTAGAGGGTGAGGTTTATATTATTGCTCATCCAAATTTTGAAAACATTGAGAATATAAACTTAGAAAAGGCTCAAAAATTTAATGTTCATTTTACTTCATCTCATTATACAGATATAAATAATGCAGCTGTTAAAAAGTTTTGGGCTGGATATATTCGACGTTACCAAAATGAACCTACCGATTTTGCCGTTAAAGGATTTGATATTGCCTATCAATTTGGTAAATTATTAGCTAATGAAGGAAAAAACTATCCTAAAGCTATGGGCAAAGTTTTTAAATCTTTACATAACGATTTTATGTTTGAAAGTACAGAAAAAGGTTTTTTAAATAAAAAATTGAATATGCTAAGAGTGCAAGATTTTCAGTTTGTTGAACAATGATGTATAACAAACAGCTAGATCATGCTGTGCAACTAATACAACTTTTTGATTTTACTGTTCCGCTACATCGCTATTTAAAAGCTTATTTTAAGCAAAACAGACAAATGGGATCTAGGGATAGAAAAACCATTTCGTCGCTTATTTTCGGGTATTTTAGGCTGGGTAAATCTACTTCTAAAATAGCATTACACGAAGCAGTTATAATTGGACAGCTATTTTCTGAGGAACCTGTTTTGCCCCTTTTGGCTTCATTAAAACCAGATTGGAGCACTAATTTAGATCTGAAATTAGAAGCTAAATTCGATTTTATCCTTTCTCTTTACCCCGATTTTGATAAAGAATCCATTTTCCCGCTTATTCAATCTGTTTCAGAGCACATCAATCCAAAAGAACTTTTTACTTCAGTACTTACATCCAATCGGGTATTTATTCGGGTCAGGCCTAATAAAACAGATGTGGTTTTATCCATTTTAAATAAAACCGATGTCACTTATACTTTAGAAAATCAAAATTGTTTTTCGTTTGATTCGGGGGTTAAGTTGGAAA
The DNA here is from genome assembly GCA_041743935.1 of Sphingobacteriaceae bacterium. Classification (GTDB taxonomy): domain Bacteria; phylum Bacteroidota; class Bacteroidia; order Sphingobacteriales; family Sphingobacteriaceae; genus JBGTLU01. The sequence goes on from JBGTLU010000013.1 coordinate 2,426, forward strand.
GTATTTTTCCTTATCAACCAGAAAAACTCTATCAAATACAAGATATAAATTCTCAAAAAGTAGCAACTATTTGCAATCCCCAGCCCAAACAAATATGGTGGGATGCTTGTGCAGGTTCCGGCGGTAAATCCATTGCGTTGGTAGATGAAGAGCCAAGCATTCAATTAATTGTATCTGATTACAGGACTTCAATTTTGCAGAATCTAGAAAATAGGTTTAAGGAATCTGGTATTGAAAGATACTCACTCCATACCCTAGATTTACTAAAACCATTGCCTCATGATATTAACATAGTAAAGTTTGATGGAATTTTATTGGACGTACCCTGTTCTGGTTCTGGCACCTGGGCAAGAAGTCCGGAGTTTCTGATATCTTTTACTCACAATAAATTACTGGAATACGTAGATATTCAGCGATCAATTCTTAAAAACATTTGTAAACAGTTATCCAAAGGGAAAGTGCTGGTTTATAGCACCTGTTCTGTTTATACACCAGAAAATGAACAAAATGTAGATTGGTTTTGTAAAGAGTTTGGATATAAGTTGATGGAGCAATACGTATTAAATGGCACGACTATACGGGCAGATTCTATGTTTGTTGCCAAGATGGTGAAGAAGTAGTAGAATTTGAATTTTCTAACATCTAACATTTCACATCTCATACCACTTTCATGTTGTGATAAACGTGGTTAATGTCATCGTCTTCTTCCATTTTAAATATGATTTTGTTTACCTCAGCTTCTTGTTCTTCTGTAACTTCCATAAAACTCAAAGGAAAGCGTTCTAAATCTGAGCTTATCACGTTCAAATTACGTTCTTCCAATGCTTTTTGCATAGCGCCAAAATCTTCAAATTGAGTTTCAATTACAATTTCGCCCTCGTCTTCAAATACTTCTTCGGCTCCAAAATCAATTAATTCTAACTCCAATTCTTCGGGGTTAAGTCCTTCTGCATTTAATCTGAAAATAGCTTTACGCTCGAAGATAAACCCGAGCATACCTGTAGTTCCTAAATTGCCACCACCTTTAGCAAAATAACTTCTCACACCTCCAGCTGTACGGTTTACATTATCGGTAGATGCTTCTACTAATATAGCCACACCATGCGGTCCATAACCTTCATATACAACTTCTTCGTAGCTGCTTTGGTCTTTATTGGATGCTCTTTTTATTGCAGCTTCAATGCGATCTTTTGGCATATTGGCACCTTTGGCATTTTGCATGATGACCCTTAATCTGGAATTACTCTCAGGGCTTGGGCCACCCAATTTAACTGCCATAACGATGTCTTTTCCAATCCGGGTAAATGTTTTAGACATCTGCCCCCAGCGTTTCATTTTAGATTGTTTTCTTGCTTCAAATGCTCTTCCCATTGGTATTATAATCCTGTGTTAAATCTGAATAGTTTAATAGCAATGGCCAATAAAATAACGCCAAATGCTTTTCTCAAAATGTTTACCCCTGTTTTACCTAGTATGCTTTCAATGCGGCGCACATTTTTCAAAACTAAATACACAAATAAAGTATTGATTATAATGGCAACAATGATATTTTGGGTTTGGAATTCGGTTTTTAAAGATAATAGGGTAGTCATGGTTCCGGCGCCGGCAATTAGCGGAAATGCAAGCGGAACTATCGAAACAGTTTCTGGTACTTCGTTTTTAAAAAACTTTACTCCCAACACCATCTCCATGGCTATAAAGAATATAACAAAGGAACCGGCAATGGCAAAGGATGAAACATCCAATCCGATGAGGTGTAGCATTTCTTCGCCCACAAATAAAAAAACAATCATCAGGATGGTGGCAACAATACTTGCCTTTTCCGATTGGATATGTCCGGCTTTGTTTCTAAGTTCAATTACTACCGGTACAGCACCCAAAATATCAATAATGGCAAACAGTACTAGGGTAACCGTAATAATTTCTTTGATGGAGAAAAAGTCGTAAAACATGCCTTTTTTTGAGGAACAAAGATAAAAAAAACTTACTATCAGAAGGGTTATAAAAACAAAAGGAAGCCTCGCTGAAATGGAAGCGTCCTCTATTAATTATATGGCTCTCTTTTTCTGAGAAGAGTGCTGTATGGAGGAATATATTATTCCTCCATATCCGATTTAGATTTCAGGATTTTTACAAAATAATATATTGTGAAACCAGTAACGATGGTTTGTGTTGTAAGCATCATGATTAATGCACTAGTTGACATGAATTCCTCCTTTCATTCTTTTTTTATACGCAATATAAACCAAATAGCTAATGCCAATAAAAACGGTAATTAATAATATTCTGGATCCATTTACGAATAATAATTTTTTATTTAACTCAGCGATGATTGCCTGATCTGTGGCGGCAGCAATTTGCTCGTGAATTCCTTTGTTTTGAATTTGTGCTATGATAGAACCATTATCAAATGGCCAACCGCTACCAGCAGAAAGACTCTGAAATGCCCCTTGCCAATCTCCAGCAACAGGCGCAAATAATGAACCCAAAAATACCACTATAAGCAATAACGGAGTGATGTAAAGAATGATATACTTGAAAATGGGCGAGATGTTTATTTCGGATGCATGCGTAATTTCGTGCCACCCTTTTTTAATACCAAAAATCCAAGCAAATAGGATGGTTTCTGCCAATGCAAAAACCACTAAAGATACCGTACCTGCCCAATAATCGTACTCATCAAACACGCCATAATTAAAGAAAAATACTGTTGGTAAACCAAGCGCTAATACAATTAACCCGAAGGAATAAGCCGAGCGGTTTTGCGACCAACCAAATTCATCTTTCATAAAGCCCATCCAAGGAGTTCCCATGGCTAATGAACTGGTGATCCCGGCAAAGAACAACAATCCGAAAAAGGCTAATCCGGCTAAGGCTCCAATGATTTCTCCCCACTGTTGGAAAAGATATGGCATGGTATTAAATCCTAAACCTAAACCACCCGAAGCAGTCATTTCTATTACTCTATCAATACCCAAATAGCCGATGGAAATTGGGATTAAAATAGCACTACCTAATACAACTTCAACAAACTCATTTAACCATCCGGCCGACATGGCATTTAGAGCAATATCTTTTTTATGACTAACATAAGATGCATAGCAGTGTATGGTTCCCATTCCAACAGATAGGGTAAAAAATATTTGTCCGGCAGCCGCCAACCAAACCTTGGGATTGGTTAATGAATCAAATTGGGGAGTCCAAAGAAAATCCAAACCCACCGTTCCATCCAATATGGCTCCATCTTTACCGGCAGCTAGCGTTATTCCTTTATATGCCAGAAAAACACCAAAAATGATTAATAATGGCATACCAATTTTAGCGACTTTTTCAATACCGCCCTTTAGACCTTTACTTAATATCCAGGTGTTTAGTAATAAGCAGATAACAAAAAAGAAGAGTGCTTCATAGGGTATACCTAAATTGGTAGTACCTAAGCCAACATAATTACCAAAAAAGGCGCTTACTTCTTCTTGAGTTTTGCCCGAAAAAGTGCCAATAACGGAATGAAATACATAAGATAAGGTCCAGCTTTCGAGGTAACAATAGTAGGCTGCTACTGCAATATTGGTAAAAATTCCAAATACACCAATGTATTTCCAGTATCTTCTTTTATCCATGCTATTAAGGATAAAAGGAGTAGAATGGTTCCCAAATTTTCCGCCAAATCTACCCATCGACCACTCAATCCATAACAACGGGATACCCATCAAAAGAAAACAAACTAAATAAGGGATGATAAATGCTCCACCACCATTTTGAACCGCTTGTACAGGAAAACGAAGGAAATTACCTAGGCCTACTGCATTGCCTGCCATGGCTAAAATAAGTCCAACTCTTGTTCCCCAAGCATCACTTGTTATTTGCATACACGTCTGTTTAAAAATGTGGTTAAACGTAGAGATTATAAAGGGATAAAAAAAGCCTTTAAGTGTGATTTAAGTGCATTTTTTTAAATTCAATATTAAATATGTTATATATATATATAGCATATTTAATGCTGAATTTGAGTTGCATTTTCCCTTTTTTCGAAATAAAAAAGGGAAACAATTGTTTCCCTTTTTTTAAAATTATTATGTTTTTTTAATTGTTAAAGCTTATCCACCGCTTGCAGCAGAACCAAACACTCCAAAAAGATCTAGAATAACACATCCTATCACAATTGGACAAACAAAACGGATGAAGAAAACCCACACTTGAGCTAATGATAATCCGCCAAGTATAGCAGTCTTCTTAGTAAAACCAGAAGCACCTAAAGCAATTTCATCTACTAAATCTTGTGTTTTAAATACCCATCCACTAAATACAGATAGTAAGAAACATAATAAGGTAACTGCAAAAGTACCAAATACCCAGTCCATTATACCAAACCAAGAATTTAGGGTAATACCCACAAATTGAAGACTCATTGTATTGAAAATGGTTCCTTCAATTTCGCTTAATATAGATGGGATAGATAATACCATGGCAGCAATACCTATACCCCAAGCTGCTTTTTTTCGACTTATTTTCTTTTCATCTATAAGGTATGCTACTGGTACTTCTAGCATAGATATGGTAGAAGTAAGCGCTGCAACCATTAAAAGAAGGAAGAATAGTCCGCCAATTAAATTACCCAAAGGTATTTGATTAAACACTTGTGGTAAAACTTCAAATACTAGAGCCGGACCAGCTTCGGGGGCAAAACCCAATGCAAAAACTGCCGGGAATACCATTAAACCTCCTAAAAGCGCTACAATGGTATCCATACCACCTATCCAAACTCCACTGGTAACTATGTTATTTTTCTTGCTCAAATAAGAGCCGTAGGTTATCATTAATCCCCAGCCTACACTCATAGAGAAGAAGGCTTGTCCGAGTGCTGCCAAAATAACTTTACCATCTATTTTAGTAAAATCTGGTGTAAGGTAATATTTAACGCCTTCCATGGCTCCGGGTAATGTTAAACTTCGAATACTTATCAGGACTAGAATGATAAAAAGAACAGGCATCAATAACTTAGATGCTTTCTCTATACCTCCGGATACGCCCTGAATGATAATGAAAACGGTTATAGCTATAAAAAAGAAAGTTAAAGGAATGATATAACTTGGAGTTTCAACAAACTCAGCAAAATTTACTGGTATATTAATTACTTCGGTGATGATGTACCCAACTGTCCATCCTGCAATTACGGAGTAATAGGTGAGAACCATAAAGCATATAACTACACTCATGATTCCGGGAAGAATCCAGAATTTTTTATTGGTGGCAGCACGCATGGCACCAATTGGATTTTTACCGGTTAATCTACCTAAACCTACTTCATTCCATAATAAAGGAATACCAATAAGTAATACACATAGAATATAAACAAATACAAACGCCCCGCCTCCGTTTTGTCCGGTGATATACGGAAATCTCCATATATTACCTAAACCAACGGCCGAACCTGCAGCTGCCATAATAAACCCGAAACCAGATCCAAACTGGCCGCGATCTTCTGATGGTGTTGATGCCATAATTTTATTTTGATTGTTTTAGGTGAAATTGATTAAGATTTTTAGATTAATTTTTTGTTGAATGCCAAACCTAATTAATTTCAACCAAAATAAAAAAGGGAAAACTAATTTTTTAGCTTTCCCTTTTGAGGTTTTTTTAAAGTTAAATAAAATTTTATTTTGTTTTTGGTGCAGAGCAACAGGAGAATTCTGTTTTCTCATTCATTGCCAGCGTTTTATCTGTACAAGAAATTCCGGCTTCTTCACAAGCTTCCATACAAGCATCATCACAAACGCCCTTTTCTTTATCGCATTCCATGCCTTTGGCTTCGCACATTGCTAAACAAGCATCATCACATGCCATAGCAATAGAACTCTCAGTTAATGATTTTGCACTTGTAGTTTCTACCATTCTTGGTTCTGCTATGTACGGAGCAATAACAAGCGCTACAATTGACATAAGTTTTATCAAGATGTTCATAGATGGACCAGAAGTATCTTTGAATGGGTCACCAACTGTATCTCCTGTAACCGATGCTTTATGAGGCTCAGAGCCTTTATAGAAAGTCTCGCCATTGATTACAGCACCTTTTTCAAAGGATTTTTTAGCATTATCCCAAGCACCTCCGGCATTAGATTGGAACATTCCCATTAAAACACCTGATACGGTAACCCCGGCTAATAATCCACCCAAAACTTCAGGTCCAAAAGTAACTCCTACTATAACCGGAACTATTAAAGCTATTGCGCCTGGTAACATCATCTCACGGATAGATGCTTCGGTTGAAATGGCTACGCATTTCTCATATTCTGGTTTTGCTTTGTACTCCATAATTCCAGGAATTTCGCGGAATTGGCGACGAACTTCTTGCACCATGGTCATAGCGGCACGGCCCACAGCTGCTATACAGAGTGATGAAAATATATATGGTATCATCCCTCCAACAAATAAACCAGCTAATACATCTGCCTTATAAATATCAATACTATCAATTCCTGCAATACCCACAAATGCTGCAAATAAGGCTAAGGAAGTTAATGCTGCCGATGCAATAGCAAATCCTTTTCCGGTTGCTGCTGTAGTGTTACCTACGGCATCTAAATTGTCGGTACGTTCTCTTACTTCTTTTGGTAGTCCGCTCATTTCGGCAATACCTCCTGCATTATCTGCAATCGGACCGAAAGCATCAATAGCTAATTGCATAGCTGTTGTTGCCATCATACCTGCAGCAGCAATTGCTACTCCATATAATCCTGCAAAATGATAAGAACCATATATACCAGATGCTAACACGATAATTGGCATTACGGTAGATTCCATTCCAACAGATAAACCTCCAATAATATTAGTTGCATGGCCTGTAGAAGATTGGTTAACAATACTTTGCACCGGACGCTTGCCCATGGCAGTGTAGTATTCTGTAATAATACTCATTAAAGTACCAACAGCTAAACCAACTACAATAGCATAAAATACATCTAGGTTGCTAAACTCAAAACCACGGATTATTAACGTTTCTGGCAATAACCAGATAACGGCAAAGTATGAAGCAATGGTTGTAAATATAATGGAAGAATAATTACCAAGATTTAATGCTTTTTGTACACTATCCGTCTCGTTTTTAATTCGAACAAAATAAGTTCCGACGATTGAGAAAAGCAATCCTAAGCCAGCAATGAACATTGGCAATAGGATAGGGGCCATTCCTCCAAAATTATCGTTTGATATAATTTCCTGACCTAATACCATGGTTGCTAAGATGGTTGCAACGTATGAGCCAAATAAATCGGCACCCATACCGGCAACGTCACCTACGTTATCGCCTACGTTATCGGCAATGGTAGCGGGGTTACGAACATCGTCTTCTGGTATTCCAGCTTCCACTTTACCAACTAAATCGGCACCAACATCGGCAGCCTTGGTATAAATACCGCCACCAACACGTGCAAATAAAGCAATAGACTCTGCACCTAATGAAAATCCGGTTAAAACCTCAATTGCTTTGCGCATTTCGTCGCCATTAATGGAAGCTCCTGCCGGAACAAACATGTTATAAAATACAATAAATAATCCACCTAAACCTAAAATAGCTAAACCTGCTACACCCACGCCCATTACTGTACCACCGCTAAATGAAACGTTTAATGCTTTTGCTAAACTTGTTCGTGCAGCTTGTGTAGTACGAACGTTTGCTTTGGTAGCCACGTTCATGCCAATCCAACCAGCTAATGCAGATAAAACTGCTCCTATGATGAAAGATAAAGCAATGATTGGGTGAGAATGCACTGGACGCTCCGGAGTGCCTTCTATGGTTCCAGACCAACCTAATAATATGGCTGTTATAATTGCAAAATAGGTTAAAATTTTCCATTCTGCTTTTAGAAAAGCCATGGCACCCTCTGCTATGTAACCAGCAAGTTCTACCATGTTTTTATCACCTGCATCTTGTTTGGTTACCCATGCAGCTTTAAATGCCATAAATAACAAACCAATAACTCCCATTAATGGGATTAAGTAGATTAAATTGTTTTGTAAAAATTCCATATCTATATCTCGTAATTACTTTTTTGTAAGGGCGCAAAAATACATTTATCGATTGAATAAACAAACGACTTATTGAGTTCAAAAACCTTGATTTAGAATTTATAAAGTAATCCTACGGCTATTACTTCTTTAAACTGGATTTTAGCTTTTCCGTCGTTGGGATCTTTTGTGTCAAAATCATATAATAACTGTGTAGTAAAACTTGCACTGATGAATTTATTTACCTTCATCAAAATAAGATTATCCCAAATTACATCCACAAGTTCTGGTCTATTGTAAGAAGTGAATAGATTTAATTTTGATTGATAATCAATTCCTTCGGCAATGTTTGTCTTTATTTCAGCGTTGATTGATGCGCCAAATTCTGCTCTAAGATTTTCGCCGGGTGTAAGTCCGAATGCGCCTTGGTTAGATAAAATCTCGCTATTTACTACAGTCAATTTTCCGGTTACCGGTGAAAGTAACAGAACAAAATTTTCACTGGGTTTAAATTCTGCACCAAGAGCAAGTGTAATAAATGCAGGTGCCAGAAAATTAGAAGTATATACCGGTACATTATTTACAAAATTAAACCCTTTATCAAATTGAGTTCTAAAATCAAATAAAGCACTGTATCCCCAATTTTTTTCACCTTTTTTTAATATTCTACTATTGAGAATTATTTTATCGTCTGTTTTTCTGGTTGCGCTATTGCCTTGTTTTAATATGCCATAACCAAATTCTAAACTATTATCCCAATTGATTTTGTTTTTAGAATAGCTAAACTTAAATGCAGTTAATCCATTTAAAGACAATGAATTTTCTCCACCACCATTCCAGTTTTTTAGACCAACTTGGCTGATATTTAAACCCAAATTTCCACTAGTGTTCCAGTAGGTTAAAGAATCAGTTTTGGCAAGTAAAGTAGAGGTGAATAGAAAGAACAATAAAATGAAGTAAAGTATTTTTTGCATAAGGGTTGTTTTTTTCAAAAATAAAAAAATCTGATAAATGGCAATTAAGTATAGAAAGAGCGAGGAAGTATTAAATAATTTTTGGATTATTTCTTATTACTAGAATAATAAATGTAACTTGCGCCTTTTAATTTTTTAATATTTAAATGAAAACAGGTACAGTAAAATTTTTTAATGACTCTAAAGGTTTTGGATTCATTACTTCTGATGACGGTCAGGAGATTTTTGTTCACGTAAGTGGATTAATCGACAAAATCAGTCAGAACGACCAAGTAACTTTCGAAGTTGCTCAGGGCAAAAAAGGATTAAATGCAGTGAACGTTAGATTAGCCTAAGCTAATATTAAGATACACAATCCTTCGGTGGTCTCGCTAAAACGGGGCCACCTTTTTATTTTATACCACTTCTGCTACAACAAATGTGCTTCCGCCTATAAAAATTAAATCATTTGGTTTTGCGTTCTGCTTAGCTGCTTCAAATGCGGATTTTACCGAAATAAATTCATCGCCATTTAGTCCGTATTCTTTTGCTTTAGATTTTAAGATAACTGGATCTAACCCTCGTACAATGTTGGGCTTACAAAAATAATATGATGCATTTTGGGGTAGAAGTTTTAAAATACTGGTTACATCTTTATCAGAAACTACACCAAAAACTACGTGTAAATTAGCAAACTTAGTATCCATTATATTTTCTAATACTTCCAAAATGCCCGCCTCATTGTGACCGGTATCACAAATGCAAAGAGGAGATTTTTGTAAAATTTGCCATCTGCCCATTAGTCCGGTTAGTTTCTTTACTTTTTTTAATGCATGTTTTTGAGCATCTATTTCAACATTAAACCCGAGCTTATTTAATAATTCTATAGATTGTATGACTGATTTAATGTTTTTAAGTTGATATTTTCCTGTTAAATCCAAATCAAAAACAAATTCTTTTTCATCCGATTTTAAACGGATTTTTTGTTGATATGTCGACTTAGAAACTAATTCTGAGGTCCAGATTTTATCCGCTATTTTTAAAGTTGCATTACGATTATCTGCCACTTCTTTAAAAACAGAAAAACTTTCCGGATGACTTTCGCCAATAATTACGGGGGTATTGGTTTTAATAATTCCTGCTTTTTCAAAAGCTATTTTTGCAATTGTATCTCCTAAAAATAGTGTATGGTCTAAACTAATATTGGTAATGACAGAAAATAATGGACTTAAGATATTGGTAGAGTCTAGTCTGCCACCCATGCCGGTTTCTACAATTGCTATATCAACTTTTTCTTTGGCAAAATAGTTAAATGCTAATCCAACCGACCACTCAAAAAAAGAAGGTTCTATTATCTCAAAATCGGTTTTATATTTTTTTACAAAAGAAATGACATTCTTTTTCGGAATCATTTTTCCGTTAATTCTTATACGTTCTCTGAAATCTTTTAAATGTGGCGAAGTATACAAACCAGTTTTATATCCAGCCTCTTGCAAGATAGCTGCAAGCATGTGGGAGGTAGAGCCCTTGCCGTTTGTACCAGCAATATGTATGGATTTAAATTTTTTTTCGGGATGATGTAAAAGTTTACTTATGGCTAACGTATTATCTAAATTAGCTTTATAAGCAGCTGCACCAATACGTTGAAACAGGGGCAATCGCTCATACAAATACGCTAAAGTTTGCGGATAGTTCAAATTAAAAGAGTACGGTTTATTCTAGTATAAACGTAAAAATTACGGTTCCGATTTGAATATCGGGACCGCTAGAAATGGTATTTAATCGGGCACCTAAAACCGCTAATTCGCATTTTCTCCAAAGTTCTGCATTTTGGATGGTAGTACCTCTGGCGCCACCTTTTGCATTTACAATCACCCCGTTTCTATCCACTGTTATATCCACTGCAACTCTACCTGTAGTTTGTCCGTCGTCACTTATTACAGGAGGTGATACAAACCTTCTGCCCGAAAGATTTAAGGCTATACCGCCGCCATTACCTTCGCCACCAACGTAGTTTGGTGAATTAGGGTCGCCGGTTCTGCTACCCTGATTACCAGGTTGTGTGCCTGTTCCATCTCCTGAGCCTTCTGATTTTTTTGCCGGACCTTTGTATAAAGCACTTGGATTAGGTAAAGGAGGTTGATTTTCATCCTTTGGATTGGTGTCGTCTTTTTTTCGAGTACCGGGTAAATCCGATTGAATTACTCCGGGCGCATCCTCAGAATCTTGGGTTAAAATATTTCGTTTTTCTCCTTCAAAATCAGGATCGGTTCTTTCTGAGCCTTGAAATTGTTTAGAAAATCGTCCATCTGCATTCGGATCTGCATTTGGTTCTAATAAGCTATATAAATCGTCGCCTGCAGCTAAATCAACAGTACCGAAATTCATAACTAAACCATTACCTTCTATAGACCCCGATCCAAAAGGGGTACTAATGTAACCAAAATAGCATATGGCCAACATTAGGATATGAAATCCTGCGGTTATGGCTATACTTTTGGTTTTGTTTTGAATGGTTTCGGTTTCCATTGTTATTTTTTATCTGTAGCAAGTACTAGTTTAATTTTATTCCTATTGCAAATATCCATTACACTTACTACGTTTTCAATTGCAATGCCACGATCTACATAAAGTATGGCGGTTAGATCTGTGTTGCCTGCTAAAAACGATTGTAACTCACTTTCTATTGCGGCTTCTGGCACCATTCTCTTTTCAACAAAATATACTAGTTCTTTAGTTATTGAGATTGTAACGGTTCGTTTAGATACCGATTGTCCGGTTTCTGAACGAGGTAGTAATAATTTTAGAACATTAGGATTTACTACTGTGGATGCAATTAAAAAAAACAGCAACAGAAAAAACATAATGTCGTTAAGAGAAGAGGTGTTCACCTCAGCACCAATTTTATGTCGTCTTCTTAAATTCATTTTTTACCGGTTGGCTCTTCTAATAAATCAATAAATTCAATGGCATCGGTTTCCATTTTAAGGATGATTTTATCCACCATCATATTTAAAATGTGATGACCAACATAAGCCATAATTCCAATTACTAAACCTGTAGCAGAGGTTATCATTTTTTCATATAATCCTCCGGCTACTAGTCCGATGCTAATGTTATCCGCTAAAGATATGTTGTAAAAAATCCTAATTACACCCGAAATAGTTCCTACGAACCCAAGCATAGGAGCAATACCAGCAACGATGCCCAAAATACTTATGTTGCGTTCCAGTTTAGAAACTTCCAGTTTTCCTACGTTTTCAATGGCACCTTCAATCTCTTTGATTGGACGTCCTAGTCTTTTTAATCCTTTACCTAGCATACGTGCAATGGGTGTATTTACACTTTTGCATAAAGAGCTAGCAGCTTCAATGTTTCCGGATATTACATGTTGGCGGATTTGTTGAAGTAACATGGATTCGTCTTTAGCGGCTTTCCGAATGGTAAAGTATCGTTCAAAAAAGATAAAAAATGCTAAAACCGATAAGAACATAAGGGGTAACATTACCCAACCGCCTTTGATTAATAAGTCGATAATTCGTAATCCTTGGTCTGGTGGTAGTTCAGTTCCGGGTCCGGTTAGTAGTGGGATGGTTTGGTTTAAGGTATCTACTGCTTGTAATAAAATCATAGTTTTTAATTATTTATACTATCTGTTTTGGTTGGAATATTTAATAACGAATCGGGTACTATTATAGTGGTATCTATACCCAATGGCCTGTTTTGGTATTGTCTTTTGAGGGTGTCGTTTTCTGTTCGATCATATATAAAGGGAACTAAACTTCTGTAATCACCATTTTCATTCAAAAAATTATGTTTTACTGTGAAGAAACCGATAATAACCAAAATAAGAATGATACACGATACAATGAAAAAGCGTTTTATCCAATTGGTTGTGTTTTTTCTATGGATGTTGTGTTTTATTTGTTTTGTAAAGGCTTCAACCGGATTATCTTTTTCTATAGGTGTTAATTCTACAGGAGGTAATCCAAAACCCGAAATACTGAAATTAGTAATAGATGGCTCAAATTGTATTTTACTTTGCAGATCATCCGTAAAGAAAAATCCTAATGGCACTAGTTCAGATTTTTTGTTTCTGCTTAATTCTTGTTTTACTTTTATCACAAATTTTTCAATGAAATAATTTGCATTATCAAATGAAATATTTCTTTTTTTGGTTAAATATTCGGCAAAAAGGGAGTCACCTACTCTTATTTCTTCAATGAATTCTAACTTTCTAGATTCAGGCTCAATCCTGTTATTTTCGGTATCTATAGTAGCCTGTTTATCTGTTATTATAAACGTGCCAAGACCCGGTACATAGACATAATTCTGTAGATGTAAAAGTTCAAATAAATATTGTTGTAATTCCATGTAATAGATTAAAATTTAAGACTTAAGCCACCTAATAAATTTAGACCGAAATTATTATAATTTAAGAATTTTTGATACGATTTGTTCAATAAATTATTTGCATTTAAATAAGCAGAGAATTTAGAGTTTATTTGATAAGATATATTGGCACTTATATCGGTAAAGCTCGGTAAAGTAACGAAATCATTGGTTAAGAAATCAATTTTCGCAAAACGTTCTCCAACAAATAAAACTTCAGTTCCAAATCGTATTTTATTAGTTAGTTTAAAATCTCCATTTGCATTTAGTTTCACCGTTGGTTCATGCCATGGTCTAGATTCAAAATCTAAATCATACGAAAAAAGCTGAGCGGTAAAAGTTAGGTTGTAGTTTGTGGCTTTCTGAAAGCTTAATTCTCCGAGAAAACTCCATTTTGTTCCGCTATCGTATAAAACAAAAAATGTTCTGGGTACACCCGGATCATTTAAATAAAATGGCATGTTATCTAACTCGCTATAAGTAATTTGGCCTTTTATACCAACCAAATTAGCTAGAGAGCCCCTAATGCCACCGTAAGCAAAAAGTTTTTCTCGTGTATTGTTAAAGGTTACTCCTTGTCTTAAAAAACGGTTTTTATCGCTTAGATTTTTAAGCGAATTGTTGTATACGTTACCACTTATACCACCATACACGTTTAGGAATTCATCTATCAAACTAAAATCTATATCTGCCACAGGAAAAATATTGGTGTTACTCACATCACCAAATTCTTGAACAACGTTTACTCCTGCTTTGAGCTTAAATTTATCTGTTTTAAATGCAATATAAGGTTGTGCTCTAACGAAAGAGTTACTGCTCACATTCACATCTAGTTGTTCATTTATGTCTAAATTTATGTTAGCACCAAGATTAAACTTGCTGAATTTTTTATTTAAATGTACAGATGCATCCAAGTTAGTTTCTGCTGCATCCTGATTATCTTTCATATCATAAAATTTGGCAGATAGCTCGTAATTAAAATCAGTATTCCTGAAATTTTTAATACTAATATCAGCACCAAACTGAGTATATTTTTTACGTACATCATCAGCAGAAAAAGTAAATACGGTATTATCATATCCATAAAAAAATGCTTCATCGCTACTGAAATTTGCACCCGCGTTTATACTATTCTGATCTAAAGTGAACCTGCCAAATGCTTCGCCCTTGAAAATAGACAGATTTTGATTTTCTAGATTTCCTTGCGCCTGGTAATGCCTAAAACTAGCTCCGTATTGCGTATTTTTAGTTTCCTGACTACTAATGTAAACCTCACCCAAGAAATGTGCAAAATTTCCATAGCCTAGTTTTGCATAAAAAGGAGCAAGTTTTTCGGGTAAAGTGGGCGTATAATTTCTTGCCCCCAAGAAATTAATTTGTGAATTTTCGCTTAATCTTTTAACCATAACCAAGTACGATTGTGGCTGAGGATTAATGGTGATATCATTAAAATCTGGATTGCTTCTAATTTTTACGGCATCAGCCAAAATAGGGCGGTAAGGCCTTACTAATTCAAATTCTTCTTCAAATTTCTGACCAAATACAAAATTTACAGAAAGTGTAGCTACCAAAAGGAAATATATTTTTAATTTTTTCATGTTGCTATTCTTAATTAGTTGCTATTTGGGCCAATTTATTTTTTGCTGTTGGTACAATGTCATCATCAAACGTATAGTTATCAATTAAACTTTGTAGTGTACTTCGTGCTTGAGCAAAATTTCTTGCTCGTATGTAAACATCAGCCAACAAAAGAAAACTTTTACCCACCCAATAATCAAAATCAGAAAATTTAGTACTTACTTCCATTGCAGTTTTTTCGGCATCGGCTATTCTGTTTCTATTAAACTGAATTTGTGCTTGAAGGTAAGTTGCTTCGGCTGCATGAATATTTTTACCAGAATTTGCGGCGGTGGTTAATGATCTTATGGCGTTTGTTGTATCTCTTAATTCTAAATAGGATTTACCACTAAGTAATTTGGCTAAGTTTCTTTCATCTGCTGATGATTTATCAAAACCAATTACTTTTCCGGCATAATTTAAGGTAGAATCAGGCCGGTTTAATGCGTTATAGCTATTCATTAATCCAACCATAGCAAAACCATAATTTTCTTTGAATGCAGCACCAATTTCTAATCGTTTTAAATAATCAATTGCTCTTCGGTAGTTTAATTCGGATAGATAAATTTGAGCGGTTGCAGCAACTGCGCGCTCTGTAAATGGTGAAACTCTTTCAGAAACAAAAATAAAATCATTTAAAGCTGGCTCTAATCTTTGGGAGCGTAGTAAACAATCGCCTCGGTAATATCGCACATCGGTAATAAAAAATCCATTAGGGAAACGATTTACATATTCATTAAAACCTACTAAACTTCCATCGCAATTTCCTCTTATATACAAACTATAAGCAGATTGATAAATTAAGGAATCTTCTGTGCTTGCAGATATGCTTATGTTGGGTACTGATTTTACATAATCTATATATCCTGCGGCATCTCCTTGATCTACCATAATTTTACGTATAGCCAAAACTGCTTCTTTTGCTTCGGGAGAACTAGGGTATAAATCGGCTACTTTTCGGTAAACTTCCAATGATTTTGCGTCATCGTTGGTATTAAAATAAATCAGACCAATATTTAAATAGGCGCGAGGAACGTAATTGCTATTAGGATATTTTTGTACTAAAGTATTAAACTCAGTTAATGCCAATGTAAATTCGTTGCGTTGCAAATGGGTTGCTGCAATTTCAAATTGTGCATCGTCTGCATAATTAGAATTGGCAAAACGTTGCAAGAGGTTTTTCATGGAAGTGATTTTTTCTTGCGCTCGGCCTTGTAATCCTAATATCATACCTTTCTGGAAATTGGCATAATCTGTACCGGGTGAGTTTGAAGTGATTATCCGATTATAGTAATTCTGTGCTTTATCATAATTTTTTAATACAAAAAAGCAATCGGCTGCACGCAAGGTTGCATCGTTTATGATTCTGGCTTCGCTACCTCTACCAACAGATAAAAATTGTTCGAAACGATTACCTGCTTCTGCATAGCTTTCTACTTCGAAATAGGCATATGCTAAACCGTACTGAGCTTGTGCAAAAACAGGATTTGAACTTGCTGGTCGGGTAGAAAAATAACGTAAATAACCATCAATCGCTCTTCGAAAATCACGTAATTCATAGGAGGCTTCTGCTCCCCAAAAACGCGCAAGTGCGGTAATATTTGGGTCTATTGCAGAGCCAGTGATATTTGCAGCTCTATCAAAAAACGTTCTTGATTCTCTGTAATTTCTGTCGTAATACAATTCTATTCCTCTGAAATAAGTTGCTTGTTGGAATATTTTAGTAGCTGCTGGAGCAGAAGTATATACTGGTTCAATGATGGTTATTGCTTCTGAATAGTTTTTAGAATTCAATAAAATATCAGCTAATAAAATTCTGGCTTCGGCAATTTTTATGGATTGAGGGAAAGAACTTAAGAATTCTCTGGTAGCTCGAATGGCAACCGCCTGAAATTGTAATTCAAACGATAATTTAGCAAAATTCAATAAAGCATCTTCTTGAATTTGCTTATCAAATGAAGCCAAAGATGCTTTTTCAAAAGCTTCACGTGCTTTGATCTTGTCATTTATTTTTAAATAGGCATCGGCTAAGGTTAATAAAGCATTGTGCGAAAATGCATCTGTGGCTTCATTAAAATTACTTAACTCGGTAATGGCTTCGTTGTACTTTCTGTTTATGTAGAACGTATATCCTATCTGATAACTATCCTGATTTGTTTTATTATTAGATCTGGTTGAGTTTAAATATCTTCTAAAATATAGTTCTGCTTGGGCATAATTTTCTTTGTTAAAATAGGCTGCCCCTAATACTTTGCTTAGCTCTCCATCGTCAACTCTGTTTACATCATTCTGGATGATTGGCTCTGCAATTCCAATTACTACATCATAATTTTCGAGCGCAAGATTAATTTGCGAGGCATAAACCGGGTAAGACTTAAAATATTTTTCGGAAGATTTAATTCTATCAAAATGTATTAAAGCAGTTTGATAGTTGCGGTTTTTATATGCGATGTAAGCATAGTAATAATTTGCATCATCATAAAAAATAGATGGTTTTTCTTTTACTTTTTGGAAGAAAACTTGTGCTCTTAAGTAATCTTCCAAAATAAAATAACTGTAACCGGTTTTAAATTGATATTCATTTAATTCATCACCAGAAAGGTTTACTTCATCTACTTTCTCAAACCATTTCAGCGCTTCGGTGTACGATACAATTCCTTTATCAAAATAAAATCCACCGATATGAAAATATGCCAAGGTATTTTTAGGGTGAGAAGGATTTTTTTCAACAAAATCAATCATAGAAGCTCCACCATCCGTGTTGTTTAATTTTATTGCACATAGTGCAGCATAATACTGGGCTTCTGTAATTAACAGTGGTTTTAAATCAGCAGTAATGGGTATTGTGTTTTTTGTAAGCATACTAAATATGCTTTGAGCTTGTGCAAATTGTTTAGCATTAAACAATTCCATAGCTCTTTTAAAGTCGGGGTTTTCGGTGTAAAAACTAGTTCGTTGTGCGAAGCTAATTTGTATAAATAGTATAAAAGCAAAGAATAAGGTTAGTTTTCTGAAATGCATTTCTGTTTTTTTAGCTTGTAATGGTTGCAATTTAAATATATTGTAAATTTTGTGCCAAAAAAACCACTAAATATGCACGATTGTGGAAATCTTATCCTATTTGGCCAGCTAATAGATACAATATTGCCATTCTGGTTGCCACACCATTCTCTACTTGTTCTAAAATGATGGATTGTTTAGAATCGGCTACATCACTCGTAATTTCAACTCCTCGGTTTATGGGGCCGGGATGCATTACAACAATTTGTTTATCGAGAGAATCTAAAATTTCTTTTGTTAATCCATACATCATGCTGTATTCGCGTAATGTTGGGAAATATTTTACTGGTTTACCATCAGGCATAAGCTCTTGACGTTCTAATTGTATGCGTAGCATATTGGCTACATCGCACCAGTTTAAAGCTTTTATAAGGTTATGTTCTACTCTTACTCCTAATGCATGTATGTGTTTTGGAATTAATGTTGTTGGACCACATACCATCACTTCAGCCCCTAATTTTTGTAGACATAATATGTTGGATAATGCCACTCTTGAGTGTAATATATCTCCAACAATTACTACTTTTTTTCCTGCTACACTTCCCAATTTTTCGCGAATAGAATAGGCATCTAAGATGGCTTGTGTTGGGTGTTCGTGTGCCCCATCTCCGGCATTAATAATTTGTGCTTTTACATGTTTTGCTAAAAAAACACTTGAGCCAGGGTAGGGGTGGCGCATCACTACCATGTCTACTTTCATGGCTAAAATATTATTAACTGTATCAATTAAGGTTTCGCCTTTACTTACCGAGGAGGAGGAAGCTGAAAAGTTTATCACATCTGCTGATAGTCTTTTTTCAGCTAATTCAAAAGATAGTTTAGTGCGAGTAGAGTTTTCGAAAAATATGTTTGCAATGGTAATATCTCTAAGCGAAGGGACTTTTTTAATTGGGCGATTAATGATGTTTTTAAAGTTATCGGCCGTTTCGAAAATGAGTTCTATATCCTTTTCGCTGATATCTTTTATTCCGAGTAAATGCCGAGTACTTAATCTGCTCATGCTATATTGTGGTTTCTTCTTTCACTAATAAAATTTCGTCTTTTCCATCGGTTTCTTTCCAGTTAACTTTCACTTTTTGAGAAGCTATGGAATCTACTTTTAATCCTATATAATCTGGTTCAATAGGTAACTGCCTTGAAAATCTTCTATCTACTAATACTAAAAGTTCTACTTTTAATGGTCTGCCAAAAGCTAGCATAGCATCTAAACCAGATCGGATAGTTCTGCCTGTATACAAAACATCATCTACCATAATTACTTTTTTATTTTCAATGATAAAGTGAATGTTGGTAGCGTTTGGCACTAATGGGGCATCTCTTCGTCTGAAATCATCCCGATAGAATGTAATGTCTAAATTGCCACAGTGTATGGTGCTTTTTGGCAGTATTTCAGATAGTATTTTGGTGATACGTTGAGCTAAATAAATTCCTCTGGGTTGTAAACCTATTAAAACGGTGTTTGAAAAATCATTATGGTTCTCAATGAGCTGATAGCAAAGCCTACGTAGTGTTAATTCGAACTTTTGATTACTTAACAGCGATCTATTCATTGGAAAAGATTTGCCAAATATAGAAAAATAGCTGATTAGATAATCAAAAAAGTCTCGCTCAATTAAGGACGAGACTTTTTTGAATAGAAAAATTGTTTATTAATTAATATCAATTTCGAATTCCATTCGTGCTTGAATACCATTTAAGTTTTTAATCTTCTTAATTTCTTGGTAAATCTTGTACTCATCGCCTAGTTCTTTCATGGTTATCCAAGTGCGGGCGTTTCCAAATATATCTTCAAATATTTTTTCGAATTTATCTTTTTGAGTAGGATATTCAATAATTCGGTAATTCTCTAATTTTGCCATTCTTGAGGCTGTTGCTATAGCGTCATTAAGCCCACCAATTCTATCTACGAGCCCTAATCCTAGTGCGGTTGCGCCTGTCCAAACACGACCTTGTCCAATGCTATCTACTGCTGCTTTGCTCATCATTCTGCCTGTAGCTACATGGCTGATAAAATCATCATAAATTTTATCTACTGCGCGCTGTGCGAATACTTTTTCTGCATTACTTAATGGTCTGTTAAGATTACCTAGGTCAGAAAATTGCCCTGTTTTTACCCCATCAAATGTTATCCCTAGTTTGTTTTTGTAAAAACTTTGCAAATTAGGTACCAACCCAAAAACTCCTATAGAACCCGTAAGTGTGTTTGGCTGAGCAAATATGCTATCTGCTTTGCAAGCAATATAGTAACCTCCGGATGCTGCATAATCGCCCATAGATACTACAATTGGTTTAACAGATTTTATTAATTCAACTTCTCTCAAAATAACATCAGATGCTAGAGCACTACCCCCGGGCGAGTTAATTCTAAAAACTACGGCTTTAATATTTTCATCTAAACGTACTTTGCGTAATTCTTTTGCTATTGTTGTTGAACCGATGGTACCTTCACTAGCATCGCCATCTATGATTTCGCCGTATGCGTACACAACAGCTACACGGTCTCTGGTTGGTTTATCGGTAGATTTTGTAGATTTTACATTTTTGTAAGATTTTACAGTAATGGTTTTTAAATCGTCTTTATGTGCTACACCGGTACTGTCTTTTAATTCAATTAATAGTTCATCTTTAAATTTTAATGCATCAACAAATCGATAGTTTAATGCATCTTCTGCTGTTTCTATTTTTAATTCATTGGCAATAATAAATAAAGAATCTCTGGATATACCTCTACTTGCGCTTATGTTTTGCAAGATGGTTTCGTTCATGCTATTTAAGAAACCAGCTACTTGTTGCTTATTAGGCTCACTCATTTTATCAAGTACAAATGGCTCTACAGCACTCTTAAAGGTTCCTACTTTTATCACTTGTACATCAATATCAAGTTTTTGTAATAGTCCTTTAAAGAACATGGTTTCTGAGGATAAGCCCGCAAACTCTAGATATCCTTCTGGGTACAGGTAAATTTTATCGGCTACAGATCCTAAATAGTAAGCTTTTTGAGAAATCATTTCTCCGTAGGCAATAATAAATTTTCCGGATTCTTTGAATTTGAGTAGTGCATCTCTTATTTCTTGAGCTGTTGCAAATCCTCCGCCTACGCCCGAAAGCTCCATGAATATGCCTTTTATATTATCATCGGTAGCGGCTTTATCAATTGCAGCAAGAATGTCATTTAAACCAGTAGCACTCGAGGAACTAAAACCAATAGGATCGAAACTGTCAAATGGATTATCGTTTCCGCGTTCGGCTATATTGGTATTTAGGTTAAGAAAAAGAAGGGTATTTTCTGTAATGGTTTGATCTTTATCTTTTCCGGCCATGCTTACAACTCCAACTATCAACACTAAAAAGAATATAAAAATGAGTAAGAAAGAAAGAAATGTACCTAGCATGGAGGCAAACATGTACTTGAAAAATTGTTTCATTATGCTTTAAGTTTAAGTATTTATTGGCAAATATAATTACTATCATTGAGGCAAAGAATTATCTTCAATAATGTTACTAATCTATTTGTTGCTAGGATCTAATATGGGTAATAGAACTGATTCTCTGCGTGCAGCACGTGATTTTATAGAAGATAGAATTGGGCAGATAGAAAAGTACTCACCAATTTACGAAACTGCAGCATGGGGAAAGGTAGATCAACCCGCATTTTTAAATCAAGTAATTGCAGTTAACTCAAAAATTTTAGATCCACAAATTGTTTTAACTGAAATTCTAGCCATAGAAAAAAATTTGGGTAGAATTAGGGATGAGAAATGGGGACAAAGAATAATTGATATTGACATACTCTTTTTTGGTGATTTAATATTAGAAGATAATAATCTAATAATACCTCACCCACAACTGCAAAATAGAATGTTTACTTTGGCTCCATTGAAAGATTTAGCGCCCAATTTTGTTCATCCAGTTTTGCATTTAACTATTAGTCAACTAATAAAAATTTGTAAGGATAACTTGCTAGTTAGAAAGTATTATTAAAAACTATCCTTACATTTATGCTTAAATAAATTATTGCACTTATTTATTATATATATTATGCGAATACTAGTTGTTGATGATGATGAGTTAATAATAAAATCTTCTGAAATGTTTCTTACCTCTAGAGGTTATGAAGTTTTAACTGCATTGGATGGGGTACAAGCATTGGAAGTAATTAAAACTCAGAATCCGGATATTATAGTTTCTGATATCTTGATGCCAAATATGTCGGGATTAGAATTATTAGAAATTATTAAAAACGAAATGAATTTACAAACACCAATCATACTTGTTTCTTCTTTAGACGACGCAAGTGTTATTGAAAATGCATTAGATAATGGTGCCGAAGATTTTATGGTAAAACCAGTAAAACTCACCGATTTAATTTTACGAATAAAGAAAGTGGAAATACAAAGAGGTTTGTCTGAAAACTAAACTTCTTTTATTGTAAATGTAAATTGCTCCATGATTAGATTGGCGAGTAGTTTCTTGCACGCCTCTTCTACTTTCATGCTAGCAATTTCTTTTGTAGCAGCTTCAATCTCTAAACTAATGTGTTTTCCTATCCGAACATTTTGAATTTCGCCCAAACCAAGATTTTTCATGCTCCCAGTTACCGCTTTGCCTTGTGGATCTAATATTTCTTTTAAAGGCATTACATCAATCTCGGCTATAAATTTCATGTTTTTTAGGTTTTATTAGTGAAAGTAAAATATAAAGTATAATGATAATTGGTATGGCGGCAAAAGTAAATAAAAGGATTAATACTGCCGAAGAAATTAATAATGCAATTGGCAATTCATTGTTTTTAAATGTAAACGATTTAAATTTTAAAGCTAAAAGTGGCAGTTCTGCTACAAGTAAATAGCTAAAAAGAATAGTTATAACTGCAAAAAACCACGCCACATTTAATTGTTCAAACAGGGTAGGGTATTTTTCAAATACAAAAATGAGGGAAACTATAAATAAAGCATTGGCAGGGGTAGGTAAGCCAATAAATTGGTCAGATTGACGAGTATCTAAATTAAATTTTGCTAATCGTAGTGCAGAAAAAACAGTAATTATAAATCCACCAAAAGCTAAAAAATTATTGTTTTCTGTAATACCATTGCTGTTTTGCAAATATTGGAATAAAACAATACCAGGTACCAATCCGAAGCTTACCATATCAGCTAAAGAATCTAGTTGTTTCCCGATTTCTGAATAGGATTTCAATAATCTTGCGATAAAACCATCCAGAAAATCGAGGAGTGCAGCAAGAAAAACAAAATAGGCTGCCAATTTTAAATCATTCTGAAAAGCAAACACAACTGCAATACATCCAGAAAATAAGTTAAGGCATGTAATTAAGTTTGGAATATGCTTTTTCAAATCAATTAACCATTCATGGAAATTAAAAACTCTTCGTTGGATTTAGTTCCTTTCATTTGTCCTTGTAAAAATTCCATTGCTTCTTGTGGATTCATATCGGCTAAGTGGTTTCTCAAGATCCAAATACGTTGTAGTATGTCTCTATCTAACAATAAATCGTCTCTTCTGGTACTAGATAAAATAAGATCAATGGCAGGATAAATTCTACGGTTAGATAATTTACGATCTAATTGAAGCTCCATGTTTCCGGTACCTTTAAATTCTTCGAAAATAACTTCATCCATTTTAGAACCGGTATCTACTAAAGCGGTAGCCAAAATGGTTAACGAACCACCATTCTCTATTTTACGAGCTGCACCAAAAAACCGTTTTGGTTTGTGTAATGCATTGGCATCAACACCCCCTGATAAGATTTTGCCAGATGCCGGCTGTACGGTATTGTAAGCACGCGCTAATCTGGTTATAGAATCTAACAATATCACCACATCGTGTCCGCATTCTACCAATCTTTTTGATTTTTCTAAAACGATGTTAGCAATTTTCACGTGGCGGTCAGCAGGCTCATCAAAGGTAGAAGCTACCACTTCTGCACGTACACTTCGCGCCATATCTGTTACCTCTTCCGGGCGCTCATCAATTAGTAAAACAATTAGATAAACTTCGGGATGATTGGCTGCAATGGCATTTGCTACGTCTTTTAGTAACACAGTTTTACCAGTTTTGGGCTGTGCCACAATTAAACCACGCTGACCTTTACCTATTGGGGTAAATAAATCCATGATTCTGGTGGAGTAATTACCTGCATCGGTAAATAAGTTTAGCTTTTCATACGGAAACAATGGGGTTAAAAAATCAAATGGCACTCTATCTCTCACTTCAGCAGGAGGCCTACCATTTATGGTTTCAACCCTTACCAATGGGAAATATTTTTCTCCTTCTTTTGGCGGACGAATGCTTCCACGAACTGTATCTCCGGTTTTTAATCCAAAAAGCTTTATTTGCGATTGCGATACATAAATATCATCGGGCGAACTCAAATAATTATAATCGCCTGAACGTAAAAATCCATAGCCATCGGGCATTATTTCTAAAACCCCTTCGTTTACAATCGAATTTTCAAAATCTACGGTATCTAAAATTCTAGGTTCCGAGACATTATTGCGTTGGTTACGATTCTGATTTTGGTTACGATTTTGGTTTTGATTTTGATCAAATTTTTGTTGTGGTTTTTGATCTTCGCTTACTGGATTATTTTGCGTTGGTTCAATTACCTCATTATCTTTCTCAGATGATATTTCTGATGTTGTTTCGGGTAAATCTTCCTCTATTTCTATACTGAGGTCTTCGGTAAAATCTGGTGGTAATTCTTGTTTAATTTTAGGAGGTTCGGGCTTATCCTTGCTTAGTCTTGGTCTTTTAGACTTAAAACCGTTATCTGAATTAGAATTGGATGTAGGTTTATGTCCATTTTGATTATCCAAAATGGCTTGTATAAGTTCATTCTTTTTAATCTTATCGAATTTTTCTACACCTAAATTTTGCGCAAGTTTTCGTAGTTCGCTTACCGGCTTATCATTCAATGATTGGCTGTCGTACATTAATAATTATTTTATTTTTAGTGAAACACAAATACAGAAAAAATGTGCAATGTTTAGCTTAACTTAATCGGTATTTGATTGATTTTTTTTGGATTTAAATATTATGCTCGGTTAGGAGATTAGCTGAGATAACATTACAATGGTAGGCATTAAATTTAAATTGTCAAATAGTTTGTTAAAAAAAATCACTTTATTGTACTTTGCAACATGACCAAAGAGCAACTTACAGAACAAATAATAAGGAAACAGACTTTTTTATGTATAGGTCTGGATACTGATTTAGCTAAAGTTCCAAAATACCTACTTAAATTTTCAGATCCGGTTTTTGAGTTTAATAGACAAATTATAGATGCAACCAAAGATTTTTGTGTTGCTTATAAGCCCAATACTGCATTTTATGAGTACCGAGGTTTGGCAGGTTGGCAAAGTTTAACTTCTACTTTTAATTATATACCAAAAGATATTTTTAGCATAGCCGATGCCAAACGTGGCGACATTGGTAACACGGCAACTATGTATGCTAAGACTTTTTTCGATAAAGAAGTTTCTGGTTTTGAAGCAGATGCCGTAACTGTAGCTCCGTATATGGGAAGCGATAGTATAAAACCATTTCTGGCTTTTAAAGATAAATGGGCAATTGTTTTGGCTTTAACGTCTAACGAGGGGAGTGCAGATTTTCAGCTTCTTACTATTAAGAATCAATTATTTTTTGAGAAAGTAATAGAAAAAATAAAAAATTGGGGTAACCCAAACAATTTGATGTTTGTAGTTGGAGCAACACAAGGGGAATATTTTCTAAAAATTAGGCAAATTATTCCGGAACATTTCCTGCTCGTACCTGGTGTAGGTGCACAAGGTGGTAGTTTAGATGAGGTAGCAAAAAATGGCATGAATAAACAATGCGGATTGCTTGTTAATTCATCAAGATCAATAATTTTTGCATCATCAGGCGAAGATTTTGCTGATAAAGCCAGAGCAGAAGCCAAGAAATTGCAACTTCAAATGGCTATTTTGTTAGACAAATACATGGGAGGATGAACGAAGATTTGCTTCATTATCTTTGGAAATTTAGGCTGTTTACTACTACCCAGCTAGCCATTACCACGGGTGAAGAAATCAGAATCATTCAGACAGGAACACATAATACCGATGCCGGCCCCGATTTTTTTAATGCTCGTATAAATATTGGGGATAAAACATGGGTGGGTAATGTAGAGATTCATTTAAAATCTTCGGATTGGAAACGCCATAAGCATCATCAAGACAGGGCATACCAAAACGTTATTCTACATGTGGTACAAGAAGAAGATGAGGTGCTTTTTTATGCGGATGGTAATAGAATTCCAACTTTAGAACTGAAAAATATTATCCCAAAAAATATCTTTATGCTGTATCAAAATTTTATTCATTCAAATCAAAAAATACCATGCGAAGCACATTTTAAAGAGGTTGATTTATTTGTAGTAGATCAGTGGCTGAGCAGATTAGCAATTGAACGATTAGAATTTAAAATGGAACCAATATTTATTAGATTAAATGCATCTAAATTTAATTGGGAACAGGTTTTTTATGAGTTTATGGCAAGAGGTTTCGGGTTTAATACCAATGCTGAACCTTTTGAGCTATTATCTAAATCTATTCCGCATGAAATATTAGGGAAACATAAAAATAGTCTCTTTCAGATAGAGGCCTTACTTTTTGGCCAATCTGGGTTAAATTTTGGGATCGATGATTATAGCGAGAAACTTAAAAAAGAGTATGTATTTCTGGCTCATAAATATAATCTAAAACCATTACCTGGTTCTGTTTGGAAATTTTTAAGATTACGACCTGCAAATTTTCCTACC
Organism: Sphingobacteriaceae bacterium; assembly: GCA_041743935.1. Classification (GTDB taxonomy): domain Bacteria; phylum Bacteroidota; class Bacteroidia; order Sphingobacteriales; family Sphingobacteriaceae; genus JBGTLU01. The sequence continues at coordinate 29,249 of JBGTLU010000013.1, forward strand.
ATTCGCATAGCTCAATTTGCTGCTTTAGTTCATCGTTCTAATCATTTATTTTCTACTGTTTTGGAACAAAAGGATCTTGAAAAATTAATTCAATATTTTGAATTGCAAGCATCTGATTATTGGGATACGCATTATCAATTTGATTCTATTTCTAATAAAAAAACAAAATTTTTAGGCAAAACGGCAATTAATTTACTGCTTATTAATGTAGTGGTACCCTTTATTTTTACGTATGGTAAAGTGCATAATGATGAATTAATCACAGTGCGAGCATTGAGATTATTAGAAATGATTTCGCCCGAAAAGAATACCGTTACTAACTTGTTTTCAGAATTAGGGTTTAAATCTCAATCTGCTTTACACAGTCAATCTATGCTTCAGTTGAAAAGATTTTATTGCGAACGTAAAAAATGCTTAAATTGCGCAATAGGAAACAAAATTTTACATTAATCTATCCATGCAACACATTATTAGTTTTTTTGAGAGGCAATCTTTTGGGGTAAGCACTTATTTGGCAGAAAAATTTAATTTTTCTATTTCTAAAGTAAGATTATTCTTTATTTATTCTTCCTTTTTAGCGGTTGGTTTCCCTATCATTGTTTATCTTTTGGCTGCAATAGTTTTAGATATTCGCGGGTATTTTAAGCAGCGCAGGAGTGACATTTGGGAAATGTAACCTAAAACGCAATGAATACAAACGAACAAGTCATCCACACGTTTTATTCTGCTTTTCAGTCAAAAGATTATAAAACCATGCAGCAATGCTATGCAGATGATGCTACATTTTCTGATCCGGTTTTTACAAATTTAGATGCAAATGCAGTTAGGGCTATGTGGGAAATGTTCTGTTTGCGATCTAAATCTTTAGATATTCAGTTTAAAAATGTATCAGCAGGGGATACAAAAGGCTCCGCAACTTGGATAGCTACCTATGTTTTTTCTGCAACTGGTAATAAAGTAGTAAATACAATAACTGCCAATTTTGCTTTTTTGGACGGGAAAATAACAACCCATAAAGATAATTTTAGTTTTTATAATTGGGCAAAACAAGCCATGGGGCTACCCGGTATTATACTTGGTTGGACACCCTTGGTTAAAAGTAAAGTAAGGAAAATGGCGAATAAGAGTCTAATGGATTTTATAAGTCGTAAAATATAAAATCAGATTAATTTAAATATGGTGGTGATTATTTTATAACCCGCCATAATGGTTCCTTTAACCGTACCCGAAACCTTAGAAACCCCAATACGTTTGCGATAATCTACTGCTACTTCGGTACAGTTTAATTTTAGTTTTGCAGCTTTTACTTGCATTTCTACTGTCCATCCGTAATCTCTGTCTTTCATGTCTATTTTTTTCAGTGCCTCGTATTTAATTGCTCTAAATGGCCCTAAATCAGTAAAATGATAGTTGTAGATGGTTCGGATTAAAAATGTGGCTAACCAATTTCCAAAAACTTGTTGTGGTGTCATGGACCCTTTGTCTTTTTTCCCTAAAGCTCGCGAACCAATTACTAAATCCATGTTTTGGTGGATGATTGGGTATACTAAATCGTGTAATTGCTCGGGATAATCAGAATAATCTCCATCAATAAAAACCACAATATGTGGTTTAATGGTCATTTCATCAACATAACTAATTCCCTTTAAGCAAGCAGCACCATAACCACTTTCTGTTTCGGTAAGTACAGTTGCGCCGGCATTTTTTGCTTCTAATAAAGTATTATCTGAGGAATTGTTATTCACCACAATAATTTCTTCAACGCTATCCGGAATTGCCAAAATAACTTTGCCAATGGATTTTTCTTCGTTGTAAGCGGGGATGATAACTACAATTTTATTTTGCACGATGAAATTATAAATCTTCCGGACGGATGTAAGGAGCTAAACGATTACTTGGGTCGGCATTTTCTAATTTAAGTACACCCCTAGGGCATACTGCAGCACATACACCACAACCTACACAAGATGAACGAACAATATTTTCTCCTCGTTGTGCATACCACCGTACATCTATTCCCATTTCGCAATAAGTAGAGCAGTTTCCGCACGATATACATTGTCCGCCATTGGTAGTTATTCTAAAACGAGATTTGAAACGTTGTACTAATCCTAAATAAGCTGCAAGCGGACAACCAAAACGGCACCAAACCCTGTTTCCCATGAAGGGATAAAAACCGGTACCAACCGCACCCGAAAAGATGAATCCGATAAGAAATCCATAGTTTTCTCTTATTTTGTAAGAATCAATTCCAATGAATTTATTCTCTCCGGTAAAAAAAGTATAAAGTACTGCAGTTGTCATCAACACAACAAAAACCAAAACACCATGAACTAAATACCGTTCTATTTTCCATGCTTTTAATGATTTGTCTGAAAGCTGACGATAAGGGTCGCCTAACGTTTCGGCTAAACCTCCACAACCGCAAACCCAAGAGCAATACCATCTTTTTCCATAAAAATAAACTAAAACGGGTACTCCAATCAAGAAAAGTGCAATACCCCAACCAAACATCCAATAGCCTAATGTTCCGGCACTTATAAATTCATTAATTCTATAATCAAAAAAGAAAGTATAATCCAACGGCCACATGTTCTTTAAATCCATGCTAGGCATGCTTAGTTTAGACATCAAATTGGGTAAAATAAATGCCAAGGACAATTGGAAAAACACGACAGATCCGGTTCTTATCATTTGGTATTTATTGTGGCGATATTTTATGAACATTCTTACCCCCATTACCATCATCACAAGGGTGTACATGGTACCATATAAAAACCATTGTGTAGCAGGGGAGCCACTTAAAGCGTAGCTTAAAGGATCTAATAAAAGTACCCAATTGGTTATGTATTCGGGGAATTTATATAGAAATATGTAGAAAACAATTAATCCGGTTCCGATGATAATACCAATCCAACCCCGGTTTGTAGCAGCGTTGTGATAAATACCATTATTCTTTATGCCCGGAAGTCCTAATGTTTTTATAGTAGGCAAAATGTACAATAATCCACCTAGGCAAGTAAAAACAAAACTGATCAAAAATAATATACCTAAGTTTTCAGTAAGAAAACCTACACTAGCATTTTTTACAATAGGGAAGGTGTAATTATCATAAATTACTTTATCCCACTCTTGATTGGCTTTAAATTGTTCATTTATCGCATTAAAAGCAACATTAAAATCTCGGATGAAGCTAAATTTAGATGTATATTCTTCATCTAACATGTTGGCCACTGCTGGTTTTATTAGTTCTAGATGTTCCGTTTTAGTAATAGTTGATGCTAATACATCTTCCGTTAAACGGTAATTACTCATGCTTAAGCTGCCAATAAATATTGCTAAACTTATAATGAATATTGCTAAACCTATTTTTTGGATTGCTATCATGATTAATTAAGGAGGTTTATTGAGAATTTTTTTCTTTTCTGTTGGATGTTGTAATTAGGATACGCATTATTCCAAGCATCCAAGATGTCTGAATAGTAATTGGTATAAAACTCCGGATCAAAAAAACCTTCTTTTAAGTTTTGCATAACATGTTCAACGGTTTTTTCTTCCCTTATAAACTTATCTGCAGTTACTTGGCGGTATCTCATCCCAAAAAAATTAAACCCTATTATTTTAAAATCAGTAGTAAATACTAATCTGAAGCAAATTTCTTTATCAGGGTGTTCCCAATAAAACGTTTGTTCTCCTTCTCTTGGTTTGTTGTAAACAAATCCGTAGGTCTGGTATTCTACATCGAAAAACTTAGCCGAATTAAACCAAATTCCTCTTTCGTATTTCGTTCTTTTACCACAAATGGTTTTTGCTAAAGCCTCAGCTTGTATTTTTCCGGTATACCATAATTGCTCAACTGGTGGGTGACCGGGCTTGGGGTTGCGGAATTGGGCGCAATCTCCCAAAGCATATATGTCTTCTATGTTAGTTTCGAGGTATTCATTTACCAAAATGCCTCGTTGAGATTCAATTTCGCTGTCTTTCACCAGTTGAATGTTGGGAGATACACCGGCAGTTAATCCAACTAACTGGCATTTTATGGTTTCGCCAGTTGATGTTATTACTGCTTTTGCACGCCCATTTTCATCACTTATAATCTCTTTTAATTCGGTTTCTAATCGTAAATCAATTCCATTTTTACGAATATGCTTACCAATTAATTCGGCTTCTTCATCGGGTAAAATATTATTCCAATACTTGCTTTCTCTCACCAAGAAAGTAGTAGGAATATGTCTGGAGTGGAGCATTTCTGCTAACTCTATGCCTATCAATCCACCTCCAACAATCACTGCACGGTTTACTTGATTGGTATTTCTTTCTAGTAATTCTAAATCTTGGTAAGAGTAAAGACCCTGCACACCCTCTAAATCTTGTCCCGGCCAACCGAACTTATTAGAAACAGAACCAGTAGCGAGTACCAACTTATCATAGGTAATATCATCTCGGTTTTGTAGAGTAATTTTTTTGGTTTTAGGGTGGATGGTAATAACGTGATCTTTTATTAGGTTAATACGATTTTTCATCCAAAACCAATCTTCATAGGGTTTAGTGTGTTCGTATTTCATATGCCCCATGTAGATATACATTAGAGCTGTTCTGGAGAAAAAATGTTCTGTTTCTGAGGATATTACCGTGATGGTATGGTCACTTAATTTTCGAATATGTCTTGCCGTAGTGATACCAGATACTCCATTACCGATGATAACTATATGCATCTTTATTTTTTCAACTAATTACGATATTTAATCTGAGATAGTGTTGTAAAAATACATTTAAATAAAAAAAACGATTGTCGGTATTCTGACAATCGTTTTTAGCAACCTTATTAATTAACTTTATTTCACTTCGTTTAAATTCCAGTCGTACTCTAAGAAAGTAACTTTGGCGTTTTGATTGATTTCAACTTTTGAATATTTATTTAAATAATCAATCAGAGTTCCGTTTTTGGTAAAATCTTTTGTGTACCAATTAAATATGTTAGATAATTGAACAGCATTCACTGTAATCTTGTTGTGTGTACTGTTGTTCACAAACTCTTTAGCTAGTTGCTCCATGCGTGCTTCTACATTTTCAGGAGTAAAAGCTTCGTTTAGTAAACGTGGACAAGAGTATGAAGCACAATTGATGGCAAAGTGAATTCTAGGTTCATCAAAGTCTTTCATCAAAATTCCATTTTCAACTCCGTGTAATGTCATGTTTCTGCCATTTATGCGGTATCTGAAATTGGTTACCCAAATTTGTTTATCACCCAGTATTGAGCGGAAAGTACCTGCTTCGCGAATATCTTTAATGCTTTTTACAGGATAATTACGTGCTACAAAATCAATGGTAAATGCATTGTAAACGTTAATCCAAAATACCAATTGATCTTTTTTGGGTAATTTATTTACTTTAACGGTACCTAAGTATTGTAAGAAATTATCTAATTCTTTTTGATCTTTCTTAAACCCTTTATAATCTACCAATCCACTGGCTTTTACGTGTTTCTTCAATAATTTATCCCATGCACTGTAGTCCACTTTTTGGGCGAAAGCGCTTCCGGAAAATAGAATTCCGAAAGTTATTATCAGACTTAGTATTATTTTTTTCATAATTTACTTGTTTGAACACATATACGTCAATAATCGTTCCATGGTTTATTTATTTTACAAATAAGCCCCAACCGGTTACTTGCGGAAAGCGTACACAATATACTTGTACATGGCTATATTCTGCAATATTAATGGTAGATGGTACATCGTAACTAAATGTTCCCGAAAGTGCTTTTAAAGGGCCTATTTCTATGAAATCGCTAGTTCTTTGATTGGTTTTTGTTAGGTAAACTCTGAGGTCAGGTCCATTGGTGGTAAAGAAATTTTCGAACACTAATTTTACCCCAGATTCAGTTTGTAACATTTTTGCTGTACCACGTGTAGGGTGTGTGCCATCAACTAAGTTAGTAGTTGATAAAACATTTGAGGATGATGAAATTTCAAATTCTTCGGTGAGTTCTTTTAATGTATTGCTTTTACAACCTGCTAATAAAAAAACTAATCCTAAAATGATTGTTAAATTTTTCATATAATTTGCTTTTAATTACAACAAATATACTGAATTGTTAAGGCGTTACTTGTCGCTAAGGCGACAGATGGATTTATAGTATTTTAATTGATTTTCTGGTATATTTTATTTTTTCTTCTTGTTCTAATTCTCCCATTAATGTAGTAATAGTTTGGCGAGACGATCCAATAATGCTAGCAATGTCTTGGTGTGTAAATACATTTTCAACTGTGAGAAATCCGTTGTGTAATTCTCCGTTTTTTGTAGCATAGGAAGAGAGGAACTCAAAGAGTCTAGTTTTTACATCTTTAAACTTTAGGTTTGTATATCGCTGCTCTATGGTGGTAAGTTTTTCGCCAACTGTTTTAGAAAATTTTAGAGATAATTGAGGATTTTTAGACAACAATTTTTCAAAATCATCTATTCTGAAGGAGCAAATGCATACATCAGAACTTACCGCTTTTGCATATTCACCAGAATGGTCAACATTTTTGTTAAGAGAGATTTCTCCAAAAATATCTCCTTCTTTTAACACATCTTTGGTTATTTCATTCCCATTATTATCTACATATGCAATTTTAACCACCCCCTTTTTAAGGAAATAAATACGTTCTAGCCGTTCATGTGTAAAGTAAATTACTTCATTTTTAGTGGCCTCTTTAAATCTGCCTATAACGCATAATTCATCGTATTGTAAATCATTTAATTGATTAAAGAGTTGATGATTACGTAGAAACCAATATTTTACATCAGTATTCATTAACTATTTTTTATATAAATATTAATGAGTTGAATTACACCTAAAACAATAAAAATCCATCCCATAACCTTGTTAATATTACCTGCAAACAACGCGTTAATTTTATCTTTGTTGCGTGAAGAAATTGCAGCAAACGTTATAAATAGACCAAGAGCACCTGCAGCAGCTCCAAGTACAAAACCCGCTTTTTCTGTCCAGGTAATCACTTCAAATAATCCTGTACTGCTTATATAAATCATTACCGCTATCCAATAAGTAAATATTTGAGGATTTAGTAATGCCAAAAGTAAACCCTTACCAAAATCACCAGCTTTAGAACTTTTGCTTTCTGCAACTACTTCTGTTGGTTTTTGTTTAAATAGGAGAGTGTAAATACCAATAAAAATTAAAACAGGAGCAAAAAAGTAGGTTGCATATCTTACAACAAAACTATCTGTACCTAATAGTTCTATACCTTGCACGGCTAAGAAAGCATAAAGCACTTCAGGCAATGCGCCTCCAAAAGAAACTCGAAGGGCAGAGCGCATGTCTTTGCTAATGGCAGTATGTATAACTCCCAAGTTTACCGGACCTAATTGTAAGGAACCTACAAAACTTGCAAATGCAGCTGTTATGAATATGATTAAATACGTCATTAAAACTTATTCTATGCAGAAATTCGTTTAATATCAGCCCCGATGGATTGTAATCGTTCTTCTATGTATTGATATCCTCTATCAATTTGCTCGATGTTATTTATTACGCTCTTTCCTTCTGCAGTGAGTGCTGCAATAAGCAAAGATACACCAGCTCTGATATCGGGCGAAGTCATGGTAATTCCGCGCAATTTATTTTTTCTACCTAATCCTATAACATTTGCCCGATGCGGGTCACAAAGGATGATTTGGGCACCCATATCAATCAATTTATCTACAAAGAACAAACGGCTTTCGAACATTTTTTGATGGATGAGCACACTGCCTTTGGCTTGTGTGGCAACTACTAAAATAATGCTTAGTAAATCAGGTGTAAAACCTGGCCAAGGGGCATCTGCAATGGTAAGAATAGAGCCATCTATGAAATTTTCAATTTCATAACTTTCTTGCTCCGGAATAAATATATCATCTCCTTTAAGTTCAAATTTAATTCCCATTTTACGGAACACATCCGGAATCATACCCAGTTGGTCGTATCGAACGTTTTTGATGGTAATTTCCGATTGAGTCATGGCTGCTAACCCAATGAATGAACCAATTTCTATCATATCTGGCAACAGTCTGTGTTCGCATCCACCTAAAGTTTCTACCCCTTCAATGGTTAATAAATTAGATCCTACACCACTAATTTTGCCACCCATGCTGTTAATCATCTTGCATAACTGCTGTATGTATGGCTCGCAAGCAGCATTATAAATGGTGGTTTTACCATATGCTAAAACAGCCGCCATGATAACATTGGCTGTGCCCGTTACGGATGCTTCTTCCAATAGCATGAAATTACCTTTTAGGTTACTTCCATCCACACTAAAGAAATGCTCTTTTGGATCGTAATTAAATTTCGCTCCTAACTTCTCAAATCCTAGAAAATGCGTGTCTAATCTTCTTCTTCCGATTTTATCGCCGCCTGGTTTTGGAATGTAAGCCTTGCCGAATCTGCCTAAAAGCGGTCCTACAATCATGATAGAACCTCTTAAGGCTGCCCCTTTTTTCTTAAATTCTGGGGATAGTAGAAAATCTTGATTGATATTTTTTGCTTCAAAAGTATAAGTATCTGACGATAGTTGATGTACTTCTACTCCTAAGTCAGCTAGTAATTCGATGAGTTTGTTTACATCCTGTATGTTTGGGATGTTAGAAATAGTTACTTTTTCTTTGGTTAGTAAAACAGCAGAAATTACTTGTAAGGCTTCGTTTTTTGCTCCTTGAGGTGTAATTTCTCCTTTTAAACGTTTACCACCATGTATCTCAAATGCGTTGGACATAGTTTAGGTTTTGTTTTTGAGATGTAATTAGTATCGTTTGCCAGAACGAGGATTCTTTTTTCGGTTTTTAAAGTTATTTTGTCTTGCGGGGGTAGCTGTTCTTACTTGTATCTGATTTAAACTAGTATTTTCTGCTAAAGATAATTCCCCTTTGGATAAAAGTTTTAAATCGTTGATGATGGTTTCATCTGCAACATGGTCTTTGTTCCAAGTAACGTAAGCCATTTTCATGAAATTAGCAATCCACGAAACGTATTGGGCTTTTCTTTCCGGATCTTCTAAAGCTTTTGCCTTTTCAATCATCAGTTCTACTGATTTTCCGTAATGTTTAAAGCGGATTTTGCTGTGAGGGTATCCAATTCTATCTGGTTTGCGTTCGATGATTTCTCGTTGTGGAAGTGGATATGGAGAATCTACATCTAAATTATAACCAGAAATGATAAATAAATGATCCCATAATTTATGTTTAAAATCTGCCACGTCGCGCAAATGAGGGTTTAATTGACCCATTAACTCTATAACGGCTTGTGCAAATCTGTTTCGTTCGTCTTTGCTGGGTAATGCTTTAACAAACTCCACCATGTTTTGCACATTACGTCCATATTCAGATAAGAGTAATTTTTTTCGTGTGGTATTATAATCAAAATTCATATATACTGCTAAAGTAGGATGCAACAAACTTAAAAAATATTCTATCGGTTAAAGCAATTGTGCATCTATAATGATAAATAATTTATTTTTTTGGATTTAAAATCATCATTTCAATCACCGAATTTTCATAAACGCGGTGGGTTGCTTTGATAAAGTCTTCTTGGTTTGCTTTGTAGATGTTTTCTACATATTTCTGTGGGTTTCTGTCGAACAATGGGAACCAAGTACTTTGCACTTGAATCATGATACGATGTCCTTTTTTGAAAGTATGTAGTACATCTTCTAAACGGAAATTAACATCCGTTATTTGATTAGGCACAAATGGTTCCGGTTTTTCGAAACTATTTCTGAATCTGCCACGCATAATTTCGCTACGTACCATTTGCCAATAATTGCTTAGGGTGATATTTTTGTGAGGCATGTGTGGGTGATTTGGAGTATCTGCCGGATATACGTCAATTAATTTTACAATCCAATCGGCATCAGAGCCGGTAGTGCTCACTTTTAATTTTGCCATTATTTCGCCACTTAAGGTTACATCTTCTGTCAGAATATCGCTTACATAGGTCAAAACATCTGGTCTACGACCGGCAAAGCGTTGGTCTTCGCTCATGTAATTGAACGGAGTAAAACCAATGGTAGTAGTGTTGTCATCGGTATGTGGTACCGGTTTCATGGGGTCGCTTATGAATTCAGCAAACCGATCGGCGCTATTTGCTTTGGCAGATAAACTACCATCGGCACCTAAATATAAAGATGCTTTTGTGCTTTGTACAGGAGGCCATTTAGCAAACTGATTCCACTCGTTTTTACCAGTATCGAACATATAAGCTTCCGGTAATCCGGTTCTTCCATTACCAGCTCCTTTTAGAAAATGGTTGAAGAAGTTAAACTCAATATTTTTCTGATAAAACGTAGCGATGCTATCGCCAAAATATACATTACTATGCACAGTTGGGCCGGTTTCTCGCGACCACCTGCCATGACCAAAAGGGCCCATTACCAAGGTATTGTAAGTGCCCGGATTATTTTTTTCTAGAGCCTTGTAGATAGATAAAGGACCATATAAATCTTCGGCATCAAACCAGCCCCCAACCGTCATTACGGCATGTTTTACTCCTTTTAAATGCTGAACTAAACCTCTTTTTTGCCAAAATTCATCGTAGTTCGGGTGGTTTACCATTTCTTGCCAAAAGAAATTATCAGCATAATATTTATCTGCATTTTTCAAGGGACCTAAATCTAAATGAAATTGGTAGCCATCTCTGGTTTTTGGGTCAATCATTTTGTACCAAGCCTCTTTTTGTGGACCATCTTTTTGAACTCCAAACACCGGGAAAGTGAAAAAATAGGCTTGCATAAATGCCCCATTATGATGAAAATCGTCAAAGAAAAAATCGCCTATGGGTGCTTGTGGCGAGGATGCTTTTAAAGCCGGATGCTTACTTAAGGCCCCAGCTGCTGTGTAGAAACCAGGGTAGGAGATGCCCCATTGCCCAACTCTGCCATTATTATTTGGCAAGTTTTTAATCAACCAATCAATGGCGTCGTAGGTATCGGAGGCTTCATCTACATCGTTTTTTGTTTTTTTATTGGGGATGTGTGGAGTCATGTTAGTAAAGGTTCCTTCGCTCATCCATCTACCTCTAACATCCTGATAAACAAAAATGTATTTATCTTTCATTAAAAACTCAGAAGGGCCTAAACGAGCCGGAAATCTATCTTCTCCGTATGGTGCAACGCTGTAGCAGGTTCGCTGCATTAGAATCGGATACTTTTTATTTCTGGAAATATCTTTCGGTACATAAATGGCTGTAAAAAGCTTTGTTCCATCTCGCATGGTGATGTAACGTTCTGTTTTCGTGTAGTTTTCTCGGATGTAAGCCTCGTTATTGTTTTGAGCTAAGGCGAAAAAAGGAATAAGCAAGAATGCTATTACGTAACTGATTCTTTTCATAAAATTGGTTTAGATTCAATTACGAATATAAAAGAATTTGAAAGAAGTATTAATTGGTGATTAGTAATTAGCGATTAGTTTAATTAATAATTATAAAGTAAAATGTTTTAAGGTGATTTTAGTAGAAACCAGAGCCAAGAAATAGGATATAGTATATTTTAATTTTTCATTCCATCACTTTATAACCGTAAAACTCTATTGCAAAATTTAATCCTTGATTATCAGCATTTTATTTTTTGAACCAACTAATTAACCATTAATAGTTAACTGCAAAGCCAATTCCAAAACCCATATCACTATCGTAGTGCGTTCTGAAACCAAAATTTTTAGCTGCTATGTAGTTAAATCCAAGCATATATTCTTTATCCGTATTAAACATTACACCTGCTCTAATTCTTTTTGAAATAGGAATATCTTCTCGTTTTAATTGTAGCCTTATGTTCCCGTCGTTATAAAACTCACCTTGTAAAACAAATAGTAAGGGTAATGTATAGGCTAGTCCCAAACTCAATTGCTTACGATTATCTTTCTCATTTTTTTGTCCAAACAAGTTTTTTCTGTTCCTTCGACACCTAATTCCCTAAATCTCCAATCAAAGCCTACAAATGCATATAACCATTGCATTTTATCTAAATATCTGCCCACATGTGTTTCTACTTCATAGCCATGTTCGTTGTGATATCCTAATCGCCATTCTGTGTTGATGCTCCATCTGGCATTATGCAACATAGCCATGCCGTCATTCCCATTAATGGCAAAGTCGTTTTGAATCATAAAATGAAATTCATTGCTTTCTTTTTGTAATTTCTTATAGGCCCATTTTTTATTAGGTAAGTAAGGGTTTGGAGCTTGATTTTCAGTACTAAATACTCGATTCATACCTGCCATCATGTGATACAAAATATGACAATGGAAAAACCAGTCGCCCTCTAAATTTGCATTAAACTCTATTACATTGGTCTCCATTGGCATGATATCAATAACATTTTTAAGTGGAGCGTAATCGCCTTGACCGTTAATTACTCTAAAATCGTGTCCGTGTAAGTGCATGGGATGCCTCATCATTGAGTTATTATATAAAGTGATGCGAACATTTTCACCCTTTTTGATTAAAATTTTGTCTGATTCTGCAAGCACTTTATTATCCATACTCCACACGTAGCGACTCATATTACCGGTTAGCTCAAAACGTATTTCTCTTACAGTAGTATTGCTATCTAGAGTTGTTTTAGTTGGTGATTTAAGCATGGCATAATTAAGGGTTACTAAATCTACATTGCCAGAGTGGCTAGAATGGTCCATATTCTCCATATCCATTTTCATGGGTTCTTTATCGCCAGTAATTTCGGGATACATTACCGTATTCATATCCATTTGTTGCAGGCTCATATCCATTCCCATATCATTCATATCGCCATTCATCTTCATCATATCATTCATCATTTTCATTCCTTCAAAATATTTTAGTTTTGGCAAAAGACTAACTAATTGTTTGATACCCGAACCGATGTAAATGGAAGCCGATTTAGTTCTGTCTTCTGGTGTTGCTAAAAATTCGTACGACGTATTTTCTGATGGGATAGTAACAATAACATCATAGGTTTCTGAAACACCAATAATTAATCTATCCACTTCCACAGGTTCTACATCGTTACCGTCGTTGGCTACTACTGTAATTTTGCCACCTGCATAAGTTAGCCAAAAATAGGAGGATGCTCCACCGTTTGAGATTTGTAGTCTTACTCTATCTCCTGCCTTGAATTGCGAAAGTTGGCTTTCATTTTTACCGTTTATTAAAAACTTATCATAGTAAATATCGCTCACATCCATTGCCAACATTCGTTTCCATTCGTTGGTGAGTTTGGTTTTAAAATGACCTTCTCGTATGGCTTCCGCATAACTTTGCGTGGTTCCCTTTTTGATGGCAAACCAATCGGAAGCATTATGTAACATTCTGTGAACATTTTCGGGCTTGTAGTCTGTCCATTCACTCAAAATAATGGGAACAGTTGGTAAATCGTCAATACCTTTTCTGAAGGTTGGATCATCCTCCTTCTTTTTCAAAATCATAGAACCATACATGCCTATTTGTTCTTGTAGTCCACTATGGCTGTGATACCAATGCGTGCCATTTTGAATTATCGGAAAACGATAAACATGTGTTTTATTTGGTTCGATAGGCATTTGGGTTAAGTAAGGCACACCATCTTCTTTGTTGGGTAAATACAAGCCATGCCAATGCAGGGATGTACCTTCTTTTAGTTGGTTATGTACGTGAATTTCAGCCGTGTCGCCTTCAGTAAAGGTGAGCGTTGGCATAGGAATTTGCCCGTTTACTGCAATGGCTCGTTTAACTTTTCCGGTAAAGTTTACCAATGTATCAGATACATATAATTCGTAACGTACTACTTTTCCAGTAGTCGGGACATGTTGCGCGAATAATGATTGCATTGCCATTAATGAAATAATTAATGGCAATGCAATTTTTAGATATTTTGCTTGTTTTTTCATGATTATTGATTTTCAAAATCAAATGAAATAGAAAGATATTCCCACGACATACTTATTTGTCCTTTCCTATTATCCAAAGCTAGTACTTTATAGGTAAGTGCTTCTGTAATGGTTTTGGATTTCTTAGGTTTTACAGTAAGCCTAATCACATCATTTTCAGTATTGTAGTAGTCTGCCAAGTGCATATCCCAATCTTTACTCAAGATTATTGTCCATTCATTTTTATCGGGAATGGTGAAGAAACCATACTTCCCTTTTTTGATAAATTGTTTATTAATTAATATGTCTTTTGAAAACTCAATCCAAGTGGCTTTGTGTGCACCAGTCGCCCAAACTTCACTATATGCTATAAGACCATTCCATATATTTCGACCTCTTACACTAGGCGAACCGTAATCTATGTGAACGTGGTTTTCGCCAATTATTTCCATTGCAGATTTACGTGGACTTTTAACTTTAACTGTTGTATCCTTCGGTGTTGAGTGTTGTTCGTGTTGTGCTAAAGATTGGAAGGAAAAACAAATTAGGGCAAACAGGATAGTTATTTTGTTCATTGTCATAGTGTTAAGGTATTAAATAAAATGATTAAGTAACATGAATCCACTCATACCAATCATCAATACATCTTCGAGGATTGTGACGGTACTCATGGGTAAATTGAAGATTGCACCCAAGCAAGCACACTGAATTTTTCTTTTATTCAGCACCGATTGCAGCACACCAATTATACTAACACTCATTACTATGAAAGTGGTAAGATTGGTGATGAACGGATTAAAATTGACCAGGAATGCAATTCCGAGAGCTAATTCGGTAAAAGCATAAATATAGGCCCAAGCCGGAAAATGTTTGGCAACTACATCATACATCACATAACTTTCGGCAAATCCTTTTAGGTTTAACAATTTGAAAAAAGAAAACACTAAAAAGAAACCCGCCATAAAATAGCGCATAAAATTGCTCCATGATGCATCGGTGATGGGGGAGGTTGTGAACGAAATTAAACCGCTAACCAAGGTGATGTAGAAGAATATCAGTAAAATGGGTTTATAAGTCTCGAGCCAACTTTTGCTTTTCTCCACCATTTCATTGTGCTGGATAGCAGAAATTTGGTATTTAGCATCCAGTGATTTCTGAAGCCTCTCTAGCGAAACATGCTTATCCATGCTGATGGTAGCTGAATTTTCATTTTTTGAAACTTCCACATCAGTAATATTTTCTACTAATAGCAAAGCCGATTTTACTTTTGCTTCGCAGCTTGAACAGGTCATTCCGGTTACTTGATAGGTATGTTGCATTTTTAAAGATTTAAATTTATGTTACAAATTTCAGCATAGAAAGAGCTTAGAAGTTTGTAAAATTTTGGGGCTGATTTATGAGATTTATATATCTTCTATGTGCATACGTTTTTTATTTTTTAATTGCTTAAAATAGGTAGGAGAAAAGCCAGTAACTTTTTTGAATTGATTGCTCAAATAGGCAACACTGCTATAATTTAACATATAAGCAATTTCGCTTAAATTCATTTCATCGTACAACAATAGTTCTTTTACTTTTTCTATTTTTTGACGGATGAAAAACTTTTCAATCGTGGTGTTTTCCACTTCCGAGAACAAGTTGCTTAAGGTGTTATAGTCTTGAAATAAATGGCCTACTAAATAATCTGAAAGATTGGTGTTGATTTCGTTGTTTTTGTTATGAACCAAATCAATGATGAGTGTTTTTATTTTGTCAATGATTCTGCTTTTTTTATTATCAATAAGTTCAAAACCAAATAATTTAAGATGTTCTGCAATTTCTTTTTTCTTTTGTTCTGATATGGCTTCCACAGTATCTACTTCGCCTAAATCAACTGAAAATAGGTTAAGTCCTAGTTTTTCTAACTCTGACTTAACTACCATTTTACAACGGCTGCACACCATATTTTTGATATAGAGCTTCATTGGTCTATGATTTCAACCGATTTTCACAATTTAGCATTTTGGCACCGTAATAAGGCTCTTAATAGGATTTTTTCTAATCGACTGCTACATTAGTTACAAATTATTCCATGTAAGTGTTAGTATATGTTGCATTTAATTTTTGATAAGATTAAAAAAATTATACTCCAGGTTTAGATAAAAACCGTTAGGAGCAGTACGCAACATATTGCTTGCCAATTCTTGCCTGTAAACTAAATCTACCCGAGCCTGACTATTGATAATAAATTGTAAAGCGGGTACTATATCCAGATACGATTTGCCATTTTCATTGATGGTTTGTCCCAAAAACTCTACCATCAAATTTATATTCGTTTGCTTATAGTTGATATATTTTTTAGGATACATTAACCTACCAAAAGATAGAGTATAATTGGTGGCGTTATCTCCAAAATTAGACGGAAATGTATTTATTTGGGTATTATCCAATGCTTTTTCATAACTGAGTGATGCACTAATTGCTACTTTTTTTATCAATTTGGTACCAACCAAACCAAGTTCATATCCAGAGTTATGCCCCACAATATCTAACTTTTCCTGATGAATATCAGAGTTATTAAAACTCACTCTACCAAACGTAGCCAGTCGGAAATGACTGTTTAAATCGTCGGATGAATAAAAGCGGTATTTTGTGTAAAAACTTCCGCCTTCGGTAACTAATTGATTGCTTCTGGTACTAATAAAGGCAGTAGCTCTTACCATTAAATCTTTATTTAAACCATAGGCTATTTCAGGCGAAAAATGATAATTATATCCTGGTTCAAATAATTCTTTAAACAAAGATTGTGAGAAGCGAACACTCAACGTATTGGTTGGAATGTTACTTGCTGGATCGGTAACCACAAATAGCTCTTGGCTAAATCCTTTTTGTAATCCAAATGCAAGAAAAAAGATAATTATACTTTTCATTAATTTACAATTCTGATGTGATATAAATCCTGTTTATTAGCAGAAAAACTATCTAGTTTTTTAAGAGATTTAGCTAGTTTTTTATATTCTTTTGCTGTTACATACCCTTTATCAAGTACTTGAAATTTAATTTCAGAGCTATCCCGAATTTCACCTTCTACTAATACGTAAGTATCTGGTTTTATGGTTTCTGAATTTGTACTAATCACTAAAGAGCCAACAAAAAAACCTACTTTTTCTACTCTTTCTTTTAAAACTTTTGGACTTAGGGTATTTTTTCTTTAAATAAAACAATAAATGTGTTTGTATTTAAATCGGTTTCTACACTAACCACTTCGGGTAAACTCTCTATTTGTTTTTGTATAGCATTTGAACACATAGAGCAAGTTAAACCAGTAGCTATAATTTCTGCTTTGTTTATTTGCGCATTGGCTTGGTTGCTTATCAATAGGATTGTAATTGCTACTAATAATGTGCGAAGTTTTACGATATTTTTCATTTTATTTTTTGCTTAAAAAGTTAATTATTTCTTTTTCTGTTGGATTTATGGCTATTAAAACACCATTTGGATCAAATAGGTATTGTGCTGGTAATGCTCCTACTCCAAATAATATTGCAGTTTTTGCTTTAAATCCATTAGGGTCTATTACTTGCGTAAAATTAATATTATCTTTTTTGATTGCATTTATCCATTTAGATTTATCGGTATCTACCGAAATGCCAATCACGTTGATTTTTGATGCACCAAAATCTTTTTGAAGTTTTACTAATTTTTTATTTCCTACTCTGCAGGGTGCACACCATGATGCCCAAAAGTCAATCAAAGTATATTTTCCATTGTTTTGATTAATTTTTGTATCCACTTCATTTTGATTTTTTAACAAAAGACTTGGTAGTTTATCTCCTAGTTTTATTTGCGAAAATCCTGTGCTGGAATTTACAAGTAAGAGTATTATTAATACTATTTTTTTCATGGTATTTATTTAATGGTTTCTACAGTGTTGCCACAGGCAAGCATTTGTGCACCAAAATATGGATTTTTGATGGTGCTTTCTTTACTTAGCCAGTTTGCACCTTTGCCGTTATTATACATTGGGCAAAATTGGTAATAGGTAACCGTTGTAGATTTAGAAACTTTTATAAGTTTATACAAGTTTTCGGATAAACTCGCAAAATGACCTCGCTGACGAACTACATCTTTCGTTTTTTCAATATTCTCGGCATCCATCAATAAATCTTTCATTACTTTCATCCAAACGGTGTGTTCTTCGGAGGTTAGTTTTTTCATGTCAATGCTTTTTATGCTTGCAACTAATTCAACAGCTTTACTGGAAGCCAGGTTACCATCTGATTTTACTAAAGCATCTTTAAGAATAAAATACTTAGAGT
Source organism: Sphingobacteriaceae bacterium (assembly GCA_041743935.1). Classification (GTDB taxonomy): domain Bacteria; phylum Bacteroidota; class Bacteroidia; order Sphingobacteriales; family Sphingobacteriaceae; genus JBGTLU01. The sequence continues at coordinate 47,404 of JBGTLU010000013.1, forward strand.
AAATATTTTCTAATAAGCTTATTTCTGCTTTGGTTCCCATGGAATGATTTTTATGGTCCACCTTAGGCGCCACCTCATTATCTTTTGTGGAATGCTGTGTGTGTATTGTGGTGTCGGTTTCTGTAGCTAAAGTATTGGAGACCGTTTTGTTTCCCCTAACGTATTGGCAACAATCAGGAAGTTTGGCATAAACATCATCTGGTGCCAAAAATTCATCACTATCATAACCTGCTAGAGCAACACGCTTTAAAATTTCTGCCATATTTGTTTTGGTTGCATCGTAAGTTATAGTAGCCATTTTGCTATTTTCATTCCAATCTATATTGGCTACTTTTTTTATATTTCCTGCTTGTTCAATGGTATTTTTGCACATACTACAGTTACCATAGATTTTAACTGTTTCTGTTGTAGCATTTTTTGTTTGAGCAGTACATGCATTGGCAACTAACAGTATTGTTATTGCCATCAATAGTTTTATTGATTTCATTTTAAAAGTTTTAAAAGTTTGATAAAAATTATCCTAAAACAATAGTTTGTTTTAGTTTGAACAGGTTAATACCTGGATGAACGAAGGGATTAAGCTATTTAGGAGGTAGCCAGATAGTAGAAAACAACGAGTTAAAATGTAATTCTTTTAGGAAGAATTTAACTTCTGTAAATATCCAATGGTTATCCACAATAGCTAATGCTAAATGTATTGAAAAACTGGAACTGAATGTTGGGCAGTGACATGATGGATTGGCACAATTCCCTTCGCAGCAACCTTTATTATTTTTTGGTTCCTCCGTACTGCAGCAATCCGATGGCTCATTAACTTCCACTACAAACTTCTCGATACTTTTTGTTGCAGGATTGCAACCATAGCTATTGCTAGGTAGTAAAAGCAAACCGGCAAATGTAAAGATCACAAGTAGTATAAATTTAGTCAAAAAATATAATAGAACTACAACGGTAGGTTTTATATTTGGTAAGATGCAAATATAATTTCCGTGTCACAAAAACTATTCCACAATTCTAAGTTTGGCATATCGTAGTAAAAGTTGTTTTTGTCCGGTTTCTTTAAAAAAGATGGTTGCTTTTAAATCGGGTTTTATACCTTCTATGGTTAATACTTTTCCGAACCCAAAACGTTCGTGTTCTACCTCCATGCCTGCTTGCAAATTACTAGTGTCTTCTGGTTTAAAATCGGGGCTTGGAACGTGTATTTTTTGATTTAAGATGGAAGTTTTCTTGGTAAAATTACCAGGTTTAGTGGTAGAGAATGAATCGAAAGATTTTCTTTCTTCATCAAAGAATTGGTTGGCTGCCATTTGTTTTTTCACAAAATCCAATTGTAAATATTTAGAATCTATTTCATCTAAAAACCTACTTGGTTCGCAATGAATTAAAGAACCATACCTATAACGAGATTGGGCATAAGATAAGGTTAGTTTTTGTTCGGCACGGGTTACAGCCACATAAAATAGTCGGCGTTCTTCTTCTAAATCTGCTCTGGAATTTAATGCCATTTGCGATGGAAATAGGTTTTCTTCTAGTCCCACTACAAACACATTTTTAAATTCTAAACCTTTGGCAGAATGTATGGTCATTAAGGATACGGTGTTTTTATCGTCTTTTTCTTGTGTTTCATCCCCGGTAAGAAGTGCAACATCTTGTAAGAATTGATTTAGACTTTTATCTTCTAAATCTTCTCTCTCCGAAAATTCTTTCATACCATTTAGTAATTCCTGGATATTTTCGTATCGGTTTAGTCCTTCAATGCTTTTATCTTCATATAATTCTTTTAAAACACCAGATTGTTTAGCAATGTGTGTGGCTAATTCCCAGGCATTATGAGTTTTTGATAATACTTGAAAACTCTTAATCATGGTTGCAAAATTCTGGATGTTCTCTCCGGCTTTACCGCCCAACAAGCTCACTGCATTTTCTGCAATTGCCCACAAAGTCAGATTTTTTTCATCAGCAGCAACAATAATTTTATCAATGCTAGTTTTTCCAATTCCTCTTATCGGATAATTAATGACCCGTTTTAATGCTTCTTCATCATTAGGGTTAATACATAATCGGAAATAGGCAATTAAATCTTTTATTTCTTTGCGTTGATAGAACGATAAGCCTCCATAAATCCGATACGGAACATTTTGTTTTCTCAATGCTTCTTCCATCGATCGGCTTTGTGCATTGGTGCGGTACAGAATGGCAAAATCAGAATAAGCTAATCCGGCTCTACTGTATTCTGCCAGTATATTTTCGGCTACTATTTTTCCTTCCTCGTTGTCACTCATGGTTCTTATCACCCGAATTTTTTCTCCATCTTCTTTCTCAGAAAAAACAGTTTTTTTTAATTGATTGGTATTATTTGCAATGATGCTGTTGGCAACGTTTACAATGTTTTGAGTGGATCGGTAATTTTGCTCAAGTTTAAAAACATTTAACTCGGGGTAATCTTTTTCGAAATTTAAAATATTCTGGATGTTAGCTCCACGGAAAGCATAAATGCTTTGTGCATCATCTCCAACTACACAAATATTTCTATGCACGGCAGCTAATTTTTTTACAATCAGGTATTGCGAAAAATTGGTGTCTTGGTATTCATCCACCATGATGTATTTAAACTTATGTTGATATTTATGAAGTACTTCAGGAAATGATTTTAAAAGTATGTTGGTATTTAAAAGTAAATCATCAAAATCCATTGCACCTGCTTTAAAGCATCTTTTTGCGTACAACTCAAAGATTTTGCCTAATTGCCCTCTTCCCGAAGTAGCATCATCTGCCTGAATTTCCTCATTGTTTTGATACTCTTGCCATCCAACCAAATTATTTTTTGCTGATGAAATTCGGTTATAGACAAAATTGGCATTATACAATTTATCGTCTAAGTTTTGTTCTTTTAAAATAGCACGAATTAGACTTTTACTGTCGTCGGTATCATATATGGTAAAATTATTCGGATAGCCAATTTTCTCAGCTTCTATCCGTAAAATTTTAGCAAAAACAGAATGGAAAGTACCCATCCATAGATTTTTAGCTTCTGAACCTACTTCGTTAGCAATTCGTTCTCTCATTTCACGAGCTGCTTTATTGGTAAAAGTTAAGGCAAGAATATTAAATGAATCTACTTTATTAGTAATCAGATGTGCAATCCTACAAGTAATAACACGCGTTTTACCAGAGCCCGCTCCGGCTACAATCATTAAAGGGCCATTGGTACATTCTACTGCAGCACGTTGAGAAGGGTTTAAATTTTCTAGATAGTTCAAGTGTTTGTGTTTTGATATTTGCCAAAAATAATCATTTATAAAGCTTAGGCTATAGATGTTGAAATTCTATATTTGTAAGTATGGAACACATTAAAAATTACATAGACAAAAACAAAGAGCGTTTTTTAACCGAACTGTTAGATTTACTCCGATTTCCATCGGTAAGTGCCGACCCAAAATACAAGGAATCTGTTTTGCAAACGGCAGATTTTATTAAAAATAAATTAGAAGAAGCAGGTGCAGAGAAAGTAGAAATTTGTCAAACAGCCGGATATCCAATTGTGTACGGTGAAAAAATCACCGACCCAAAACTACCTACCGTTCTAGTATATGGCCATTATGATGTACAACCACCAGATCCATTGGAGTTGTGGCATTCTGGTCCATTTGAACCGGTAATCAAAAAAACAGAAGAACATCCGGAAGGGGCCATTTATGCACGTGGTGCATGCGATGATAAAGGGCAGATGTATATGCATTTGAAAGCTTTTGAGCTGATGATGAGCACCAACACATTGCCTTGTAATGTGAAATTTATGATAGAGGGAGAAGAAGAAGTAGGCTCTGCTAACCTAGGCATCTTTGTTAATAACAACAAAGAACGATTATCTGCGGATGTAGTTCTGATCTCGGATACTTCGATGATAGGTAATGATACCCCATCTATTGATGTTGGATTGAGAGGTTTATCTTACATGGAAGTGGAAGTTGTAGGACCAAATCGTGATTTACATAGTGGAGTGTATGGTGGTGCTGTTGCAAATCCTGCAACCATTTTGGCTAAAATGATTGCATCCATGCACGATGAAAATAATCATATCACTATACCAGGCTTTTATGATGATGTTTTAGAAGTAAGTGATGAAGATAAAAAAGCGTTGAATAGTGCACCGTTTGACTTAGAAGATTACAAAAAAGATTTAGGTATTGATGAGGTTTGGGGCGAAAAAGGATATACAACTTTAGAAAGAACAGGTACCAGACCAACTTTGGAAGTTAATGGAATTTGGAGCGGTTACATTGGTGAAGGTGCTAAAACGGTTCTTCCTTCAAAAGCAAATGCTAAAATTTCGATGCGATTAGTACCAAATCAGAGTTCAGCTAAAATCACGCAATTGTTTACCGATTATTTTAAAAAAGCGGCTCCTGCTAATGTAAAAGTGAAAGTAAGCGCACATCATGGTGGCGAACCAGTATTAACCCCAACCGATTCAATTCCGTTTAAAGCGGCTAGCATGGCAATGGAACAAACGTTTGGGAAAAAACCAATTCCAACAAGAGGAGGAGGAAGTATCCCGATTGTAGCATTGTTTGAAAAAGAATTAGCTATAAAAACGGTTTTGTTTGGTTTTGGATTGGATAGCGATGCGTTGCACTCACCAAACGAAAAGTACGGTTTGTTTAATTATTATAAAGGAATAGAAACTATCCCACATTTCTATAAATATTTTACAGAACTGAGCAAGTAGTTAAACAATTAGAACATGCTTCTTTTTAGTGTATTAATTTCACTTTTTTAGGGTTAAGTGTTATGGTGAGATGGATGTTATAATTATATCAGCCTTTTGTGCTCAAGCATTCTTCTTTTGAAAGAATATTAAGGATTGCTTGAGTTTTATATACCCCCTATAGGGTTTTACATTAGCCTAGGATAAATGATATAATCATGTCAGCCCTTCGGGCTTTTATCATTTACTAAATGGAATAATACCTAAATGTTAAAAATTGTATAACCCCGAAGGGCTAAAATTATTTTAGAAAAGAACAAAAGAGCCTGATAACCCCGAAGGCGTGATATTTAAATTGATTGTAATGTAGAAATCAAATAATCCCGAAGGGATGCCATTATTATAGAAGAAAACCAAAACGATTTAACCCCGAAGGGGTGACATTTTATTTGCATTAAACCTTTATGATGCATCGGTATCTTCTATTTCCTCTTCTGCTTTGCCATAAATTAATGGTAAACGCCATTTGAAATAAAAAGCACCTATTCGAATGAAAACAATGGTTAGTCCGCCAATCCAAGAAGCAACATCTTGGTTGAATCCCATAAAAAGAATTATAAAAAACACCGAGCCACCTGCGATACAAGCGGATGCATAAATATCTTTTCTAAAAACATAGGGAATTTCATTCAACAATACATCACGAATAATTCCACCAAAAGTGCCTGTAACAGTGCCTAAAGCTATACAAACGATGGGGTGTAACTCAAATCCAATGGCTTTATCAATGGCAACCATACAGAAAACGGCTAATCCAATGGTGTCTGACCAAAACATAATGTGTTTCCATCGAGTAAATTTTTGATGGAAGAAAAGGGATATAAAATATACGGTGGAGATGGTTAAAATCACTTCTAAATCTAAGATCCAAGCAACCGGAAAACTGCCCATCAGAATATCACGAATGGTTCCGCCACCTACCGAAGTAACAAACGTTATGATAAGTACGCCAAAAACATCTAGTTTTTTGCGCATTGCAGCAACTGCACCAGAAAGTGCAAAAACAGATATCCCAATTATTTCTATTACATCTATGAATTGCATAATAAAAAATTATAACATCAATAATAGTTAAACATCCAGCCAAAACATAATTTAATAGTACCTTGGTTTTGGTTAATTTTACCACATGAATCACCTCAAAAATCAAACATCTCCTTACTTATTACAACACGTTAATAATCCTGTAGACTGGTATCCATGGGGTCAAGAGGCACTAATTAAGGCTAAGAATGAGAACAAATTATTGCTGATTAGCATTGGTTATTCTGCTTGTCATTGGTGTCATGTTATGGAGCATGAAAGTTTTGAGGATGAATCTGTTGCAGCCATAATGAATGAACATTTTGTGTGTATAAAAGTAGATAGAGAAGAAAGACCAGATATAGACCAAATTTACATGAATGCCGTGCAACTAATGACCGGAAGTGGTGGTTGGCCTTTGAACTGTATTGCTTTACCAGATCAGCGCCCTGTTTACGGAGGTACTTATTTTAAGAAAGAAGATTGGAAAAAACTACTTTTAAATCTTGCAAATTTCTACAAAACTAGGAGAGAAGAAGCTCTTGAATATGCTCAAAAATTAACAGAAGGAATAAAACAGTCGGAAATTGTAGCTGCACCAATCAACCAAAATCAAATAGTAAAAGCAGATATAAAAGACATTTACGAACCTTGGAAGCCATATTTTGATTTTGGACAAGGAGGTCATGCTCGTGCACCAAAGTTTCCGTTACCTAATAATTTCCAATTTTTATTGAGATATGCTTTTCATACAAAAGACGAAAGCGCCAATGCAATTGTTCGATTGACTTTAGATAAAATGGCGTGGGGTGGAATTTATGATCAACTTGGAGGTGGATTTTCTCGTTATTCGGTAGATGGCGATTGGCATGTACCGCATTTCGAAAAAATGTTGTATGATAATGCCCAATTAGTTTCTTTATACTCAGATGCTTATCAATACTGTAAATCAGATCTGTACAAACAAATAGTTTATGAAACACTAGAATTTGTTGATAGAGAATTAACACATCACAATGGTGGTTTTTTCTCTGCATTAGATGCAGATAGTGAAGGGGTAGAAGGGAAATTCTATTGTTGGACTAAAGCAGAACTTCGAATGATATTAGGAGAAGATGAACATCTTTTTTCTTTGTATTATAATGTTTTAGAACATGGAAATTGGGAAGAAACCAATATCCTTATGCGCCGATGGGATGAAACAGAATTAGCGAATAAACTAGGGTTAGATGTTTCTGAATTACGTAGGATTATTCACTTATGTAAGCGAAAATTAATGATTCAACGTGATATGAGAATAAGACCAGGTTTAGATGATAAAATTTTGTCTTCTTGGAATGGCTTAATGATGAAAGCATATGTAGATGCTTATAGAGTATTTAATGAGGATACTTTCTTGGAAGCAGCAATAAAAAATGCTGATTTTATTCTAACTAAAATGAAGAATGAAGCTGGGTTATTTAGAAATTATAAAGAAGGAAATGCTACCATCAACGGCTTCTTAGATGATTATGCTTTTGTTATAGAAGGATTGATTGCATTATACCAAGCTACCTTTGATATAAAATGGTTAAATGAGGCTAAATCCTTAGTGGATTATTCCATACATAACTTCATGGATACAGAAAGCGGAATGTTTTATTTTACCTCCAAAAACGATAAAGAACTCATTGCCAGAAAAATGGAATTAATGGATAATGTAATTCCTGCTTCAAATTCTACTATGGCACTTTCCATACGAAAACTAGGGATGTATTTGGACGATAAAAATTTAGAAAGCATAGCACTAAACATGCTACATACCATAAAAGATAAAATTAAAACCTATGGATCTGCTTATTCTAATTGGGCAATATTATTGCAAAATGAAGCAGAAGGCTGGGTTGAAATTGCTATAACTGGAGTAGATTGGAAAAATAAACGAACTGAACTGGATGAGTATTTTATTCCGAATGCTATTCTTTTAGGTGGAGAAATCGAAAATCTGCCCTTATTAGTAGGTAAATCAGGTAAATCAACGGCTATTTTTGTTTGTAAGAATAAAACCTGCCAATTACCAATGTCCGAAATTAAGGATGCTTTAGAATTACTTTAAAATCTTTCCTTCAATTGCATAAGTTGTTTCTCCTAGCCAAATTACTTTTTGTACTCTAGTCATTTTGTAGATAGAATCGGGGTAATAAAACAATTCTTCTGAGCTTGTATATAAGAAGTTCTTGGTATATTTTTGAATATAAACAGATTGTATATCTCCATTTAATTCCTTAATTATTATCGACTTAATCTTTAAGTTAGAATCGATAGGAGAATATCGAATGATAGAATCGGATCTGGTTTCAATATAACTTCTTAGCCAAGCAGGTTTATTAATATCACTCGAAATAAATAAATCTAACTCTTTTAGCCAATCTATATTTGAAAGAATTTTTTGTTCAGTTTCATTATTCTTTCTAACTGTTTTTTGTACGGATGCTTTACGTTCTGTTAAACGTTTTGCCTCTGATGTAAAATAGCCGCTTATATCATAAAATGTTTGGTGTTGGGTATCTATTTTAGGCGCCGATGTACATCCACAAACCAAAATTAGTAACGAAATTTTAAGAAAATTTTTCATTTTAGTAAAACCTCCCCAGTCATTTCTTTGGGCGCGTTTATACCCATAATTTTTAAAATAGTAGGGGCAATGTCCCCAAGTTTACCACTGGTTATTTCTTTTATATCTTTATCAATGAGTATGATAGGAACCAAATTAGTGGTATGAGCTGTGTTTGGGCTTCCGTCTTCGTTAATCATATAATCTGCATTACCATGATCGGCAATAATAACAAAGCTATACCCATTTTTCATTCCTTCTTTAACCACTTGTTCGGTACAACTATCTACAACTTCTACGGCTTTTACTACGGCATCAAAAATACCGGTATGGCCCACCATGTCTGGGTTAGCAAAATTTAAACACACAAAATCTGTTTCTCTTTTTTCGAGTTCAGGTAATATGGCATTAGTAATTTCCTTGGCACTCATCTCAGGTTGCATATCATAAGTAGATACTTTGGCAGAAGGTACTAAAATTCTGCTTTCTCCATCAAAAAGGGTTTCTCTACCTCCAGAAAAAAAGAAGGTTACGTGTGGATATTTTTCGGTTTCGGCAATTCTGATTTGTTTTTTTTGGTGTTGTTCTAAAACCTCTCCCAAGGTCATTTTAAGATTATCTTTTTCGAAAACAACACCCACGTTTACGAAACTATCGTCATAGCAAGTTAATGTAGTATACTTTATAGGGATAGTTTGCATGCCATGTTCTGGCATGTTGGTTTGCGTGAGCACTTTGGTAATTTCTCTTGCTCTATCTGTTCTAAAATTGAAACAGATAACCGCATCTCCTTCTTCTATTTTGGTATTGTATTCAGTATTTACAATTGGTAAAATAAATTCATCAGTTATATTATTCTGGTAAGATTGTTCTACATCATGTACTAAGTTTGTACTTTGTGTTCCAATTCCATGTACCAATAAATCGTATGCTTTTTTAATTCTTTCCCACCTATTATCTCTGTCCATTGCATAGTATCTGCCAATTACCGAAGCTAGTTTTGCATTGGTGTTTACTATATGTTTATTCAATTGATTTAAGTAGCCAATTCCGGATTTTGGGTCGGTATCTCTGCCATCTAAAAAAGCATGTATAAAAACATGTTCTACTTTCTGTTCCTGAAAAATAGTTAACAATCCAAGCAAATGTCGGATATGCGAATGCACCCCACCATCTGACAATAAACCCATTATATGCAATTTTTTGCCAGTTTTTCTGACGTATTGGATAATTTCATGTAAGGTTTCGTTATGATAAAGATTTTTATCTCTAAAAGCCTTATTTATTCTAACCAATTCCTGATAAATTATTCTTCCTGCGCCAATAGTAAGATGACCAACTTCTGAGTTGCCCATTTGACCAGCCGGTAAACCTACTGCCTCGCCAGATGCTTCTAATGTACTATTTGGATAATCTCTGAACATGGAATCTATAAAAGGGGTTTTAGCTACATGAATAGCGTTTTGAGCATTGGGTTTTCCGAGGCCCCAACCATCTAAAATTAGCAATACCACTTTTTTATTTTCCACGAAGCAAATATATTTGAAAATAAGACAGTAGATTAGAGTTTTATTAAATATCGTGTTGGCACTATTTATGCTAAATTGTGGCATTGATACCAATCAATATATAACTAATGAAGAAAGTACTATTAATTCCTTTTATAACACTCTTATTCGGATTTATTGCAATTGCACAAACCAGTAATGTGGTAGATGAGGTTTCTAGTGCCATTAAAGCTGCCAATACCCGAGAAATCGCGAAGCATTTTAGTCAGACCGTAGAGTTGACATTAGTGGATGATGAGAACATATACAGTAAAACTCAAGCAGAGATTGTTTTGAGAGAATTCTTCGCTAAATATCCTCCTACTAATTTTGTAATAAAACACCGAGGAGGTTCTGCAGAAGGTTCTCAGTATGCTATTGCTACTTATACTACTAACAAAGGAAGCTATCGTGCTTATTTCTATTTAAAACAAACTTCCGGAAAATTATTGCTCAACGAACTTCGTTTCGAAAAAGAGCGATGAATTTTTACATTTGAGGATGTTTATAAACTCCACTGAACTTTCTCAGTTTATTAAAAATGCTTTATTAGAAGATGTAGGAGATGGAGATCATACTTCTTTAGCCACAATTCCAGATAACCATAAAGGCAAAGTCAAATTAATTGTAAAAGACACCGGAATTTTGGCCGGAGTTGAGGTGGCTAAGGCCATTGTACAGCAAGTAAATACAAATTTAACTTTCGAGCAATTTTTAAATGATGGAGCAAAAGTTGCCCACGAAGATGTTGCATTTCAACTACATGGTTCAATTCATTCTATTTTAGTTGCAGAACGACTATTACTTAATTGTATGCAACGCATGAGCGGTATTGCTACAACCACATTTGAGCTTACTCAAAAAATTGCTCATACAAAAGCCAAACTTTTAGATACCAGAAAAACCACGCCAGGCATGCGATTTTTAGAGAAGTGGGCCGTAACCATTGGTGGTGGAGTAAATCATAGGTTTGGATTGTATGATATGATTCTAATAAAAGATAATCATGTAGATTTTGCAGGTGGAATTAAAAATGCATTAGAATCTACTTATCACTATCTATTTAAAAAAGATTTAAAGTTAAAAGTGATAATAGAAGTAAGAAATCTTTCCGAGTTAAGTCAAGTAATAGAATTTGGGAAAATAGATAGAATTTTATTGGATAATTTTGATTTTATTGCACTGAAAGAAGCCATTAAATTAATTGACGGAAGATTTATAACCGAAGCATCGGGGGGTATAACTCCAGAAAATGTGGTTGAATATGCAGAGTGCGGAGTAGATTTTATTTCCATGGGAGCATTAACACATTCCGTTAAAAGTTTTGATTTAAGTTTAAAAGCATGTTAGTATAATATTGCCTAAACAAATTTGTTACTTTTGAATTAATCTTATCCATATATCTGTTATTAATGATTTCAGTTTATACCCTTTCTCTTCTGCTGGCTGCATACATTTTAGGTTCTATACCTACAGCCGTTTGGGTAGGACAAATTTTTTACGGAATTGACATACGAGAACACGGTAGCGGAAATGCCGGTGCATCCAATACATTCAGGATTTTAGGCAAAAAAGCCGGTATTCCTGTCATGTTGATAGATATTATCAAAGGATTTTGCGCAACCAATTTGGTTTATTTCGTGCAAATTTATCAACCTAATACAGTTCCGTATGTTAATCTTCAGATCGCTTTGGGAGTTGTAGCAGTAGTTGGGCATATTTTTCCGGTTTTTGCCGGATTTAGAGGTGGCAAAGGAATTGCAACTTTACTCGGAATGGCATTTGCCATTCATACCGAAGCAGCTTTATTGTGTGTGGTCATATTCATAACTGTTTTGGTTATTACCAGATTTGTTTCGCTCAGTTCAATGCTTGCCTGTTTCGCATTTCCGTTCATGATTGTTTTTTTATTTGATGTTACCATAAAATCTCTGGTACTTTTTGGAGTTACTATTGCAGTACTGGTGATGATAACTCATCAAAAAAATATAGAACGACTATTTAAAGGGGTAGAGAGTAAAGCAAACCTATTTAAAAAGAAGACAGAAGAGGAAGACGAATCATGAAAAAGATAGTTAATTCAGTACTAATTATTGTAATACTGCTGGTATCAACGGCATGTACAGAAGTGCCATTAACCGGCAGAAAACAACTTAGTTTAATGCCAGAAAGTGAAATGATTTTAATGGCAAACAGTAGTTACGAGGAATTCTTAAAAGAAAATAAAGTAATACCTACAGGTAAAGAAGCAGATAAAATAAAAGAAATTGGAAATAAAATTAAAGAGGCTGTTGAGATTTATTTCAAAGAAAACAACTTAGAACAACAATTAGAAGGTTTTGATTGGGAATTTAATTTGGTAGAAAATGAAGCCATTAATGCTTGGTGTATGCCAGGAGGTAAAGTGGTTTTTTATACTGGTATTTTACCAATTTGCGAAGATGATGATGGTATTGCAGTAATTATGGGGCATGAAATTGCACATGCTGTAGCAAAACACTCGAATGAACGTATGAGCCAAGCGTTAGGAATAGGTGCAATTGGTTTAATTGCATCTGTAATTGTTGGCACAGAAAGTCCCGAAAATCTCCAAGTTTTTAATGAACTTTTCGGATTGGGTGCAAATGTGGGTGTTTTATTACCAAACTCCAGAAAGCAAGAGAGTGAAGCAGATAGGTTAGGATTAATTTTTATGAGTATGGCAGGTTATAATCCCGAAAAAGCTATTGGGTTTTGGCAACGCATGTCGGCATTAAATAAAGAAACACCTCCTGAATTATTGAGTACTCACCCGAACGATCAAACTCGTATCGAGGACATAAGAAAATGCTTACCAGAGGCCAAAACATTTAGCAAAAATTAAATCTTTATTCCTCAATTTTTGCATTTAAGGCCCTCAAAATGGCTTGAGCTTTTAGCAAACATTCTTCATATTCATATTCCGGATCCGAATCAAAAGTTATAGCACTGCCTACTTCAAAGCTTGCCATTTTTGCGGTTGCATCGTATAGTAATGTTCGTATTACTACATTCAAATCAAATTCTTTATTAGGAGTAAAATAGCCTAGTGCGCCAGAATATACACCTCTCTTACTTACTTCATATCCATCAATTAATTGCATGGCTTTTATCTTAGGTGCCCCGGTCATAGAACCCATTGGGAATGTATTTTTTATACTTTCAGTAGTTGAAATGGTATCCATAATTTCTGCTGAAATGGTAGAAATCATTTGGTGCCAATGATTAAAGGTATACATACCAAAAAGTTCTTCAACTTTTATGGTGCCGGTTTTAGCCGACTTGGTTAAATCGTTACGAACCAAATCCACAATCATCACATTTTCTGCTCTTTCTTTTTCACTGTTTTGCAATTGTCTTTTTAGATTTTCATCTTCGGTTTTATTTGCTCCTCGTTTTATTGTTCCTTTTATAGGCTGAGAGATTAATTTATTGCCTTTTTTCTGTAAAAATCTTTCGGGACTTGCACCTATTATGTATTTATTATCAAACTTTAAGTAATTGGCAAATGGGGTAGGAGATACATGCATTAAATTGGTAAAAAATTGCATGGTATTAAATTCAATATTGTCGGCAATAAATTCCTGACAAAAATTTAATTCATATACATCGCCTTCAATAATATTATTTTTTATTGATTTTATTTTTTGGATATATTGATTTTTGGAAATGGTTTTATTAAATACAATAGTCTCTTTATTAAATTGATGTGAGGTAATTACTGTTGAATTAATTTCATTTATAATTTTAAGTTTATCATCAGAAATTATAGTAATGGTATTATCAGGAGAAATTAAAACGATATGTTCCGGTTCGAAAAAATAAATATCCGGGAAATTAATTTTTGCTGGATTTAGCGACGTTAGTTTTTCAATTTCATTCTTTAAATCGTAACCAAAATAGCCGAATAAATAATTATTTGTATATGCGTTAGAAAATAGAGTAAAAGCATTTCCATGATTTGCTTTTACTTCAGATTTTTTACCAACGGCTATTATTAAATCGTAAGTGCTGTATTTTTCTTTATATCCATTTGTATTAAGAATACAACAGGTTTCAAAGGAATCTGCCCAAGTGTATAATTGCTCTTTACTGAATTGATAATTTATTTCCATTGAGGATTCAAAAATAATTCAATTAAACATAAAAAAGGCGATGAATTAATTCATCGCCTGGTAATTTAGAGAGCTTAATTAATTTTTTTAATGATTTACAATCAGTTTCATGTTACTCTGATTAGTATTTGCATTTAAGCGAATAAAATAAACACCATTTGGCATGTCGCTCGTTGAAATTTCAAGTACATGATTTCCAGCATTTAATTTTTGCAAACCAAAAGATTTTACTGTTTTTCCATGTATATCAACCACATCAATTTGTACTTCTGATCTATCTTTTAAAGTATATTCTAACCTCGTAAAATCTATTGCTGGGTTTGGATAAGCTTTTAAAGTAGAAAATATAGTGTTTAATTTATTATTTACACTAGTTACCACATCTTCTACAGCAAAAGTAGTCCTCCAAAGTGGAACTGTTTTGGTTGTAAATGAGGCATATTCTGCTCTAGTTATAAATTTATTTGGGTTGAATTTAAAACTACCTGGATTTTGTAAATCTGGTTCTGGTAATATAATCCCATTATCTATAGCCAATTTTACATAACCTCTTAAGTTTAGAGGTATATCATTCAAATCGCTAGTTGGAATTGACATACCGTTTGCATTTCTTGCTCTGTTTTGTTGACCTAATGCTTGAATAAAAGAGTAAGCAGCTTCTAAACGTGTTACAAAAGCATTGGGTTTAAAATCATCGGCAGTATAGTTTAAGAATAAGGCCTCATTTTTTTGTGTTCTATCACGTAATGCAGCACCTACTGTTGTATTTGATTCATAGGCCAAAATTTTAGGACCACTAAACAAGCTACTTTTATTTACTGGTAGCGATAATCTAATTCCTTGTCCCATTAAAAAATAATCTGCCATTTCTTCTCTGGTAATGAATTGATTAGGTTCAAAACCAGTGCTACGTCCGTCCATTAAGCGTTGCATGATGGCTAAATTAATTTCAGATTCAAGCGGATGATTGGCTACATCGTTTAGTCCAACGCCATTTTGCGGATAATAAGCCATGATGGTTCCTTGGAAAGTTTCAGGGTAAACCAAACCCTCTTCACTATTTACTTCCATGGTCCATTCTCCTGGTGCCGGATTGTTGATGTATGCGATTGGTAGTCCTAATAGTTCTGGTATAAGTCCTATCCTAGAATTGTAAACCTCTGCACCAGAAGGATTTTTAACGCTTAATGCTACCGTATTACCTGTAAACAAAAGATAACTTCTAAATCCTCCTTCAATTAATGAAACAATTAAATTACTTGAACCAGGTTTCACCTGAAATTTTTGAGTGAACTTTGTTGCTGCTATCGGGCTTAATTCAAACTCAACATTTAATTGTTCTTTGTCAAATGGGAATTTGGAGTTAAAAGAACGTTTTATATTTACACCTGATGCAAAATTTAATGACTTATCCAATGATTTTTGTACCGCTGCATAAGCATTTACATAACCTGCTCCAACTTCCCAACCCTCATAACCTGGCATATTGGTAGCAGTTTCTTCTAAAATACTTTTTACTTCTTCAAAGGTTAAGCTTGGATTTGCCTCTAACATCAAAGCAACAATTCCTGCAACGTGCGGTGTTGCCATAGACGTACCAGAAATTGCCATATAGAATGGTATGTGCGCCGCATTTGGTGGATTACTGCCTGTGAGACCTATAGCACTTAAGGTTCTGGCAGACATAACGCCAACGCCAGGTGCAGTAACTGTAGGGCGGTTTACATATGTCCAGGTTTTGCCATCAATATCAAATTCATATTGCTCACCTTTAAAACCACGAGAGGAGAATGCAGCTAATCTGCCAAACCTATCACCTGCAGCTACAGAAATAACCCATGGAGCTGTCCAAGGGTTATGAGTATCTGCTCCAGGACCAGAGTTTCCGGCAGCAAAAATTACAATTATACCACTATCGTAGGTCTTTTTAGTAACTAAGTTAATAGGATGACTAGGATCAAAATCACCGTAATTACCCCAAGAATTAGTTACAATTCGGATGTTATGTTTTGCTTTATTAGAAATTGCATAATCAAATCCACCTATTACATCCAAAACAAAAATAACACCTCCGCAACCATAGCCAATAATATCTGCTCCAGGTGCTACTCCTTTGTATAATCCTCCCGACATCATACCATTTCCTCCAACCGTACCTGCAACGTGGGTTCCATGTCCTGAGTTGGTATCAGTATTAGGTATATTTTCCAAAAATACATTAGGTAAAATGTCCATTGGAGTATCATACCCTAAAATATCTCTAATTACTTGGTTATAAGCCCCCGGATTGGTGGTTCCTAATACGTTTTGCACAGTTCTGTCTAGCAATAATAAGTCAGGATGAGTGGCATCAATACCACTATCATTTACTACTACTCCAATTCCTTTACCGGTAACAGGTAAGCCTTTGTTTAGTGCAGTAATAGCAGGGTCGTTTTGTAGTTTTTCAACCCCCGTAAGTTTTCTAGAGTTATCGTTATATAAAATAACAGAATCGTTTAGGTAAATAGATTTAACCGATTTGTTCTCAGCTAACTTTAAAAGTTGAGCACCGGTAGCTACTACTCCAGCAATGGGGAAGTTTTTAAAAGTAATGCCTTGTTTTATGCCAATTGATTTTAACAGACTAACATTTAACAAAGTTGGCGCAGCGTTTCCTTCAAACGTTATTATTGCTTGTACAGGATTGGTATTACCAGAAACTTTTGCTTGTAGTTTTTTATCAAAAATGGCTTGTGCATATATGTTGGAGGCCATTAAACCAACAAATAAGAGAGTAAATAGATGTTTCATTAGAGAGGTTTTTTGTGTACAATTATACTAAATTTTGTAACACAAATATTACTCAATATAAAATTTCAGAAACAAATGTTTTTGGAGAATAATTGAACGATAAAAAAGTAAGTTTAATTTAAGATGAGGGTTTGTAATCTGTCGGGTCCTACGGATAAATATTTAATCGGAACATCCAATTCTTTCTCTAAAAAGTGGATGTAGTTTTTGAGATTATCAGGTATTTCATCCAAGTTGCGGATGCCTGTAATATCTTCTTTCCAACCTGCTAATTCTTTAAATATTGGTTTTGGAGGGATAGATATTATATCATAAGGCATATAGTCTATCACTTCTCCATTATATTCGTAATGAGTACAAGCATATATCTTATCAAAACCACTAAGTACATCTGACTTTGTGATGACTAGTTCGGTTACCCCATTCAGCATTACAGCATATTTTAAGGCAGGTAAATCTATCCAACCAGTGCGTCGTGCTCTGCCGGTGGTTGCGCCAAATTCATGTCCGATTTTACGAATATTTTCACCTAAGTCATTATCTAACTCAGTGGGGAACGGGCCGCTACCAACTCTGGTACAATACGCTTTAAAAATCCCGATTACCGAACCAATTTTAGATGGAGCAACCCCTAAACCAGTGCAAGCACCGGCGGTTGTAGTATTAGAAGAGGTAACAAATGGATACGATCCAAAATCAATATCTAGCAAGGTACCTTGTGCACCTTCTGCTAATACTTTTTTCCCTTCTTTGAGATACTGATTTACTAAATGCTCTGAATCTACGTGTTTCAATTTTTTTAGTAATTCAATTGCTTCGAAAAATGCTGCTTCGCGTTCGGTTAAATCAAACTCAAATTGAAAATTGTGTAAGATGGTGGTATGGCGTTTTTTAATTTTTTCGTAGCGTTCCTTAAAATCGGGTAAGGTAGTATCTCCAACACGTAAACCATTTCTGCCAATTTTATCTTGATACGTTGGGCTTATACCTTTTAGAGTAGAGCCAATTTTGCCATCACCTAAACTTTTCTCTTGCGCCGCATCCAATAACTGATGGGTTGGTAAAATCAGATGTGCTTTGCGTGCCAGTAATAGTTTCCCAGATTTTATTGGGTCGGTACCATTTGCAATTAAATTATCTATTTCTCTTTTAAGCGTAATGGGGTCTATTACCACTCCATTACCAATCAGATTTAGCGTATTTTCATTGAAAATACCAGATGGAATGGTATTTAAAACGTATTTTTTGCCATTAAACTCCAATGTATGACCGGCATTTGGGCCTCCTTGGAAGCGAGCAATTAAATCATATTGCGGACTAAGTACATCCACAATTTTACCTTTTCCTTCATCTCCCCATTGCAATCCCAATAACACGTCAACAGCCATAAAAATTTAGAGTTTATTTTTTGAAATAGTTTGTCTTGAATTAATTAGCACAAATTCCATTCACTTTTTCTTTTGTGCATTTACCATAAAGGTTTAATGAATGATGTTTGATGTCAAATTTTAAGATATCGCCCATGGTAGATTGTATTTGTTGAATGCGAGGATCACAAAATTCAACTACTTTGCCGCAATCCAAGCAAATGATATGGTCATGTTGGTGAAACCCATATGATTTTTCGAACTGAGCCATGTTTTTACCAAATTGATGCTTGGTAACTAAATCGCAAGCAACTAAAAGTTCTAACGTGTTGTAAACAGTAGCTCTACTTACTCTATATTTTTTGTTTTTCATGTGGATGTAAAGAGATTCTACATCGAAATGATCGTTTCTGGAATAAATTTCTTCCAATATTGCAAACCGTTCTGGGGTTTTTCTGAGGCTATTTTTTTCGAGATAGCTTTCAAAAATCTTGAGAACATTACTTTTGGTTTCTTCGGTTATCATAAGTTGGTTCAAAAATATTGTTAATTATTTATATATCCTTTAAAAATTATCCACTACTTGTTAGTTTAAATGCTATCAAATCTGCTCACAGTTAATATCCCACTCACTTGTTTTAATCGTTTTATCAAATCATTTAAATGGTTGGTATCGTTTACAAAAACCATTATCTGGCCTTCAAAAATCCCATCATCGCTATCCACACTAATGGAGCGCATGTTTACTTTTAAATCATTTGATATTACTTTTGTGATATTATTTATAACTCCAACATCGTCAATTCCAGTAATTCTAACTCCGGTTAAAAAGGCAATTTCTTTTTGGTTAGTCCATTTAGCTTTTACTACCCTGTATCCATAACTTGCCATTAATTTTGCTGCATTTGGGCAGTTGGTTCGATGTATTTTTATGCCATCGTTAATGGTAATGAACCCGAACACATCGTCTCCTTGTATTGGATTGCAACAAGTAGATAATTTATAGTCTATTTTTTGTAAATCATCGCCAATTAATAATAAATCAGTGTCTTTACTTTTTATTTTTCGGATGAACGTTTCCACCAACTCGGTTTCAATTTTTTCCGGTGGTTTGTTGTCGATGTTTTTTTCTGTTTCTACGTATTTTTTTAAATCTTTCTGATCAATTTTACCAATTGCTACCTGGTAGTAAAGGTCTTGGATGTTTGCCAATTTAAAAAAATAGGCAATTTTGTGTAGGTTATGTGAATTTACGGTAAGCTTTAGGGAGCGCATTTTGCGTTCTAAAATTTCTTTGCCATTATCCGAAACTTTTCGGCGTTCTTCTTTTAACGATGATTTAATTCTGGATTTAGCTTTTGCCGTGGTAACAATAGATAACCAGTCTTCTTTTGGTTTTTGTTTACCCGAAGTCAGTATTTCTACCTGATCTCCGTTTTGTAATTTATAATTTAATGGAACTAATTTATGATTTACTTTAGCTCCAATACACTGAGAACCAACATCAGAATGAATCTCAAAAGCAAAATCTAGAGCAGTAGCACCCATTGGTAATTTTAAAAGCGTTCCTTTTGGGGTAAAACAAAATACCTCATCAGAAAATAAGTTCATTTTAAAATCATCCAAAAAGTCGAGGGCATTAGATTCTGGATTATTTAACGTTTCTCTTACTCTAGTTATCCAATTATCTAAACCACTTTCTGCACTAGATTCTTTGTACTTCCAATGTGCAGCAAAGCCTTTTTCGGCTATTTCGTCCATTCGTTTAGATCTAATTTGAACTTCTACCCATTTGCCTTTTAAGCCCATTACGGTAGTATGTAAAGATTCATACCCATTTCCTTTTGGGCTAGATATCCAATCTCGTAATCTATCCGGATTTGGACGATATAAATCGGTTACAATAGAATAAGCCTTCCAACAATCTGATTTTTCATTATCTATGGTACTTTCCAGAATGATTCGGATGGCAAATATGTCATACACCTCTTCAAATGGAATTGCTTTGGTTCGCATTTTACTCCAGATAGAGAAAATAGATTTTGGTCTGCCAATTACCAATGCTTTTAAGTCCTGTTCTTCCAATATTTCTTTTATTGGATCGATGAATTCTTTGATGAATTTATTGCGTTCGGCTTTGGTTTCGTTTATTTTTTGGGCTATAAATTTATAGGTGGAAGTTTCTGTATACTTCATCGATAAATCTTCTAACTCAGATTTTATCGCATATAAACCTAAACGGTGTGCAAGTGGGGCGTATAAATAGGAAGTTTCGGAAGCTATTTTTAGTTGTTTTTGGCGAGGCATGTGATCCATTGTTCGCATGTTGTGTAATCTATCGGCAAGTTTTATTAAGATCACTCTAACATCATCTGCCAATGTCAATAGCATTTTCCGAAAATTTTCGGCTTGAATGGAACTGCTTTGATCAAAAACCCCCGAAATTTTAGTTAATCCATCGATTATTTTGGCCACTTTTTTACCAAATTCTCTTTCTACATCATCTAAGGTTAGTTCTGTGTCTTCTACTGTATCGTGCAAAAGTGCACACACAATAGC
Organism: Sphingobacteriaceae bacterium; assembly: GCA_041743935.1. GTDB lineage: Bacteria > Bacteroidota > Bacteroidia > Sphingobacteriales > Sphingobacteriaceae > JBGTLU01. The sequence goes on from JBGTLU010000013.1 coordinate 68,190, forward strand.
AGTAGGGCCCAATCCAATTTCTTCTGAACAAATTTGAGCAACAGCAATAGGATGGTAGATATAAGGTTCACCAGATTTGCGTCGCATGTCTTTATGACCATCCACCGCCATCTCAAATGCTTTGCGTATCATTTTTTTATCACCTTTTTGCAAAGTAGATTTACATGAGCGCAACAAAGCCCTGTACCTTTTCAGTATCTCTTTCTTTTCTTCTTCTAAATCTATAACTATCTCAGCCATAATGCTAAACCATCTGTCCTAATCTGTACAACAAACTATTTGTAAAACCGTTTCATTCAGGATGCAGCAATATAAATATTAAAAGTTTATTTTTGAATGAATGAATAAGGCATTTTTATTTCTTTTAATTGGTTTGTTTGTTAGTTCAGATTGTCTTGCTCAAGAAAAATCCGACACCCTAAAAGTTAGTTCCATAACCATAGAAGGTGAAACGGTACCATTTGCGTGGTTGAATGAAGTAGAAATTACGAATACAAGAATATTTAAAAACAATGCTGCAAAAAAGAAATATTATAAACTTAAACGCGATGTATTAATTGTTTTACCTTATGCCCATATAGCAGGATACCATTATCGTTTTGCAGAAATAGAATTAGCAAATGCTAGCTCAGAAAAAGAAAAAAGAGCCATTATTAAGCGATTGGAAGAAGAGATAATGGGACAATATGAGAAAGAATTAAAAAAATTAACCATTACCCAAGGCAGAATTTTAATTAAGTTAATAGATAGAGAAACATCTGCCAGCAGTTTTGTGTTACTACAGCAATTGAAAAGCAAATTCACAGCCTTCTTTTGGCAATCTATAGCCCGGCTGTTCGGGCATAATTTAAAATCTGAATACGATCCGGATCAGGAAGATAGAGATATAGAAATGATAATAAGAGAGGCTGATGCGGAAAGACTACAACTAAGCAATGGAGAAAAACATATACCAGTTCAAGGTAAATCGAATTAACGGCGAAGAAATTTCGTTGGATAGATACAAAGGCAAAGTACTTTTAATTGTCAATACTGCAAGCGAATGTGGATTCACTCCACAACTACGAGAGTTACAAAGTTTATATAAAGAGTTTGATGCCAATACCTTCGAAATTTTAAGCTTTCCTTCGAATGATTTTGGTAATCAAGAGCCTTTGGATGGCGATCAGATTTTGAAATTCTGTTCCAGAAATTACGAGATAACGTTTCCTGTTTTTGATAAAATTAGAGTTCGTGGGCCATATGCTCATCCGCTCTACAAATTCTTGTGTGATAAAAAATTAAACGGACAATTAAGTTCAACCCCTCGTTGGAACTTTCATAAATTTTTAGTGAATGCCCATGGCGAAGTGGTGGATTATTTCTTCCCTTTTACCAAACCAAACTCTTCTCGTATTACAAAGAAAATTGCGAAGTTAGTGGCGCAAGCAACCACGCATAAATAAGCAACCATGAAATTAGATTTACTTGTATTTGCGGCACATCCTGACGATGCCGAACTTTCTTGTGCCGGTACTATCCTAAAATCCATTAAACAAGGCAAAAAAGTTGGAGTTATAGATTTAACCCAAGGGGAGATGGGTACTAGAGGTACTGCCAAAATTAGAGCAAAAGAATCTGCAAATGCCACCAAAATATTAGGAGTGCAGGTGAGAGAAAATTTAAAAATGGCCGATGGCTTTTTAGTAAATGATTTACATCATCAACTCTTAATCATCGAAAAAATAAGACAATATCAACCAGAAATTATACTAGCAAATGCCATACAGGATAGACATCCGGATCATGGAAAAGCAGCTTATTTGGTTAGAGATGCCGCTTTTTTATCGGGTTTAGCTAAAATCGAAACAAAATTAGATGGACAAATTCAAACTGCTTGGCGACCCCGAGCGGTTTATCATTACTTGCAAGACAGATATATTCAACCAGCTTTTGTAGTAGATATTTCCGACGAGATGGAGCAAAAACTTGAAGCCATACGAGCGTTTAAATCCCAATTTTTTGATCCCAGCTCAGATGAACCTGCAACCTATATTTCATCGCCAGAATATTTAGAAACCGTGATTGCACGCAACCGAGAAATGGGAAAACCCATTGGCGCCACTTTCGGAGAAGCGTTTACTAGCGATAAGTTAATAGGAATAGAGGATATTTTTGTGTTGAAATAAAAAAACCATCCTGAGCTTGTCGAAGGATGGTTTTTTTTAATGGTATCGAATTACAATCCCGGCAATATCTTTTCCATCACCACCAATCCTTCATCTATGTGTTCTTCTTTTATAAGCACTGCAGGTCGGAACCGAATCGATTTTTCTCCACAGCCCAAAAACATCACGTTGTTTTTTATTCCTTCCTGAATAAATTTATTGCGCATTTCTTTACTTGCGAAATCAAAAGCAGTAAGCAAGCCACGTCCACGAACATTACTTACCTTTTCGTGTTTTTCGCTAATTTTTAAAAGTTTTTCTTGCAGATAATTACCTACTACAGCAGCATTATCGCATAATTTATCCTCTTCTATGATTTGCATAATTTTAGAAGAGCGAACCATATCCACCAAATTACCACCCCAAGTAGAGTTTATTCTGGAAGATACTTTAAATACGTTGGTTGGTATTTCATCCACTTTCTTTCCGACTAAAATACCGCATACCTGCATTTTTTTGCCAAATGCAATTATATCCGGACGAGCTTTTTCGCCAAAATGTTCATGGCACCAGAACTTTCCGGTTAGGCCAACTCCAGTTTGTACTTCGTCATAAATCAAGAAACACTCGTTTTCATCTGCCAAGGAGCGCAATTGCTCTAAAAACTCTTTACGGAAATGATTATCACCACCTTCTGATTGAATAGGCTCAATGATGATGGCACAAATTTCATCCGGATTATCTTTAAAAGCCTGTTTTATTTGACTAATAGATAATTGTTCTCTACGCAATAAATCTTCGTAATTGGCATCGGTATAAGGGAACTGAATTTTTGGTGCCGATACCCTTGGCCAGTTAAACTGTGCAAACCATTTGGTTTTATCGGGTAGGGTGTTGGTTAAACTAAGTGTATATCCGGTACGACCATGAAAAGCATGATCGAAATGAATTACTTTATGTCCAATTTCTTTACGATGTCCTTTCTGAAAGTTTTTTTGCACTTTCCAATCCATGGCTACTTTCAAAGCATTTTCAATGGCTAAAGCACCACCTGCTATGAAAAAAGCATGAGGTAAATAACTCGGAATACCTACTCTAGAGAAAGTTTCTACAAACTCAGCATATTGTTGTGTATAAATATCGGAGTTAGAGGGATTGGTTAAAGCAGCTAAGAGTAAGTTCTTCTTAAACGTTTCGTCGTTTACCATTTTAGGGTGATTATAGCCTAATGGTACGGAAGCAAAACAGGTAAAAAAGTCTAAAAGTTGTCTATTATGCTTAGAGTCGAAAATGCGAACACCTTCGCTTTTTTCCATGTCGAAAGTAAGGTCAAAGCCATCGGTAAGTAAATGTTTGCTTAGCGATTTTTGCACATTTTCTGGTGCAACTGTTAAGTTATACATACGAATTTATTTAGGATACAAACATACAAAAAGCGCCTCAGAGTATCAAAAAATAACGTTTTTGAACTAAGATAAAAATTATAAAATAGGTTTAAACGATTTAAAGTTGGTTTTTGAACTCATTTAAAATTTATCTTTCATCCCCAAAGTTCCTAAAAGTCCACCGGTGTGAATTAGTAATATCGAAGAACCTATCGGAAAGTACTTGGTTTGTATAAGTTTACTAAAGGCAAAAAATAACTTACCCGTATACACAGGGTCAAGTAATATTCCGGTTTCTTTCTGAAAATGCACCATGAATGCTAGCAATTCAGTAGTGGTTTTGGCATAACCACCCTCGTGAAAATCCAGATGAAGTTTGTACCCGTTTTCGTGGGTGTAGTTTTGAATAGTTTGATGCAAAAAGTCAGCACCTTTTAAAACCGCAACTCCCTCAACAGCCGTTTTTAATTTATGTTGATGAACCCCTTTTGCAATTCCTGCTAGGGTTGTGCCGGTACCGCAAGCACAAAAAATATGTGTAAAGTGATTATCTAACTCTGTAACTAACTCAGCAACGCCATTAACCGCTAAGGCATGTTCACCGCCTTCGGAGATTAAATAATGGGTAGTTTGCGAAAAATGAGTTTCAAAAACATTCTTTTTATTCCGATACGTATCTCTATCTACATAAATCAATTGCATACCAAACTGAGTACACAAAAACAAGGTATCATTCAAAGGCTCTGTTTTTTCGCCACGTACAAAACCAGTGGTTTTAAAACCAAAAAGTGCACCTGCACAAGCGGTAGCTATTAAATGGTTGGAATAAGCGCCACCAAACGTTACTATGTTTTTATACCCTTTCTGCTCTGCATCTTTTAATAAATAGGTTAGTTTTCTGCCTTTATTACCAGAAATATAGGGGTGAATTAAATCATCTCGCTTGACAAAAATCTTAATTGTAGATGACTTAAAACCAGAATAATGTAATTCTTGTACGGGACTATGTAGTGTAAAATCGAACATCTAGGCATTAAAAAAGGCAGTACGAAGGTACATAGAAGCATTGAATCCCCACTTTTGCCAAACCCGTGTTATATGCCGTTTTTCTTTCTGTCACTTTATTTTTCACATTCTCGTTTCAATAAGTCAAGCCAGTTTTGCATACCTTTTTCTAAGTTCTTGTTGAATGACTTTTTCAAAAGTTTAGCAAAAAATCCTTCCATACTTTCGTGTACCGAAACTTTGGTTTCTCCCTTTGTTTCTGTCAATGTCCAATTATGTATGGCAAACATACCAAAAGTCTTTCCTGTCCAACCGAAATTTTTAAATGGTTCAACTGTGTGAAGTGTTGAGTGAATTTTTGCTCCACCAGTTTTCCAGTCAAATGTTGTTTCTGGTTTTAAATCACCATTCAATTGCGGTTTGCTAATGTCAGTTTGCCAATTTGCCCAATTGTTAATATTAGTCATAACTGTCCATACTTTTTCACTACTCGCATTGATAGTGATTGACTTGCTGCACTTTACTGGTGCGTTGTTGTTGATACTTTTCATTTTTTAATTGTTTTGTCCAAATGAACCTGTTAAAATTGTCAAGCTAATTGGGGTTAGTAAAACTGATTTTGTAAACATTCTCGTTATTGTTTTTAATTAACGATACAAAGGTCTGCACAAAATCAAGCCTTGCTCTTGACAAAAATCAAGAAGTTTAGCCAGCCACTTTTTTTCTTAGTCTGCTCAATGTTTCAGGTGACATACCAAGCATTGAAGCCAGGTATTGTAAAGGCACTTGATTAAACAATTCTTTATTGAAATTGAAAAGTTGATTATATCTTTCTTCTGCTGTCATTGAAAGGTGTTGTAGAACTCGGTCTTCTAAAACTGTAAAGCATTTTGTGATGAATAGTTTTTCTAATTCTGTCCAACGAGGAATTATTTGTCCAATTTTTTTATAGTCTTTACTGTCAATAACATAAAGTTCACAGTCTGTCAATGCTTGAATATTCCAACGAGCAGTTTGCTGAAATACAAAACTTGATAAGTCAACCACAAAGTAACCCTTCGTTGAAATCCACTTTGTTACTTCTTTGTTTTCAATGAAAACAAACTCTCTAATTATTCCACTCTGAACGAAACCAAGTCTATCAGAATGTCTGCCTGTTTTAAGAAAATAGTCGCCCTTTTTTAAAGTCACAGGTTTGAAAAACGAACTTATATTAGTCAAGTCGTCTTTTTTTACTCCAAAGTAAGTATGTATGTATTTTTCGAGTTCAGTCATTTTTTTCGTGTCGCCCTAAAATGGCATAAAACGTTTATGTTTATGACGGCTTGGGTTTTCGAAGCGCATCATTGTCCCACGTTGCTGAACGAAATTAAGAAAACAAAACTTCAAACCTAAACTGAGTCCCAAGCTGGCATAAACATTTTGTTATAGGGCGTTTTTCTTTCGTCAAGTGTCAGTCCACGTAATTGTCTTAGTTGGCGAAGAAGCGTTCATAAAGCCAGTAAATTAAATAACCAATTGCAATTATTCTCACGACAATACTAAAAGCTGAATTCTTTACTTGTCCTTTTTCGAGGGTCAATGGAAGTAGTTGCTGATTTGTCCATTCGGGATTTAGTTGCATTCCGAACTGAAAGTTTTTGTTGTCCGCAGTCTTTACTTTCAAAACTTGTCCACCACCAAACAAAGAATTGATTTTTAATAACTGAGCCGTTGAGATTGTATCAAGCGGAATTGTCCATTTACCGCAAATTATTTTCTTGTCTGTCAACATAACAACTGCTCTCTGCGAAGTAACCCAGTCAAGTCCACGCTGAATGTTTTGATCCGTAGTTGTCACAATACCTTTACTTGCGTCTGCAGCTAAAACCTTTTCGTTCGGGTTCTCAAGTTCAAACTTTTGCCTTACTCGGTCAGTCCCATAAATTATGTCAACAAGTCCTTTTAGTAGTTGATTTATCATTGTCGTTGTGTCGTCCTTTAAAATGCCCTATAACTTGTTTATATGTCCACCTTCCTAACCTTAAAAGTATACAATATTTCCAAAAACAAGAGATATAGGTACACCTTTTTGCCAAAAAAGTAGTGTTTATTTCTAAATATCCAAATCATCTAATGGCAACTTATTTTTCTGTAATTCTTTTGTGCTTACATGGGTGTATATTTCGGTGGTTTTACTGCTTTTATGCCCCAAAATCTCTTGTGTATAGCGTAAATCGGTTCCCGATTCAAGCAAGTATGTGGCAAAACTATATCGCAACAAATGCAGACTTACGGGCTTCCCGAAGCTATGTGGGTTAGGGTTTGCTTTACTGTAAATTAGGTGGAGAAACGTTCCCTTAGCTTGCATTGCTGCCAACTTACTTATATGTCTGGTTAATTCACTGCAAGTAAGACATATAACTTTAAATTTACAAGATATTTGCAGTATTTTTTACTTCCCCTAGCTGGTATCTAGTTGGTAGGGCAAGTCTGTTCCTGCAACCTAATCACAAGGTAAAATAAGGTGTACAAAAAACCAAAAATAGTGGTGGCAAGGAGCATGCATGCATAGTAGGTACATAAAAAAGGCAGCACAATCGTACTGCCTTTTCTGTATACATAGTAAAATATTATAAACCTAAACTAACCCCTACTGTTCCGGAGGTATATTGGCTTATTTGTAAATCTGCATTGATATTTAAAATGAATAATTTCAATGAAAATCCTGCTCCAAATTTAGGTGCAAAAGCTTTAAAATCTTCTGAACTTAATGGAACGGAATTAGTGCCATCGCTTCTTAAAACCACTGGGTCGGTAGCATTGGCATATACTTTTCTGCCCATGTTATCAATTCTGTCTATGAACGGATAGGTACCAAATAATCCGGTCTCGTACGTGCTTCTACCAAAACCAGCACTACCGTAAATAGAAATTGGACCAAGTTTTCTGGAAACGATACCATTTACGGTAAGACCGCTAAACTCTGCACCTAAACGTTGGGTGGTATAATCACCCGGATTAGGGTTTACGAAACCAGGACCTGTTTGTGGTTGTACATCCAATGGTAATTCAAAATCTAATTTTGTGTAGCCTACCATGATGGATATATCTACTAATTTATCAGCCAAACCGGGTAAATATTGGCTAATGCTGTGTTGTACAGCTCCACCAAATAGTTTCACACTTCCGGCATCGCCAATACTAATACTAGGTAAATACCTGCCAGAAACTTGGGTTCCGCCTGGTAAACCAATGGTTACTTGTGCTTGTGGGGTAGGGATAAAGGAAAAACCTATACCCTGTGGTAAAGTAAACTCGTCTACTTTTTCTAGTTGGTTGGTTTGTGGATTCTCAAAAAATACCTCGAAGACGGAACCAGGTCTACTTTCGCCGGCAATACTTGGCGTAACCGGATTAGAGCCAGCTTTTAGTTTTAAGTTAGGTGAATTAAGCCCGATTTGGGCTACATTAAAACTTCTGTCATCTACAGGTACTAAGGCTAAACTCACATTACCAGTAATGCTAAATTGACCTAGTTTTTTTGGTCTACCCGTGGTGTACCAGCCATTATTTAAGCCTATACCAAATCCCTTGAAAAAGGGTTGAAGATAAGCATCAGCTAGTTTAGTGGCATCGCCAGAACCAGCTTTAATAATTGCCCCTATTTCATCTTGAGCTTTTACATTACTAAAGCTAATAATACCACAAAACAAGAGAGCTAAGATTTTGGATGTAATTACTTTTAGGTTTTTCATTATAATATTTTTTGAGTTGATTTTATATCAAATGTATTAAATGTATTTTTCTATACAATACTTAATGCAGGGTATTTTTCTATAAATTATTTTGAGCAAATGTGCACTTAGTAGATGCTAGTTTTATCTTTGCAACATGAATGAGCAGGCAGAAACTGAATTAAATGAAGAAAGTGAATTATACGAACATCATCGTATAGTGGTAGATAAAGGCCAAAGCCTTATGCGTATTGATAAGTTTCTGATGATTAGATTAGAAAATACTTCTCGGAACAGAATACAAAATGCATTAATTGCCGAAAATATTCTAGTAAATGGCAAAGCAATTAAAGCAAATTATAAAGTAAAACCACTGGATGAAATTTCCATTGTTTTGGCTTACCCACCAAGAGATACCGAGATATATCCAGAAGATTTGCCTATTACCATTGTGCACGAAGATGATGACCTATTGGTGGTAAACAAAGCAGCCGGCATGGTGGTGCATCCGGGTTATAATAATTATACTGGCACTTTGGTAAACGGTTTAGTATACCATTTTAATCAATTACCGTCTGTAAAAGGAAATGAAGCCCGTCCGGGTTTAGTGCACCGGATTGATAAAGATACCTCTGGATTATTGCTTATATCTAAAAATGAATTTGCATTGACTTTTTTGGCGAAACAATTTTTTGATCATTCCATCAGCAGAAAATACATAGCGTTAGCTTGGGGAGATATTGAACAGGATGGCACCGTAAGTGGGTACATTGGCAGAAGTTTACGCGATCGTAAAATCATGGATATTTTTGATGCAGAAGATAAAGGAAAATGGTCGGTTACGCATTATAAAGTATTGGAAAGATTCGGATACGTAACGCTTATTGCATGTGAGTTAGAAACCGGTCGAACGCACCAAATTAGAGCACACATGCAACACATTGGTCATCCGTTATTTGGCGATGTAACGTATGGTGGAGATAAAATTCTGAAAGGCCAGGCAAATGGGTCGTACAAACAATTTATTCAAAATTGTTTTAAGATTTTACCCCGACAAGCACTACACGCACAATCGTTAGGATTTATCCACCCTAAAACCAAAGAAAGATTACTTTTTGAGAGTAATTTACCCGAGGATATGCATACCGTGATAGAAAAATGGAGAAGTTTTATTGGTAATAGAAATATATAATGGCATCCTTTATTAATCATAACGGAAATATCATTAGCGCAAATCTTCCGGTTTTTACTATTAATAATCGCTCTTTTAGGTATGGTGATGGATTGTTTGAGTCGATGCGTTTGCTAAACGGTAAACTAAATTTTTCTGATTTACATGCCGAAAGATTGACTAAAGGATTGAAAGCCTTGAAGCTTAATTTACCGATGAAAATCAATGCAGCCTTTTTAAATTCTCAAGTGGATGCACTTTGCAAAAGCAACAAGATTTTTGATCATGCCCGAATTAGGATGACTGTTTACAGAGATGGGGATGGATTCTACACCCCCGATTCTAATAAAGCAGCTTATTTGATAGAAATGCAAGCCATTGAGGAAACGGAGTATACCTTAAACAAAAAAGGGTATCTGATAGATTTATATAAAGAGATTCCCAAAAATCCGGGACTTATATCTTCCATAAAAACCAACAATTGTTTGCCTTATGTTTTAGCCGGGATTTATAAAAATGAACAAGCCTTGGATGAATGCATCTTACTTAATTCCGATGGAAATTTGGTAGAAGCAATTAGCTCCAATGTGTTTGTTTGGACAGGAACGGAACTTTTAACACCTTCTTTAGCAGAAGGATGCATAGCTGGTGTGATGCGAAAAGTAATCCTCCATTTAGCTATGGATCATAAAATTAAAGTACGAGAAGTTGCCATAAAGCCCGAGGCTCTTTTGCAAGCGGAAGAAGTATTTTTAACGAATGCCGCTCGGGGAATTCAATGGGTGGTGGGGTATAAAGACAAACGCTATTTCAACAAGTTTGCTAAACAATTGACCGTTTGGTTGAATGAAAGAAGAGGTTAATCCTTTATATATTGCGTCATAGCGATGTCTCGCTACGAGATGATGTGGTAATCAGTTTGTTCTTTCCTTTCTTTTGCTTGTCCGAAAAGAAAGGAAACAAAGAAAAAGACACAAAATCCGAATGCTACAGCCCACAGCCCCACGCATGGCCCGCCGGATTTTGGGGCTAACGCACAAGGTTCTTTTCATCCTGAAATAGATATTACTCGTCATTGCGAGGAGTCTCGCTGAATGCAAGACGACGTGGCATCTTTCTCTTGTCATCCTGAACTTGTTTCAGTATCTCTTAAAAGAACCAAGCGAACATTATCAGTTAAATTTTGGGAGTTTTTTAGGCCTTGTTACAATTTAGCATAGAAAGATGCCGAACAAATTTCGGCATGACTACTATTTTTGTCACCCTGAGCCCGTCGAAGGGTAAGTTTGAGATTACTTCGCAACTTACAATATTGACTGTTATTGGAGTGTTTTTTACCCCTCCTCTTAATCTCTTCCCCATCCCGATGACTCTCGGGAGGGAGGAGAGAGTTTTGCGTCATAGCCAAGCCTCGCTACATCGGGACAAGTAGGGGAGAGTTATTGCTTAGTGGTGGCACCACTATAAATAATTTCATAATTTCGATTTATGTTTGGCCCCAGCTTCTCTCAGGATTTTGTAATAGTGCTTCAGCCGTACTTCGATCATTTTACCTTTGTTCTTTTCTATTTGATGTTGGACATAATCCAACACTGTACGATCATCTACTTTATCAACTTGGTTGAGATTTACTTTCCAATAAATAGCATCATCTAAAAATTCATCAAATGTAGTTGAGACAGCATATTTTAAAACATTTCCTCCGTTAGCATCAAAGTCAATACTCCGACAATTCAAATTATCTGTTGAGGCAGTCCACATTTGCTGAACTTTCTGTGAAATTTTTTCTTCGCTGTCTTTCTCAACATCTACACAGGCTGCATCTAGGATTTTTCTTTGGTATAAGTATACGTAATGACTCTTAGGCTTTGGATCCATTGATCTACCATCAATATTCATGCAAATATTTTCAAGCTTCTTGGGATTGGGGCAAGGCTCTGGCTCACTTGCTACAAGGGAGTTTAAGATGGTTTTCATTAAGTTCCCGGCAGTAAGAATCTTACCTTCTATAAGCATAACTTGTGCTAGTTTGCTTTGTATATTTAGTTCAACAGGTGTAGGGCTTAGGTTTGGGTAGTAATAGCGATGCGTTGCTATAGCTATGTGAGCAGGGACTTGCGAAATTGGTTTGCTACTGCAAAGTAGTATGAGTAGCACCATGGAACAGATGGTTTTCATTTGAGCGTGGAGTTACGTTGTTTACTCAAACATAAGTGTTGTGTAGCATTCTATCAATACCTAAAAGAGGGTATTTTTTAACTCATAGCGCAGCAAGACGAAGTGGCAATCTTTCTCTTGTCATCCTGAACTTGTTTCAGGATCTCTTAAAAGAACCAAGCGAACATTATCAGTTAAATTTTGGGAGTTTTTTAGGCCTTGTTACAATTTAGCATAGAAAGATGCCGAACAAATTTCGGCATGACTATTATTTTTGTCACCCTGAGCCCGTCGAAGGGTAAATTTGAGATTACTTTGCAACTTACAATATTGACTGTTATTGGAGTATTTTTCACCCCTCCTCTTAATCTCCTCCCCATCCCGATGACTATCGGGAGGGAGGAGAGAGTTTTACGTCATAGCGAAGTCTCGCTTCGCAATAACGGTAAATAGTTATTAATTCTCACTTCTTATTTCTCACTTTTTACTTTTCCCTTCCTAAATCCTAAATCCTCTTAAAAAATCAGAAATGGATAATCGTTTTTTGCCTTGTAATTGCAGTTCGAGTAGGTGTATGTAGCCATCTGTGCAAGCTACTTTTAGATAGGATTTTCCGTCGCTAAGAAAGGTACCGGGAGGTTCTTTTGGAGGTATTTTTTCTTTTTTAGTTTGATATATTTTGAGTGTTTGTTCCCTAAAAAGGCTAAAAGCAGTAGGATAGGGACTTAAACCTCTAATGAAATTATGTATTTCATCTACCGATTGGTTCCAATCTACCAAACAATCGTCTTTAAAAATTTTAGGTGCATGTTTTAACGTCTTTGGGTCAAGACTTTTTTGTGGAAGCTCGCTGTAGCTATTATTTTCAATGGCTCTCACCGTTTTTAATACTAATTGTGCCCCAATTTGCATTAATCTATCGTGTAATTCGCCAGCAGTTTCATCGGCATTTATTGCTGTTTTTTCTTGAAAAAGAATGTTGCCGGTATCAATTTCCTGTTGTAGGAAAAAGGTAGTTACCCCCGTTTCTTTCTCGCCATTAATAATTGCCCAATTTATGGGTGCAGCTCCACGGTATTGTGGGAGTAAGGAAGAGTGTAAATTAAAGGTGCCTTTTGGCGGCATGTTCCAAACTAATTCTGGCAACATTCTAAATGCTACCACGATTTGTAAATCGGCACGTAGGTTTTTTAATTCTGCTAAAAATTCTGAGTTTTTTAGTTTTTCGGGTTGCAATACAGGCAAACCAACACTAAGCGCATACTTTTTTATGGCAGATTCGTGCATTTGCTGGCCTCTGCCTGCTGGTTTATCTGGCGAGGTTATCACCCCCACAATGTTGTAGTTATTTTCTACTAAAATATTTAAGGATGGCACTGCAAACTCAGGTGTGCCCATAAAAATTATCCTCATGGGTATAAAAGATATTTGTTGCGGATAGATTTGAACTCAACTAATCCGGGTTGCCAACTAGCCCTTATTTCTGCTTCTGATTTACCTGCTATGATTTGTTTTCGCAATTCAGCAGTGCCAGCTAATCGTTCAAAAAACGGAATAAAAAATTTCTCTTTCTCTGGAAATTGTCGGTAAAAATCGATTAACCAACCTAGGTTTATTTGCTTAGCTGTTTTTATATTTTCGATTTCATATCCTCTTAAATCTATACCAAAGCATATTTTATTTTCATGTGGTGGATTTTTACTCATGCCAACAATACTTACCGGAGTAAATTCAAAAGGTTGACTTTTTAGATCGGGATGACCTAAAACCTGAAAAGGAAAATAAGTACCTCTGCCCATGCTCATCACCGTTCCTTCAAACAAACACAAGGATGGATATAAATAAATAGATTGTTGATTTGGGAGATTTGGGGAGGGTTTTATGGGTAGGATATATTCGGCATCTCGGTTGTAATTTTTCATTGGAATAACAGATAAAGAACAAGTTGCCTTGTTTTCTAGCCATCCTTCGCCATTCATCATTTTCGCATATTCTCCCACGGTAAGTCCGTGCACAATGGGCACGGGATGCATCCCCACAAAAGATTTAAAATTACTTTCTAGTATTGGTCCATCAACATAAAACCCATTCGGATTTGGTCGGTCAAAAACCATAACTTCTACTTTATTTTCGGCACAAGCTTCCATTACATAATGAAGTGTAGAAATGTAGGTGTAAAACCGTGCTCCAACGTCTTGAATATCAAAAATTACAATATCTACACCTTTTAAATTTTCTGCAGAAGGCTTTCGTTGCGAGCCATATAATGAAATGAGGGGTAGTCCGGTACGATCATCTATGCTGTTGGCAATTTTCTCGCCGGCATCTGCATCACCTCTAAAACCGTGCTCAGGAGCAAAAATATATTTAATGTTTACCCCCAATGCCAATAAACTATCTACCAGGTGAGTGGAATGTATTACCGAAGTTTGGTTAACCACCAAAGCCACTGTTTTATCTTTTAAAAGGGGGAGATAAACAGCAGTTTGTTCTGCGCCAAGTTGTAATTTTTTGGTTTGGATGGGATGCTTTGCATTACATGCAAAGACGGTAGATAATAAAACAGAAAGAAAGACTAATTTTATACGGCTGTGCATTTAGGAATTTTTAAACACCTTTGTGCTTCGAAATTGCTAAAAAATATTGAATACCGAACTATTTATTGCTAAACGTATTTCTCAAAAAGGGAGTAAAAAATATGCACGTTTAATTGTATATATTGCTATTTCAGGAATTGCTTTGGGCATTGCCGTAATGCTCACTTCGGTAGCGATTGTTCGAGGTTTTAAGTCAGAAATCAAGAATAAAGTAAATGGCTTTAGCGGTAGTATTCAAATAAATCGATTTGATTTAAATAATTCTTTAGAAACATCGGCATTTGATTTAGAAGACGGATTATTAAACGACATAAAATCTATTAACAATGTCAAATCTGTACATCCGTATGCTACAAAAGCAGGATTATTGCGTGCGAATGAAGAAATTGAAGGCATCATTTTTAAAGGAATTGATGAGAATTACACACAAGAATTTTTAAAGAATAGAATCATTGCAGGCTCGTTTCCAACCTACGTTGCTGATTCAATATCCACCCAAATTTTACTATCTGAGTACACCGCAAACAGATTAAAATTAGAAGTAGGGGATGATGTGTTGATGTATTTTATACAGGAGCCAATTCGTAGAAGAAAATTAACCGTTTCGGGAATTTTTAAAACCGGAATAACGGAGTTGGATAAAAACTATTTAATTGGCGATTGGAAAGAAATTAAACGATTAAATGAGTGGGGAGAAAACACCATTGGTGGTATTGAAATTCATTTACATAACACAGAATTGCTGAGGTTTACACAGCAAACGTTATTAAAGAAATTGCCAATTTATTTGCAAAGTACTACGGCAGAGCAACAATACGATCTATTGTACGATTGGCTTTCTTTATTGGATATTAATGCAGATGTTATTCTTATTTTAATGTTGTTGGTTGCTGGTATAAATATGATTTCGGCATTGTTGATTTTGATTTTAGAGCGAACGGCAACCATTGGAATTTTGAAGGCTTTGGGTGCAAGTAATTTTAGTATTCGAAAAATATTCTTGTACCACGCTACCTATTTAATCCTCATTGGATTGTTAATTGGAAATGCCATTGGGATAAGTTTTTGTCTTTTACAGCAAAAGTTTAAATGGCTAAAATTAGACCCAGAATCGTATTACATGCAGTATGTACCGATTGAATTTTCGTGGGTTACATTAGCTTTATTAAACGTAGGCACAGTTATCATTTGTTTGTTAATGCTACTCATTCCATCCATGTTGGTCAGTAGAATAACACCTGTAAAAGCGATACGGTTTAAATAAGTTGGTTGTCATCCTGAGCCTGTCGAAGGATGAGGTATGAGGTGTCACCCTTTGGCCGTCATTGCAAGTCGCCAACGGCGATGAAGCAATCCCTATAATAGAACAGATTGTTTCGTCGTCTCGTAGTGATGCTTCGCTACAGCGAGAATCCTCTCAATGACGGCGTTAATTGTCATCCAAAGCAAGTCGAAGAATTATCTAAAATTCCTAAACCCTACAGCAAAAGCTCGGTTTTGGTCGCTAATACTAATGGTTATGACCGCTTGTTTGCCGGTAGTACAATTACATGCCGTGCAATTTGCATCATTTGGAGTATTGCTATTTTCTATTCGTATACTGAAAACTACCACTCGGCTAGTGCGAAGGAATTCTGTGATATTAGCTTTCAGTTCGGTTTCGTTGGCTCCATTTTGCCAAGGATCATTGCATTGAGTTAGCTCATAAAACATATTTACCAAGTTACTGCTCGTTCTTTCGCAGCTATTTAAGGTTATTAATCCGATGATGGATAATAGAATTACAATTTTTTTCATTTTTTCATTTGTTAAATTGTTGAACTGTTGAATTGTTTAGAAATTTTCATAATTCATAATTCAAATTTCTCACTTCTCATTTCTCACTTCTCACTTCACATTTCTTCTAGTCTCATAAAAACTTCGCTTCTTCCCAAAAAACATCCATTTCTGCCAAAGTCATGTCTTTTAAACTTTTGCCATTTTCTGATGCTTTTTGTTCTAAATATTTAAATCTTTTGATGAATTTTTTATTGGTACGTTCCAATGCATCTTCCGGATTTACGTTTATGAAGCGAGCATAGTTTATCAAGGAAAATAATAAATCGCCAAATTCTGCTTCTGCTTTTTCTTTGTTGATTTTATCGGCATCAATCGCATTAAATTCAGCATGAAACTCTTGCATTTCTTCTTCTACTTTTGCCCAAACTTGTTCTTTTTTCTCCCAATCAAAACCAACGCCTCTTGCTTTTTCTTGTATACGCCAGGCTTTAATAATGGCTGGTAATGAATTCGGAACTCCTTCCAATACAGATTTATTCCCTTCTTTAAGTTTTAATTGTTCCCAATTCCTTTTTACATCTTCTTCGCCATTGACTTTAACATCTCCGTAAATGTGCGGATGTCTGCTAACCAATTTATCGCATATCCCTTGAATAACGCTGGTAATATCAAAATCATTTGTTTCTGAACCAATTTTTGCATAAAAAACTAAATGCAGCATCAAATCGCCAATTTCTTTTTTAATTTCTAGCATATCGCCATTTAAAATGGCATCCGAAAGTTCATACGTTTCTTCAATGGTTAAATGCCTTAAGCTCTCCATGGTTTGCTTCTGATCCCAAGGACATTGAGCACGCAATTCGTCCATGATGTTTAAAAGTCGTTCAAAAGCTTGTAGTCTTGGGTCCATGGGTTGTTGGTTTTTGGTTGTTGATGTGTTTAGAAAGTTCAGTCGCGTAGCGATGCTTCGCTATCGCGAGTTTAGAAAGTTTAGTTGATTTTTAATGTCATCCAAAATTCAAAATTCTCATTTCATATTTCTCATTTCTAAAATTCACATCTTCACTGCTCTGCACATTTCTCTTTTGCCAGCAGCTCCTTTTGGTTTACTGACTATAAAATGCATTGATTTTAAACATCTATTTAATTTTCCGGTGATGCTGTAGGTGACAAATACACCACCCGGTTTCAGATGTTTACAAACATGTTCAATTACATTTTCTTGCCACATTTCGGGTTGTGTGTTAGGAGCAAATGCATCGTAATAAATTATATCTACCAATTCATCTAGCTCAACTAATTGTGCTGCGATGTTATCTACTTTTAAAAAAATGGATGGAGTGATTTCGGTAGAAGCATGGTAAATATTAGAATAATTTTTACTGTACGATTGCCAAATATCTTCTGCTTTAATCCAATCAGCATAATTGCTCGAATGAATAAAATGTTCGGGAACAGGTCTGGTTTCTAGACCTCGATAATGTAATGGTATGTTGTGTTGATGTGCATAATCTGCCGAAACCAAAAAATTCAATCCTGTTCCAAAGCCAACTTCTAAAATTTTTACTGTTTTGTTTGGATTATTCTTTAGGTAGAAATCCATACCTGCTTCTACAAAAACATGTTTTGCTTCTTGAATTGCACCATTTGTGGAATGAAAAGTTTGATTGTATTCTGTATCGAAAAAGGTAGCACTACCATCGAGGGTTGGCAATAATTTTAGACCAGTGTTCAATTCACTTTTTCTCCTTTCCAAACCCACTGCCCCCATTTGGAATTATAGGTGTGTATTTTCGGAGTGATGTTTCCTTGTAAATCTATCACAGGATTATCTTTATTTACCCATTCGAAAATGCTACCATATAAATTAAACACGTTAGAATAACCTGCTTTTTTAAGCA
Source organism: Sphingobacteriaceae bacterium (assembly GCA_041743935.1). Lineage (GTDB taxonomy): Bacteria > Bacteroidota > Bacteroidia > Sphingobacteriales > Sphingobacteriaceae > JBGTLU01. The sequence continues at coordinate 86,048 of JBGTLU010000013.1, forward strand.
TTTCGCCAATTCGTTCGCTTCGGTAGCCAACAGAGCAGTACAATACAATGGTTTGAGTTTTTGGAATATCTGCAATGCTTTGTAATTTAAAATCTTTATAGCCTACGTAACGTGCCCCTTTAATATGACTAACTTCAAATTCTTCCAACTCTCTTGTATCCAATAATGCAACATCCATCGTTTTTTTCAATTCATCCACTGTAATTAGCGGGATAGTATTTTTATACATACCGTCAAGCATTTTATGAAAACTAGCCTCATTTTGCTGACTGTATATGCAACTATATAGGAAGGTTAATGGAAAAAACAATAATAATTTTTTAAACATGATTTAATTTTAAGGGTTGATATTTGGTAATATGGGTACTAAAATCTAAAGCACTAACGCCCAAAACCGATTCTACAATACTGCTTCCGGCAGCCGAGCGGTAACCGCCCGCACAATGTATCATGATTGGTTTATCGGTAGGTATTTCGTGTGCACGTTCTCTCAGTTCAGGTAGTGGAATTTCAATTACCGGTTGAAAGTACTTGCTAAGTTTGCTTTCTCCATAATTCCGAATATCTACAACGGTATAATCCGATATATTTGTTTCAAACTCTGCTAAATCAAATCTTTTCGACTTTACTAATCCAACGTTTGGACATAAAAAGGCAGCTTCAATGAAAGATTCATAGCCTATTTTCGAAGATTTTTTTATCAAAATTTCCAAATTCTCCTTCGTATCAGAGATTAAATAAAATTTCTCATTTGGACCAATTATGGAGCCTAACCAGGTTTCAAACTTTCCGCCATCTTGCAAATTTATAGCACCCGGTAAATGCCCATCCTTAAAATCAACTTCTGCTCTTCCATCAATAATTAAAATATCTTTTTTTAGGGTAGATGTATTTTCAATTCTGGGTACTGCAGCAATACTTTCTTGCAAGTTAGGTGCTCCTTTTTTGTTTACATCTACATTGTACCCAAAATATTTTGGTACAAATGGTTGGTCTTCGGTAAGAATTTTCACAAATTCTTCTTCCGTCATGGGTTGTAATGCATAATTGCTGATGCGTTGTGCGCCAATGGTACTGCTTAAATCGGTGCTTAAATTCTTACCGCATAGCGAACCTGCACCATGCGATGGATACACCAAAACATCGTCACTTAAAGCCAAAAGTTTATCTCTTGATTGATACATGGCTTTGGCCAATTCCTCTCTTTTTGCGGTAATATTACCGGCACTTTCACGTAAATCGGGCCTGCCAACATCACCAATAAATAAAGTATCTCCAGTAAAAACAGCATGGTCTATTCCATTCTCATCTTCCAAAATAATACAAATACTATCTGGCGAATGTCCAGGTGTATTTATTGCTTTTAGGCGGATGTTGCCAATTGCAATTACATCACCTTCATCGAAAGTTGTATGAGGATATTCTGCCCCAATTAGTTTGCTGGCATATATGGTTGCACCGGTATGCTCATAAATTTCTAAGTGCGAGCTTATAAAATCGGCATGCGGATGAGTTTCTATTACTCCTACAATAACAGCATTATGTCGTTGTGCAAAATCGTAATACGGTTTCGGATTTCTTTCCGGGTCTATTAGTACTATTTTTTTATCGTTTAGTATAGCGTATGAAGCATGTGCTAAGCCTTTGTCGTAGAATTGCTCTATCTGCATTTTAAGTGTATATGATAAGTAAGCAACCAAAAATACAGAATTGTTTGGGCAAGAGTAAACAAAAGTAGATTTTAGTCTATAGAATTCTATTTTTGCATTTCCTTGAATTTTAAAATTGATAATGAGCATTGCTAAAACATACAACCCGCGCGAAGTAGAAGATAAATGGTATCAATACTGGTTAGAGAATAAATTTTTCAGTTCAACCCCAGATGAGCGTGAGCCATATACCATTGTTATACCTCCACCCAATGTTACCGGAGTGCTGCATATGGGGCACATGCTCAATAATACCATACAGGATGTATTAATCCGTAGGGCACGTATGCAAGGTAAAAATGCTTGTTGGGTTCCGGGTACGGATCATGCTTCTATTGCTACCGAAGCAAAAGTGGTTGCCATGCTCAAGGAAAAAGGAATAGATAAAAAAGAAATAGGCAGAGAAAAATTTCTGGAATATGCCTGGGAGTGGAAAGAAAAATATGGTGGAATTATATTAGAGCAATTAAAAAAACTTGGTGCTTCCTGCGATTGGGATCGTACTCGTTTTACCATGGATGCCGATTTATCAGAAGCTGTTATCGATACCTTTATTCATTTACATAACAAAGGCTTGGTGTATCGTGGGGTAAGAATGGTTAACTGGGATCCACAAGGAAAAACCGCCGTATCTGATGAAGAAGTTATTTACAAAGAGGTAAATTCAAAACTTTATTACGTTAGGTATAAAGTAACTGGAATTCCGGATTTAGGAGTTGAAACTAAAGACTCAATACTCAATTCTCAAGACTATATTACCGTAGCCACCACACGCCCCGAAACCATTTTAGGGGATACTGGTGTTTGTGTACACCCAGAGGATGAACGTTACAAACATCTAATCGGAAAAAAAGCCATCATTCCGTATGTAAATAGGGAAGTACCCATCATTGCCGATGAGTACATTGATCCTGAATTTGGAACTGGATGTTTAAAAGTTACTCCAGCACACGATATAAACGATTACAACATCGGCTTAAAACATAATTTGGAAGTAATTGATACCATAGCCGACGATGGTACCATGGCTCCGGTTGCTCAATTTTATGTTGGGATGGATAGGTTTGCTTGTCGCAAACAAATTGCAATTGATTTAGAGCGCGACGGCTTTTTAGTTAAAGTAGAAGAAATAAAAAATAAAAACGGTTACTCCGAAAGAACCAATGCTATCATTGAGCCTAAACTTTCTATGCAATGGTTCGTGAAAATGGAAGCCATGGCAGAGCCAGCTTTAAACTACGTAGAAAATGGAGATGTTCGATTAATTCCAGATAAATTTAAAAATACGTACCGTCATTGGATGGAAAACGTAAAAGATTGGTGTATTTCTAGGCAACTGTGGTGGGGGCAACAAATACCAGCTTGGTATGATGATAAAGGAAATTATGTAGTTGCTAAAACTAAAGAGGAAGCGTTAGAAAGATTCAAAATTCAAAATTCAAAACTCTCTATTGAGGATATAAAGCAAGATGAAGACGTGCTAGATACTTGGTTTTCATCTTGGCTATGGCCAATGTCGGTTTTCGACCCAAGTGTTTGTGGTAAGGTTGGAGCTAAAGGTAATGCCGATGTAAACTACTATTACCCAACTAGCGATTTGGTAACAGCACCCGAAATTTTATTTTTCTGGGTTGCTCGAATGATCATGGCAGGGCACGAATTTAGGGGAGAAGCACCATTTAAAAATGTGTATTTAACCGGCATTGTACGAGATAAACAGGGTAGAAAAATGTCAAAATCCTTGGGTAATTCTCCTGATCCAATAGAATTGATAGAGAAATATGGCGCCGATGGCGTTAGGGTTGGTATGTTGCTTTCATCACCAGCAGGTAACGATTTATTATTCGACGAAAGTTATTGCGAGCAAGGCAGAAATTTCGCGAATAAAATCTGGAATGCTTTCCGATTGGTAAAAGGATGGGAGGTGAAAACTGGTACGGGCAATAATCAGATGGCTATCAATTGGTTCGATACCAGATTTAATGAAGCCATCATTGAAATAGAAGAATTATACAAGCAATATCGATTATCGGAAGCACTAATGGCCATTTATAAGTTGGTTTGGGACGATTTCTGCGCCTGGTACTTAGAGATGATCAAACCACCTTATGGCGAAGCTATCGACTCGGAAACGTATGAAGCAAGTATTCAATTCTTTGAGAAAATATTGGCCTTATTACATCCCATTATGCCTTTTATTACCGAAGAGTTATGGCACGAAATCAAACCAAGAGAAGCAAAAGATTGCATAATTATTGCAAAATATCCTAGTACAGGTATCCCAAATAAAAATCTGTTATCAGAATTCGAAACCATTTCTGAATTAATCACTCAAATTAGGAACATTCGGAATACCAAACAGATTTCACCAAAACAAGGTTTGCCCTTGGCTATCAAAACAACCAACGATTCATTGTATGTAAATTATCTTTCCATTCTAAAAAAATTGGCAAATATTGAGGACATACTTTTTACCCAATCAGCCAAAGATGGCGCTTTAACTTTTATTGTAAATGCAGATGAGTTTTTTGTTGATCTAGGTGAAAACATAGATAAAGCTGCCGAGTTGGATAGAATGACCAAAGAGTTGGAATACACCATAGGTTTCATGAAATCGGTAAAAGCTAAATTAAGTAACGAACGATTTGTAGCTAACGCCAAACCCGAAGTAGTTGAAAGCGAACGTAAGAAATTAGCTGATGCAGAGACTAAAATTGGGATGCTGAAAGCAAGTATAGCAGCACTTAATTAATCGGGAAATCAGGCATATCCGAAACAAATTCATATGTTTTTGTTTCGTAATTCATTTTGCAACACAAATGCTTTAATCCATTGGTGATGAGCAAGTAGGATGCTTTATTTAGTGTATTGTAATTAGCTAACTGATCAAAAACAGATTGATTTAGTTTTATGCTTGATTTTTTACACTCAATCAGCATAAATACGCTCTGATTTCTATCATATACAATGATGTCCGTCCGCTTATTCCTTTCATTTATTTTCCAATTATTCTCTGTATTAATGAAATTTTTTGGATAGTTTTTATGTTGAATTAAATACTCAATAAAATGTTGACGTACCCATTCTTCGGGAGTTAAAATCAACCATTTTTTGCGGATAATATCCCAATAAAAAATTTTCTCGTTTTCTACTTTTGTTTTTATTTGAATAGAAGGAAGATTAAGTTTTGGATATTTTGACATTGTTCAAAAGTAATGTTTCTATTTACCATAGGAAATAAGAAATTTGAAGCCTGATGATTACTTTTTCTTCTTTAGTAAACAATCTTAAATCTAGGCAATTCCACCCCATTTATTTATTAGAAGGAGAGGAGAGCTATTACATTGATACCATCACGGATTATATTGAAAAATATGTGTTGACCGATGCAGAAAAAAGCTTTAATCAGACCATATTCTATGGCAAAGACACGGATTTTACCACCATATTAAATGCTGCAAAACGATATCCGATGATGTCTGATTATCAAATAGTTTTGGTAAAAGAAGCACAAGAATTAAAGAAATGGGATGAATTGGAGAGCTATGCGCAAAACCCATTACCATCTACCATTTTAGTTTTTTGCTATAAATACGGGAAGTTAGATAAGCGTTTAAAAGTTGCAAAATACATCGAAAAATCTGGGTTAATTTTTGAATCGAAAAAAATTTATGATGATAAATTACCTGCTTGGGTTAGCGAATATTGTATACAATCTGGGTATAAAATATCTCCTAAAGCATGTGTTTTAATTGCCGATTATTTAGGTGCAGATTTAAGTAAAGTGGCAAATGAATTAGATAAGCTAATGCTTAATTTGTCTAAAGGCTCGGAGATTGGAGTACAAGAAGTAGAGAACAATATAGGCATAAGTAAAGAATACAATATTTTTGAATTAAACAATGCACTGGGGGCTAGAGACGTTTTAAAATCGAACCAAATACTAAATTATTTTGCTGCCAATGAAAAAGAAAACCCAATGGTAGTAGTATTAGGCTCTATTTTCGGATATTTTTCTAAACTTTTTTTGTATCATGCTTCACAAGATAAAAGCAAAGCGAACTTAGCAGCAACATTAAAAGTTAATCCGTTTTTTATATCGGATTATGAACGAGCAGCAAGAAATTATACCATGAATAAAACGATACAAATCATTTCTTTGTTAAGAGAGTACGATGTAAAATCTAAAGGGGTAAATTCTACCGGAAATACCACCAATACTGAATTAATGAAGGAATTGGTGTATAGGATTTTGCATTGATGATAAAAAAGAAAAAGTAAAAAGAGGGACTGGTGAATAGTTGTTATTGATTAGCTAAAATTCAAGCTACTTAGCAATTAACAATTCAACAGTTATACGAATCAACAGAAAAAACAAATCAACAGTTCAACCATGAAACATTGGCTAGTAAAATCAGAACCATTTAAATATAGTTGGGATAAATTTCTTTCGGATGGGAAAACATTTTGGGATGGTGTGCGCAATTATCAAGCACGGAACAACCTAAGGGAAATGCAAAAAGGCGATTTAGTTTTGTTTTATCATAGTAACGAAGGAAAAGCGGTAGTTGGCGTAGCTAAAGTGGTAAAAGAGTTTTACCAAGACCCCACTACAGAAGATACCAATTGGGTGGTGGTAGATTTAGTCCCGGTGGAAACTCTAAAAAATCCAGTTACGTTAGAAATCATAAAATCCGACAATAAACTCCAAGATATTGCTTTAGTAAGACAAGGACGATTATCAGTAATGCCTCTTAAAAGAGAAGAATTTGATAGGATTTTGGAACTGAGTGTATAGAGGTGGCTTAAACTATTACTTTATACTGGATAATTTTTATTCTGATTTAACAGTTCTTTTTACTTCTAATTTATCGTTACACAAATCCACATGCACCGTATTACCATCAAAAACTTGAATAGATGCCAATGCCCCCATAGCCATAAAACTATAATCTAAGCTAGTATCTCCTTCTAAAAATTCATCTTTTACTACCATTCTAATTTTGTAAACTTCATCCTCCTTATCTAACTGAAAGCTGGTTTGTCTATCGTCTGATAAATATCCCAATTCTTTCAAAAAATCACCTGTTTTCTGTGCTTCGACTGCGGTTACTTTATCGGTATAATATAGTTCGCCTTTACCAAATTCTAGTTTTGTGCCATGTGAGCTACAAGAGCTAAACAATAAGATTAATATAAAAAGTTGGAGTAGTTTTTTCATTTTTTAAAGCTTATAAAAACAAAACTATAGTTAAAAAAAATTTCATACAATACGTAGTACTAGGTATTTTTAGTTAGCCTCCATAAACAATGCCTTAAGTTCTGTTGCATCGTTTGGTTTCATTTTTCCGGCTAATATTAGGCGCAGTTGTCGGCGACGTAAAGCACCATCGTATAATCGTTTTTCTTCTTCGGTTTCGGCTAATACTGGAGGTACAGGAATTGGTCGGCCCGATTGATCTACCGCAACAAACGTATAAAAAGCTTCATTACTTTTTACTTTAGTGCCGCTCGGTATGTTCTCTGCCCAAACAATTAAATGAATTTCAATGGAGGTATTAAAAGAGCGAGTTACTTGAGCTTGTATGGTCACTAAATCGCCTAATTTTATTGGGTAACTAAAAGAAACATTATCAACCGATGCCGTTACTACTATTCTATTACTATGACGTTGCCCACTAATAGCAGCAGCAATATCCATTAAATGCAGTAAGCGACCACCCATAAGATTATTTAAAGTATTGGTGTCGTTAGGTAGCACCAATTCATTCATGATGGTAAGTGAGTCTTTTGCCGGTTTTGGTTTCATGGGGTAAGGATTGTTTAACTTGCGCCAAAGATACTTATTTGAGGCTTATTTCGGCCAGGTAAAGTAGAAACAACTGCCTTTTCCGGGTTCGGTTTCCAGCGTAACTACTCCGCCTTTGCCTTCCACCAATCTTTTTACAATAGCCAATCCAATTCCGGTGTTATTTTTGGTGCGTTTGCCAGACTCGGTCTGGAAAAGCAGAAAAATACGCTCTTTACTTTTTGGGTTTATGCCAGGACCATTATCCTGCACCCCAAAACGGTAAAATTCATCAATATCCTCGCAAGTAATGGTAATAATGCCGTTTTGTTGATCGATAAACTTGATTGCGTTACCTATTAAATTCTGAAAAACCTGATGTAATTGGTATTTATCCGTAAAAATATTGGGTAAATTTTCCGGAATATTTATCGTAATGGATTTAGGCGGATACATCAAGTTTACTAAATCCTGCAAAAAGGTTGTTAAGTTTATTCCTACTTTACCACCTTCTGTTCGGCTAATTCTGGAGTATTCTAATACACCACTAATCATGTGCGTTAATTCATGCGCCGATTTCATCGCCATTTTGGCTAAACCGGCCATTTCAAAGTCTTTTTTCTCTTCCAATTGTTCCGACATAATTGTCATCATGCCATAAATGCCATTTAAAGGCGATTTTAAGTCGTGCGAAACGGCATACACAAATTCGTCTAATTGTTTATTAATGCGGGCTGTTTCATTCGTGTTTTTTTGTATGCGGATGTTTTTATCGTGTAAATTCAACTCTAACAAGGTTCTTCTTTTTATTTCTACAATGATGATGTAAATCAGCGATATAATAATCAAGGAAATGACTATAGAGCCAAAAACAATGATTTGATTGGCCCTTTCGGAACTTTTTTCTGATTGGCTATTTATCGCAATTAAATTTTTTCTTTCATCGTATAAAATATTATTTATCTCCAAGAGAATAGAGTCCATTTTTTGTTTACCCAATACCACATTTTCATACATTTCCTCCGAGTATATTCTTCGTTCTTTAATTAATTTTTTCGATTCTTGGTAGAAGGAAATCAGATTATCAACCTTAAGTTTTACATCACCGAATTTTTGGCGGACAGGTAAATCCAAAATCATCGAGTCAATTTTTAGGTATAAAGGTCCAATCAACTCTAATGCATCCATGTAGGGTTTCATAAATGCCGAATCGCCGGTAATGATAAATCCTCTTCGTCCGGTTTGCAAATCGACAAGTAGTTTTTGATAATCTTCAATCGCATCTACCATCAAAATATTTTGCATGGCCAACTTCGCATCTCGTTGTTGTTGCTGAATACTTAAGTAGGAGGTAATGCCTATAAGGCTGACTAATAAAAAGGCGATAGCAAAACCAAAAATTAAAGTTTTATTAAATGTGATTGAAAAATGAGGGAGTTTAGACACTATTGATATCTTTATAAAAATTAATTATAGATTCTTTACGTAAAGTAGTATTTAAAGTTTTATTTATGAAAACTAAATTATTTATTCTTTTTCTTTTGTTCATTACATTCCATACACAAGCCCAAAAAGTAGGACTAGTTTTTAGTGGGGGGGGAGCACATGGTTTAGCACATTTAGGGGTTTTAAAGGCATTAGAAGAAAATAATATACCAATAGATTATGTTGCAGGTACATCTATGGGTGGGGTAATTGCAGCCTTGTATGCAGCCGGATATTCACCTACCGAAATAGAATATGTAGCATTAAGTAAAGATTTTCAGGAATGGATAAATGGGAGATTTGATAGCGATTATAAATTTTTCTTCAAGAAATCAGAAGATAATCCTTCCTTCATTACTGCAAAAGCCGCTTTAGATTCAACACTTTCTATCCGTTTGCGTGCAAATATTATAAACGATATACCTTTAAATTTTGCTTTATTAGAATTATTGGCACAACCTTCTGCCAATGCATACAATAATTTTGATAGTTTATTTGTACCGTTTTTTTGTGTTGTAGCCGATGTGCTTTCGCAAGAACCCATTTTATTACGCGAAGGTTTATTAAGTGAAGCAGTTAGAGGTACTCTTACAGTACCGTTCTTGTATCGCCCAATTAGAATTAATGGAAAATATGTTTTTGATGGCGGCTTATACAACAATTTTCCAGCAAAAGAAATGAAAGAAATTTTTAATCCAGACCTTATAATTGGCAGTAATGTATCTGGGAAAGTGTTCAATGAATATCCTACAGAGTTAGACGATAAACTGTTGAATAGATTGTTGGTTTACATGTTTTTGGCAAAATCAGATTCCACAGCACTGGGCGAAAACGGAATCTACATTAACCCAAAAATTGATGGTTTAACCGTCACCAACTTCGAACCGGTTACTGATTTAATTAAATTCGGATACGATGCGACCATGGCACAGATGGACGACATTAAAAAACGAATTCAAATACGAGTGCCTAAAACAAACTTGACCGACCAACGGAAAAAATTTATTTCATCGCAACCCAGATTGTTATTTGATGAGATACGAATTATTGGGGCAAACAACAAGCAAACCAGGTATATAGAAAGGGTTTTTAGGCAAAAGAATGAAGTTTTTAACATGAGTGATGTAAAACGTGGATATTATAAATTAGTTGCTGATGATAGCTTCGAGACCGTTTACCCTCGTATTATTTATAGCGAAGAACGAAACAAATACATTTTTGAGCTGGAAGTAAAACCCGAACAATATTTTAAAGTAGATTTTGGAGGTAATGTCTCTACCAGACCAATTAGTAATGCCTATTTAGGTGTTCAGTATAATTTCGTAAACCGAGTTTCCTCCACGTATTATGCCAGTTTTTATTCAGGTAGATTTTATGAATCGTTTCAAATCGCATATCGTGCCGATTTTTCGTTTCGTTTACCCATCTACACTGAGTTTAATTTTACGTTTAATCACTGGGATTATTTCAGAAGCAGCGAAATTTTTATTGAAAATTTGGTACCAACCTTTGTAGATCAACGTGATAGAAAATTAGATGCTAGTATAGGAATACCGTTAAAGCGAAACGGTAAAATCTCATTATCTGCTGGGTTTGTTAATGCAAGTAATGGATACAGTCAAGAGTCTGATTTTGTATCGGGCGATACCTTAGATGTTACACGTTTAAATTTATTGAAATTAGAAGGAATACTACAGAAAAATACCTTAAACAAAAGACAGTATGCTACCGAGGGTAATTTACTTTCCGTTTCTGTTGGGTATATATCCGGTCGCGAAAGCTATTCACCAGGAAGTACGGCTATCAATAAATTCAATCAGAATAATAATAGGCAATGGGTTTGGGCAAAATTCAAGAACGAAGGTTATTTTAAAACCGTAAAGGGCTTAAATTTAGGGTATGTATTTGAAGCTCAGTTATCTACACAGCCATTATTTAGTACTTACAGAGCAAGTATAGTAGCTGCACCAGCTTTTTATCCCTTACATGATTCTAAATCCTTATTTTTAGAAAATTTCAGAACTACACAATATGCTGCAGCCGGCATAAAAAATATCATCACATTTGATAAAAACCTGGAATTGAGATTAGAGGGATATTTATTTCAACCAATAAAATTCATCAACAGAAATGATGATCAAACGGCAAACTTTATTTCCGGAATAAAAAAACAACGATTGGCAGCTACTGCAAATTTGGTTTATAGCAGTCCGGTGGGGCCAGTAAGTTTAAGTGCAAATTATTACGATGACCCAAAGAAAAATTTTGGAATTTTATTGCATTTGGGCTATTTGTTGTACAACAAAAGAGCTTTAGAATAATGAAGAAATACCTATTTTCTCTTTTCATATTATTTAGTACTGCAAATCTTTTTGCTAATGAAAAAAGTATCAAAGATTTTAAACTTGTTACGGAAAATAACCAACTAAACATCAGAATTTTAGATGAAGAAGGAAAAGTGCAAAAAGATATAAATGAAAATATACTTTTTGTTTTTAATGGTTTCGAAGTATTACTCCGTTTTTCTAATGGTGAGGCAGTCTATCCACCTAAATTAAAAGAGTCTACTTTAACGTTCATAAAAGTTAACGGAATTTCTAAAATCTATGTATTATTTCTAAAAGATTCCTTTTCCAGAGCCTATGAAATACCAAGATGGTGGTTGTTTTTAATCCCTATTTTGGTTCTAATTCTATGTTTTTTGTTCCGAAAATTATTGTATGTAGCCATTGGTATACTAATTATAATGGTTTTGTTAGGGAAAACGGATGTATTAAAAACCTGGTTTCAGGTAATTATAGATGCAATAACTTGATTACTCCGACGAGTTATTTGTTGTTAGAATAAAGGAACAAACATAACCCATATTAGAACGGATATCCAATACCAAAATTTAGGTTAATAAATCGATAATTAGGGAATTGTGCTTTAAAGTTTTTATTCCCAAAATTTTTAATTACCCAGCGCTCATTAGGTGCAAACTGAGGGTCGCGTAGTTTTAAACCAAAATCTGTTCTAAATAAAAAGAAGCCTAAATCAAAACGTAAACCAAGGCCAGTACCAATGGCCACTTGTTTATAAAACTCACCAAATTTAAATTCGCCCTCGGGCACCGAAGCTGATGCTCTAAAATTCCATACATTGCCAAAATCTAAGAACGTAGCTCCCCTAAGCTTGGTGCTAAAAAAGTTATCTACTATTTTAAAACGGTATTCAATATTTCCTTCTATTTTAATTTCCCCTTGTTGTATGAGGTTACTTACAATGTTAGAGAATTGTTGAAGAGAATCAATGCCTGCAAACGTATTTCTAAATGTTCCGGGGCCAACCTGTCTGGTTCTCCAGGCTCTTAAACTATTAGAACCACCAATGATGAATTGTTTCTCAAATGGTAAAACTTGTGAGTTGCCATAGGCATAACCAACTCCTACATTTATGCGATAAACCATTTGTTTTTCGCCACCAATATTTCTGTATAATCTTACGTCCAACTCGGGTTTTACGTATTGTGAATAGGGTACACCAAAAACCGTAAATACACCGGTGGTATCTTTTTTGCCTCCAAATAGTTTGTTGTATAGGTTTAACGTATTTCCATTTACATCTACTCCAATTCTATAAAACAAGTAACTCTCAAACGTGCGAAGTTTCTCGGCATTATAAACAAATGCATACTGAGAGCCAAGCACAAAATTTGACCTAAATTGCTGTAGAGCTAATATATTTCCTGAATTTGTTAATTCATCTATGGCGCTTTGCTCTAAGCGGGCTCGTATAAACCCAATGTTGATTGGCGTTAGCGTATGAAACCTAGATTGTGTTTCTCTCCATTCATAACTTATTGAACTAGAATAACTACTACGGGTAAATTGTATCCTGTCTTCGTAACTCAGTCCAAAATTTATTTTAGTGCGTGGTATGCCATATCTGCCTAAATTAAAATCAAAAGGCGATAAAATTCTTGGGAAGGTAATGGAAGAATTTAAATCCAAATTTTTACTTCTTATCTTATCTTGTTCTACTCCTAACTCATCTTTACTTGGTTGGGTTTCAATCCCTGCCCGTAATTTAATTTCAAATAATTCGGCACCCTTAAATAGATTTTTATTTTGATAAGTGGTACCTATGTTTAATCCAAAAATATTACCATTTACTGTACCTTCGGTTTCGAGCACGATGGATTGTCTTTTTGCGGGAGTTAAATCAATTTTTACATCCAACAAACTGCTATCTAAACTATTTTTTACAAAATCTACTCGAATAAATCTGAAAATACCTAAGTCTGCATATCTATTAAAGGTTAATTGGGCATTAGAAGATTTATACATTTCACCTTTTCTCATGAAATTAGATTTAGCTAGCACTTTGGCTTTGTATCTGTCTTCTTGGTCGATGAAATAATTGCTTCCAATGGTATCTCTTTTCTCTGTTCGATTAAAAATATTTTCTGTACTAGATAGTATGGTGATAAAACTTTCATTAATGGTAAATTTTGTGTGTTCGAGTTTATTTGGCGGATTATCTATTCGTAAAATAATATCTACCTGATTACTAGTTAAGTTGCTGTCTACAATAAAACGTACGTAAGGTTTTTCAAACTCTCGGTATCCATTATCTTTCATTAAATCTGCAATTCTGGTTTGTTCATCTTCCAGAACATAGGTATCGTATGGTTTGCCCTCAATAACCAAACCCATAGAATTAAAATATATATTACGGATGTTGGAGTCAGAAATTTCGTGGGTAACGTTGCGTATAAAATAGCGGTTTCCGAGTTTTGCGAAATAATTTACAGCTACTTTTTGTTCAGCTATGCTATCTACTGTAAAATCAACATTTGCATTAAAAAAGCCTTTGTTACGGAGAAATGCAGTAATTTGTTTGCTGCTAATAACCACCAAGGTGCTATCAAGAATAGCAGGTGGCTCACCAACCCCAGTTTTTAAATTTTCTTTGTATTTACCATTTCTGGTATTTACTAAGTTGTAAATCCCTAAATAAATTTTGGCAAAACCTAAAAAGCGCGAATTTGCTTTTTGGCGGATATAACCTTCGGCTTCGTCTTTCAAATCTTTGTCTACACCAACTAATTCCGTTTTATGCACCAATTTTTGATCGCTACCAATGTATTTTGCAGGCCTACAGGAAGAAAATACAATACAAGCTAAAATCACTAATATTGTGCTGCGATGTATATTTTTAGTAAAGGATGATTTCCAAATCACAAATTAGTTATATAAATGCTTTAAGCCAGAAAAAATATCGGGCAAAGCATGGTAAATTTATTGTAGAAGGCGTAAAGATGGTAGACGAACTTCTATTATCTGATTTTAGTATTGAATCTATTTTCTGCACTGAAAACTACTTCATTAAATTGCAACAATCACACCAAAAACTTTCGAAAAATACACAAATCCATTTGCTTTCTGAAAGCGAGTTAAAAAAAATTAGTTTACTCACTACTCCAAATCAAGTGTTAGCTGTTGTAGCAATTCCTTCCGTTGTTGTAACGCATAAGTTGGATACAAATTTTAATTGGACAATAGTTTTAGAGGATATACAAGATCCTGGTAATTTGGGTACCATCCTTCGTATTGCTGATTGGTTTGGCATTACTGAAATTAAACTTTCTGCTAACTCCACCGATGCTTATAGTCCAAAAGTGGTACAAGCTAGTATGGGTTCTATTTTTAGAGTGCAGGTAGAAGAAGTTGACTTGGAGCAATATTTAGAAAAAGAATCGCGAACCATTTATGGTGCAGTATTAGGTGGAGATAGCCTATATCATCAAACTTTTTATTCAGATGGTGTATTGGTTTTGGGTAATGAATCCAAGGGAATTTCGGCAAGCATACAAGCAAAAATGAATAAAAGCCTCACCATTCCGGCATTTGGCAAAGCAGAATCACTCAATGTAGCTATAGCAACATCTATCATTTGCTCAGAAATTAGCAGAAATAGATAAATTGCTTGTTGCACATCATATATTTATTATCTTTGCAGGCTTAATAAATTAAACCGAAAAGGTCGGGTGGCCGAGTGGCTAGGCAGAGCTCTGCAAAAGCTTGTACAGCGGTTCGAATCCGCTCTCGACCTCAACAAAAAGTAAGTAAATAAACACCATGGGAGTAACCAGATTAAAACGTAAAGACAGAAAAAATAAAACCGTTTCGCGTTTATTAAACGAAAGCATTAAACGTTTAACCACTAAAGAAATAGGTAGCAGAAGTTTAGAAAAAGCTTCGAGCCAAACCACTAAGAATAACGCTTTAATCTCTGAACTAGAGGCAGAATTAAAAGCTAAATAAGGTTAAATTGTATTTTTTCTATTATCCCGAATCTTCAACTCGTTCGGGATTTTTTGTTTTGAATGAATAAGCTGAAAAAATTAACGTGTACTTAATGCTATTGCTTTCAAAATTCGTTTTACCAAACCAGGGCCTTCATAAATAAATCCGGTATAAACTTGAACTAAGCTAGCTCCTGCTTCCAGTTTTTCCACTGCATCTGCCGGGCTATGTATGCCACCTACTCCAATAATCGGGAAATTGCCATTTGATTTTGTATGTAAGTATCGGATAACATCTGTACTTCTTGCTCGTAATGGTTTTCCACTTAGTCCACCTGTTTGTTGGGTAAGAGTTTTATCGCTTTTCAAATCTCGTTTATCAATGGTGGTATTGGTAGCAATTACACCAGCTATATTGGTTTCCACCACTATTTCTACGATATCATCTAATTGTTCATTGCTTAAATCAGGAGCAATTTTAAGTAATATAGGTTTGGACGACTGACCAGTATTTTCTGCCATGAGTGTATTTAAGAGTATTTTTAGAGGCTCTTTCTCTTGCAACTGACGGAGATCAGGAGTATTCGGCGAACTTACGTTCACCACAAAATAATCTACATAAGGATATAATTTGCGAAAACAATACACATAATCATGTATGGCTTCTTCATTTGGGGTGTTTTTATTTTTTCCAATATTACCACCAATGATTAACCCTGGTTTGCGATCTTTCAAACGTTCTACGGCGGCATCAACTCCTTCATTATTAAAACCCATCCTATTAATTAAAGCTTCATCCGTTTTTAATCTAAACATCCTGGGTTTTGGATTGCCATCCTGGGGTTTAGGTGTTAAGGTGCCAATTTCCACAAAACCAAACCCGAAACTAGCTATCTCTTTATAAAACTTGGCATCTTTATCGAAACCAGCAGCCAAGCCAACCGGGTTCGGAAATTTTAAACCAAACACTTCTTTTTCTAAAGAGGCATGCTGATAACTATAAACAGCTTTTAGAGTTTGTTTATTTCCGGGAATTTTGTGTGCAAATTTTAGTAATCCAACTACAAAATGATGAATTTTTTCAGGGTCGAATAAAAAAAAGATGGGTTTTATGAAGCGATACATACGGTTGCAAAAGTAGCATTTATTGATGTTGGATTTTAAATTATGAATTATGATATGTTAAACCACAAGCGCTAGGCGACTAAATTTTCTAAACCTCCTAAACAGTTCAACAATTCAACAGTTCAACAGTTCAACAATTCAAACAGTTCTGCTAAAAAATTTATTACTGATTATCAGCATATTAAGTGGGGGGGGGGGCTAAAATTCTTTTAATTTTATTTGGTTATTTATTATAAACGCCGTACATTCATCTTACCTAAACTAAAAAAGCCAAATAATATATGTAGAAAAGAACACAACTCAACCTCCGCTAACCTATGATTACATTATTTCGCTCTACTTCTGTTCAGGATAATGCCTCTTGGGCTTTAAGTGCATTGCTGTCTTTGTGCAAAACTAATCCCAACCAAACGGCATTATTGGCTGAACTTACCAGGCACCCTTACTATCCCAGCTTGCTCAGCATCAGCGACGTGTTAAACCTCAATGGGTACAAAAACGTGGCTACCAGAATTACGCTTACCGAACTAGTAACCATTACCACCCCTTTCTTGGCACACCTACATACACATTGTGGCGTTTTTGCACTTGTCTTGCAGGTATCTAGCGATACTATACACTACCGCATAAACGATAAAACGGTAAAAGAAAGTTTAACGGAGTTTGAAAAGAAATGGACAGGGGTAGTACTGCTCTCGGAGGATGTAAAATTGCCGTCCGGTATAATAACCAGTAAACTGAAACAAGCACTAACTATTCTAACAATAACTATAATATTTGCTATCACTCTTTCTGTTACCATCCAATACAGCAGTATTACTTTACCCTATTATATCACATTAGGTGTTTTGTTCCTTGCAGGTTGGACTATTTCCGCCATTTTGGTATTACAAAGTGTTGACAGAAATAATCCGCTTGTACACAAGCTATGTAATGCTTCGGTTAAAAAGAACGATTGTAATAATTTGTTGGATACTAAAGCAGCTAAACTCACTTCTTGGCTTAGCCTCTCGGATGTAGGCCTAATTTATTATTCCGGTACTCTCATGCTTTGGTTATTTAGTGGCATGGCAGAGAGTATTTATTTTTTGCAAGCCATTAGTCTGCTGGCAACCCCTTTTGTATTTTACTCGGTTTTTTACCAGTGGGTCATTGCTAAAACCTGGTGCAAGCTATGTCTGGCAATTCAAGTACTTATTGTATTGCATGCAATAAGTACTATTTTATTTTTTGTACCCCTTAATTGGCAATTTACTGTAGGGGATATTCAGGTAATGAGTTTATTTGCCCTGCCCGGTATATTTTGGTTACTTCTGAAACCTAAGGTAGCAAACTACCTGCAATACAAGGCAGCAAATAGGCAGTTAACTAAGTTTAAGTACAATGTGGATGTTTTTAAACAAGCTTTATATGCACAACCTCTCTTACAACCAGTTACAAATAATATGAGTATAACTTTAGGTAATGAGGATGCAGACAATGAACTACTAATAATATCTAATCCATTTTGTGGACCGTGTAAAAAAGCACATGAGGTGATAGTACATTGGTTGAAACACAACGATGAACTAAAAATAAAGTTACTTCTTGTATTTATTTTAGAAGAAAACGATGACAAATACCGTTTTGCCAGACACGTTTTTAACATACGAAAACAGCAGCCCCATCTGGTGCAAGAAGCATTAAACAGTTGGTATGCCACACGTTTTACCGATTTAAGCGCCTGGATAGAAGCATATCCGGTAAATTACCTTACCGAGGTGGAGCAGGATTTGCAAAAAGTGTTTAACTGGGTAGAAGAAGCTAAAATTAACGCTACCCCAAGTTATTTAGTAAATGGCAGATTATTGCCCGAGCAGTATACCTTACACGATATAAAATACATACTACCCAATCTTTAAGCCGAACCGCCGGCTTGGTAGGCGGAGTTTAATTAGCTATTAGGCATAAGCTATGAGCTAAAAATAAAAAAGAAGATGAAAAAAGAAACCTGCTGCATGGGATGCAACAGGTTTCTGGGAATGTCCCACCAAAGCAGGGCAACAACTAAATAAATCATCTGTCTGGTTTACGGCCATACAGATTTTACAAACTTAAATAATTTAATAATATGAAAAATTATCAAAAATTATCTCGCGAAGAGATGAAACACGTTTTGGGTGGTGATGTACCACCACCAACGCTTGCAGGTACAGATCCTTGTGCTGGTGTTGAGGGCAATTCTTTTGTTTGTTGTTTCTGGTCTGGAGAACATACAACCATAAATAAGACGTGTAGTCCCGCTCGGGCTGAATGTCAAAATAGCGGTGGCTATAAAATGACCAATTCTACATCACAATGTTAGTTTAATTTACAGGGAGATGAAAATCTCCCTGTTTTTACTTTTAAAAAATGAAAAATAAATTGTATCTATTCTTAATGTTACTACTGTTTTCGTGTAATAAAGGAAATAAACAAATTAATTTTACTCTAAATATTAATATTAAAGATAATACTGAGATTGTGCAAGTAGAGTTATTTACAAAAGATTACTCCAAGCTGTTATTTGATACTCAGTTTGTAAATGTCTTAAAAACAACGGTTAAAGTCCCAATAGAAGACTTTTATATCATTAATTATAAAACTAAAAAGTCTACTAGCGGTCCACCTGTTTATATTACAAACAATTCAGTTATTAAAAATATATCTAATAATCTTAATGAATTTCATACTATAAGAGATAATTGGATTACAACTTGTTTTGATAATAACATATTATTTGAAGGAACGAAGCTTATCTCGCGAGTTAGTAATCAATTAGCTGAATATAAGAAACATAATGATTCATTAATTCTTCATTTTTTACATAAATCTATTACCGACAGTGTCGACTATTACACATTAAATTATGAAAACTATAAGAATAACATAGTATTTCCTAAATACTGCGAAGAAGTTATTGATTTAATTTTAAGCAATAATAATTCCCCCTCAACACTACTTATAATTAATGAATTATGGTCTAGCTGTGTTACAGGGATACAAGTTGTAAATAGAATACAAATACATTTAGAAAATATTCCAAATAAGTATAAAAATACAATAGAG
Organism: Sphingobacteriaceae bacterium; assembly: GCA_041743935.1. GTDB lineage: Bacteria > Bacteroidota > Bacteroidia > Sphingobacteriales > Sphingobacteriaceae > JBGTLU01. The sequence continues at coordinate 105,531 of JBGTLU010000013.1, forward strand.
TTTAAACAAGCCTTCAATAAATACGAACGCCTGAAGAAATACCATAATTTAGAAACTGCACCGCCATTAGTATCCAATACAGTTAATAATGAAAAGTTAACGGTGGATTTCTCAAAAAACGACCTTACATTGGTAGATTTTTGGGCATCTTGGTGTATCCCATGCCGAGAAGAGCATCCTAAGCTTAAATTACTATATGACAAATATCGGAAGTTTGGTTTTGATATAGTTGGAGTATCCTTGGATACCGATAAAACCAATTGGTTGGATGCCATAGAAAAAGATGAAATTCCTTGGTTACAATTATCAGATTTAAGTAATCAATCAGCCATAAAAAGTTCATTTGGGGTAGTTTCTGTACCGGAGAAATTTCTAGTAGACTCCAGAGGCAAGATTGTATTGAAGGGATTTAGTTCTACAGAATTAGAAACGTTTTTGAAACAACAACTAATATATTAAGCCGAACCGTCGGCTTGGTAGGCGGATTTTGAAGATAATTTTAATGAAATCACAAAAAGAAATAAGTAAAAAAAGAAACCTGCTGCATGGGATGCAACAGGTTTCAGGGAATGTCCCACCAAAGCAGGGCAACAACTAAATAAATCATCTGTCTGGTTTACGGCCATACAGATTTTACAAACTTAAATAATTTAATAACATGAAAAATTATCAAAAATTATCTCGCGAAGAGATGAAAAGAGTAATGGGTGGCAGTGGTTATAATAGTAATAACATATACTGTAACATCGGAGGTGAATGGCAAAAGCAAGGTGATGATGGGCAATGTGGCGGTAGAAGCCTTTTTGAATGTACAGTACATTGTGATGAAACACACGGCACAAACTGTGCATCATGTGCTCAAATTGCAGAGTAATTAAAGTTAAGGGATGGGCATTAGCTCATCCCGTTTTAATCTTTTTAAGTATAAAATCATGAAAATTAGTTTTTTAAAAAGTTGGTTATTTCTAACTGCATTGATGTTTACGTTTGGTTGCAATACCAAGAAAAGTATTCTGAATCAACCGTTTTTAATTTCTGGTGTTGAGATTGTTAATCCGGCAAATAGATATCTAGAGTATTTTAATGAATATCAAAAAATGACTTTATCTATTTTCGATTCTTTACAGCACCTCAATAAGACATATAAAATTGATTTTACTCATACAGATACATCAGAACGATATAATAGATTACATTTTGCATTAATAAAAATTACATATCCAGATAAAACAGAAGCATTGGCTAAATACGTTGGCATGAAGTTGAAAAATAATGAAAAAATAAACTTCAATCGTATACTACAAACTACATATACACAAAATAATCACCCAGATTTAGAAAAAATAGAGTTTAATCTTGACTCAGATTTTAAATCTATAACTAGCAGAAGTTGCCTATTAATATATGATTTGATTCCGACAAGTAGTCGTTTACAACCAGTCAAAACACCTAACCCTGACTATACGATTGTATTAGATAAATTAATAATAGAGGATAAATTGCTAAATAAAATAGAAAAAAAATATATAAAACGCACTGTTAACAATGCTTTAGTGGTTAATCAAATAGGGTCGGGTTATTATAATTTTAGCAACGAAAACTATCTATATAGAAAAAAAATTTCAAAAAACTTATCAAAAATAACCAAGCCATTCTATAAATTGAGTATACATGCTGGTTTAAACCCTTCAAATGATAGTTTAGTTGTTAATTTAGATTTGGTAGACTTTAATATTACTTCTGATTTCCACTTTATATATATTAATTCTGTATCATTTCCTCTAAGTGATTTTAGAAATCAGGATCATTTTTATTTTAATATGAAAATTGGTCAAGCTATAGCGTCTATTATAGACAGACACAGAATTAATTATAAATACACAAGACAAAAAATGGGAATTTGGTAGAAAGGTACAAATAAACTTTAAGCCAAACCGCCGGCTAGGTAGGCGGAAGTTTATTCAGCTATGAGCAAAAAACAAAGTAGATTAAAAATATAATACTGCCACAATAGATGCAATAGACTTCAAGTGATAACCCGCTGTAAACGGGCTTGCCTACCAAAATGGCAAACAATTAAAGAAAAATTAACCCCCCAGCTTTCTCCTCCCTCCCGATAGTCATCGGGATGGGGAGGAGACAAAGAGGAGGGGTTTTACAAACTTAAAAATTTAATAACATGAAAAATTATCAAAAATTATCTCGGAGTGAGATGAAAAATTTACTTGGAGGTACAGAACCAATGTTAGCTGGAGACGGAACAGTAACATGTAGTACAACATGTTCAAATGGAAGGGAAATAAAATGTTCTGGAAGCACGTGTGCCTCTGAAGACGGTAAATATGTATCCTGTTACATAAGTTCAAGTGAAAGTCATGAAATAATAAGATGTTTATGAAAAATAATATAAATTTTCGGAAACTTTCTAGGAAAGAGATGAAACAAATATTAGGTGGTAATACGGATCCTGAACTTGCAGATGAATTTGCCGCCAAATGTTCCACAAAGTGTAGTAATGGAGTAACATTATCTGTTGATTGTTCAGGAGGTGTTTGTACAGCAAATAGTACATCTGTAAAATGTGATAAACCCGGTGTTCAAGAAGAAAAAATTTGTGGAAGTAATTAATTAAACTAACATGTGGTTGAGAAATTATCAACCACATGTTATTAAACATTTTTTGGTTATGAAATTGTCTAATTTAACGTTACTTATTATTTTCTTATTACCATTCATTTCACTTTCGCAAGAAAGAATAGTTATTAATACTGTAGTATCAAAAGGACACAAGCCATTTAGTAGAGGTTATGCACCTGTATATGATTACGACAAAAAACTAGCACAGGATAGTCTAAAAAGGCAGCTTAAAAGTTATAAAATTTATACTTATCATTTTCAGATTGAACAATTTCGTTATTACAAGTATAAAAGTGGTTTATTAGAAACAACAAATTTTTTAAATTTTGTTAAAGAATATGATGTTGATACTACCAGATTAATTAATTCTGAAGTAAATGAATCAATCGATATTTTGGTTGGTATTAGCTCTAATAATGATATTCTGTTATACATCGATTCTAATAACAACAATGAATTTGAAGAAAATGAACGATATCTGCATAAAACTAACAATATCGATTCAATACCATCAATCACAGTAAAATACGATTATTATAATGGCATTGAAATTAAATCAGCAAAAGCCAAAATTAAATACGAATTGACAATAACAGATTCAACCAAGTTTGTCAATTCTTTAAAAGAAGCACTATACATTTACATCGCAAATGATCAACATCGTACAGGATTTTTTGCAGTTGATACATTAAACTACATAATTAAGATTAGTAATATTTTTGCTGGAGTAAATTATAAATTGGATAGATCTAGAGCAGACATAATAACTAATGAACTTGAGAGTAATGTCTTTAGCGATTTAAAATTAGCCAATAGATTAATAGATACATTTTATTTATCTAATAAAAAGTATGTAATTGATAAAGTTTCTTTGACAGCTGATACTATCATTCTACTGAGAATAGGTGAAGCGACAAGGCATTTTGGATATAACCCTGGGACTTATTTATATGATTTTGATAAAGTTAAAAGTGGAAGAAATTCCGAGTATTACTTGATTGACTTTTGGGGTACTTGGTGTGCCCCTTGTATAAAATTAATTCCAGATTTAGTTAATTTAAGCAAAACGTATTCAAAAAATAATCTATCAATAATTAGTGTCGGTTACGAATCTTTAAAAGATAGTTTGAAATATAGAGAATTTATTGATAGATATGAAATGAATTGGCAGCATATATTAGAATTTAGAGATAAGCCCAACATATCCTATTTATCTTATAAACTAAACGTTGAACTTTATCCAACATTATTTTTAGTAGATAAAAATGGATTAATAATATTTAGAGCAAGTTATCCAGAACATATCGTAATCTTAAAGGAAAAATTGCACAATTTACTTCTTACCAAACCATGAAAAAATTCTACCTCCAAACCGATCAAATGGACTGTGGGCCAACTTGTATACGGATGGTAGCGGCGCATTATGGGCGAAAATATAGCATACAAACCCTTAGAGAATACACCGAGATAAACAAAGAGGGCGTAACCCTGTTGGGCATGGCAAATGCCGCAGAAAAAATAGGTTTCCGTACCACAGGTGTAAAAATTACTTTTGAGCAGTTAAAAGAAGCCGTCTTGCCCTGCATAGTGCACTGGTCGCAGAATCATTTTGTGGTAGTTTATAAAATAAGCCGCAACAAAGTATTTGTAGCCGACCCCGGTAAAGGCAAAATGGTATATGGTATCAATGAGTTTTTAGAGCATTGGCTAAGCTTTAAAAATAATGGCAGTTCTGTTGGCATTGCTTTGTTGCTAGAACCCGGCCCTAATTTTTATAATGAACCTGACGAGAAACCCAAACCTCTCAACTTTGGGCTATTTTTCCAGCAGTTTTTCAGGTATCGTAAGTTGGTTTTGCAGTTGGTTGCCGGCTTTTTGGTTGCCAGTTTGTTACAACTCATTTTTCCGTTTCTTACGCAAAGTATTGTGGACGTGGGTATTGGAACTGCCAACCTAAGTTTCATCTACCTTATTCTTATTGCACAATTTATGCTGTTGCTGGGCAGAATGAGTGTAGATTTTATCCGTTCTTGGATTTTATTACACATCAGTACCAGAATCAACATTACGGTATTATCGGAGTTTTTGGCAAAACTAATGCGCTTACCTATTAGTTATTTCGATACCAAGCACACTGGCGACATCATGCAGCGCATGGGTGATCAGCGCAGGATAGAAAGTTTCTTAACTGGTCAAACCCTACAAATAGTTTTTTCACTCTTTAATTTAATTATTTTTTCTTTTGTATTGGCATATTATAATAGCCAGATTTTTATCGTTTTTGTTGGAGCAACTATTTTATATGGATTATGGGTGGTTGCGTTTTTAGAAAAGCGTAAACAATTAGACTACAAAAAGTTTGCGATTTCTTCTAAAAACCAAAGTGAAATTATACAATTAATTTCTGGTATGCAGGAAATTAAGCTCGCCTCTAGTGAAAAGCAAAAACGTTGGTCATGGGAGCGCATACAAGCAAAGCTTTTTACTTACAACGTAAAATCATTGGCATTGGGACAATACCAACAAGCAGGCGGCATGTTTATAAATGAAGGAAAAAATATTTTCATCTTATTTCTGGTAGCCAGATTGGTGGTAGCCGGCGATTTAACCTTGGGTGCCATGTTGGCGATACAATATATTGTGGGTCAGTTAAACAGCCCAGTAGAGCAATTTTTAAGTTTTATACAATCCTACCAGGATGCCAAAATTAGCTTGGCTCGCTTGAACGAAATACACGAATTGGAAGACGAAGAACCAACTAACCGACATTTCTCAACCGATTTACCGGCTAAAAAATCCATTTACCTGCAGAATGTATATTTTAAATATCCAGGGGCAGGTAATGAAGAAGTGCTGAAAAATTTGAACCTGACCATCCCCGAAGGTAAAACAACCGCAATAGTAGGGATGAGTGGTAGCGGTAAAACAACTATTCTGAAACTTTTATTGGGCTTTTACACTAATTACAAAGGCGATATAAAGATTGGCAATACTTCTATACGGGATTTTAAACCAGATTTCTGGAGAAAAAATTGCGGAGTGGTAATGCAGGAGGGATTCATTTTCTCCGATACCATTGCCAACAATATAGCGGTAGGAGTAGATAGGGTGGATGTGCAAAAACTAAAACAGGCTATGGAATTAGCCAATATAAATGATTTTATAAATAACTTACCCTTAGGAATATATACAAAAATTGGGGCCGAGGGTAATGGTATTAGTCAGGGTCAAAAACAAAGATTATTAATAGCAAGGGCTATTTATAAAGATCCAACTTATTTATTTCTAGATGAAGCTACCAATGCATTAGATGCAAACAACGAGCGGGTAATTATTCATAATTTGAATACTCATTTTAAAGACAAAACGGTGGTGGTGGTAGCCCACCGGCTAAGCACAGTAAGTAATGCCGATAAAATTATACTATTGGACAACGGTGAAATTACAGAAGAGGGAACTCATGAAGAGCTTACTGCATTACGCGGAAACTATTACACATTAGTTCGCAATCAATTAGAATTAGGAAATTAAATATGCCGGAACAAGAATCTGTACATAGTGAAGAAATTCACGAAATCATTACCGCAATACCTTCCTGGATTGTACGGTGGGGCATCACGGTGTTTCTAGTAATTTTAATAATGATAGTTTGGATTTCGGCTTGGATTAAAACTCCCGATAAAATACAGGCAGAATTAACGGTTTTTTCTCTTAATGTACCAGAAGAAATCGTACCCCTAAGATCCGGAAAATTGCTAAAACTTTTGGTTAAAGAAGATGATAGGGTAGATAGCGGGCAGGTTTTAGGGTTTTTAGAGAGCAACTCTAATTATTCGGACATAATTCTAGTTAAAGAAGTAATCGATAGCATACAAGCTAATATTCGCATAGAGAATTTCGAAAAATTACTGAGTATTAATTTGCCAAACAATAATCATTTAGGAGAATTACAGATTTCGTATCAACAATTCTTCGAATCTTTTATATCATTTAAAGAATTTTTAAGTAATGGTATTTATTCTCAAAAAGCCAATTTGATAAACAAGGAACTATCTGATTTGCGCCTGATTTATAATTCACTACAAAGACAATTAAACATTCAACAAGAGGATTATGCTATTTCAGAAAAAGAATTTTTGGCATATAAGCAACTTGCTGAAGGTAATGTTATTTCACCTTTAGAATTTAAAAGAGAAGAAAGCAAATTATTGAACAAACAATTACCACTTCAAAATACACAGAATGCTATTATAAATAACAGAACACAACAAAATATTAAACAGCAGCAACTGTTAGAACTTTCAGCGGAAGTCTCAAAGACAAAAGTTACTTTTTTATCCAATGTAAATGATTTGAAAAGTAAAATAGATGCATGGGATCGTGAGTATGTGTTAAAAAGTACCATTTCGGGTTTGATAGTTTTTACCGATAATGTTTCGGAAGGGAAATGGGTTGAGCCTTCTAAGACTTTGTTTTATATCATGAGTAAACCAGACGAAAACAGGTTCATGGGTGAGTTGATTGTTCAACAATTTGCATTTGGTAAGGTTGAAGTTGGACAGGAAGTAATTATTCGTTTTAATGCATTTCCGTCTCAGGAGTTTGGTCAAATAAAAGGTAGCATCAGCTACATATCTGCTATAAAAAACAACGAAAAATTCTTTAAAGCAAATGTAACTTTACCTTCTGATTTAAGAACAAATTACAAAAAACATCTAGACTTAAAAGAAGGATTTACCGCTCAAGCTGATATCATTACCAAAGAAACCAGCTTATTGGAACGTATATTTAATAATCTTTATGCCATCTTAGCAGTTAATTAGTAATTATAGTTTAGATGTTTGATATGAGATATTAGATTTGAATTACGAATTACGAATTACGAATTACGAATTACAAATAGGATATGTTAAACCATAAGCGCTACTCTACTAAACTTTCTAAACCCTATGAATACATCAACAGTTCAACACATCAACAACAAGGTCAAAGTATGAGTTTAAGTCAACGTCAAAGACCAAACAAAAAATTATCTTTGCGCCGTGATTTCGATAAATAACTTAACTTTTGAATTTGGCGCTCGTGCCATTTATGATGAAGCCGATTGGCACATTAAACCGGGAGAAAAAATTGGATTAATTGGGGCAAATGGTACCGGAAAATCTACCTTATTAAAACTTATAGTAGGGGAGTATACCCCAACTTCGGGCTCTATTTCTATGTCTAAAGAGGTAAAAATTGGGTATTTAAACCAAGATTTACTTTCTTATCATTCAGAAAATACCATTTTGCACGTAGCCATGGAGGCTTTTGAGCGTCAAAACCAATTGCACGATGAGATTGAAGAAATTTTACATAAGCTGGAAACAGATTATGAGGATAAATTAATTCAGGATTTAAGTAAAAAGCAAGAAGAATTTCAGGCGCTGGATGGCTATACCATTCAATATAAAGCAGAAGAAATATTAGCAGGATTGGGCTTTACAGCACAAGATAGCCAACGACCATTGGCAGAATTTTCAGGGGGATGGCGGATGCGCGTGATGTTGGCAAAAATTTTATTACAAGAACCAGATTTATTGCTTCTGGATGAGCCTACCAACCACTTAGATTTACCTTCCATTAAATGGCTTGAAACCTATCTGCAAAATTTTAGCGGCGCTATAGTAATTGTATCTCACGATAGATTTTTTCTAGATAGAGTAATTAGAAAAACGGTTGAAGTGAAGCGTGGCAAATTAACTCCGTATACCGGAAATTATTCATTTTATGTAGAAGAAAAGGAATTAAGAGAAGAAATACAACGAAATGAATTTAATAATCAGCAACGATACATAAAGCAGGAAGAAGCTTTAATAAACCGCTTTAGAGCTAAAGCTAGTAAAGCTAAAATGGCTCAATCGCGCATAAAAGCACTAGATAAAATGGAGCGTGTTAACGCTGTTGAAGGGGATGGACCATCGGTTAATTTCCGGTTTCGGTTCGGAAAGGCTTCGGGCAGAACGGTAATTAATTTGCGAGATGTTTCTAAAGCTTATCCAAACAATTCCATTCTAAAAAATGCAAATGCTGATATCGAAAAAGGAGATAAAATTGCATTAATTGGTGCAAATGGTAAAGGAAAATCTACGTTGTTACGCATTATTGCTGGCACAGAATCCTACACCGGTACTGTAACTCGCGGGCATAATGTAACACAAACCTTTTTTGCACAGCATCAACTGGAATCTCTGCATTTAGAAAATAACTTATTAGATGAATTGCGCGCATTTGCTCCAACCTATACCGATACAGAAATAAGAGGTTTATTGGGTTGTTTTTTATTTGCAGGCGATGATGTTTTCAAGAAAATCAGAGTGCTATCCGGAGGAGAAAAATCTAGAGTGGCATTAGCTAAAACTTTAACCTCTGATGCTAACTTTTTAGTGCTAGACGAACCAACCAATCACTTAGATATACAATCTGTAAATATTTTAATACAGGCTTTGCAACAATATGAAGGGACTTTCATTGTGGTTTCTCACGACAGGTTTTTATTAGATGAAGTTGCAAATAAAATATGGTTTATTGAAGATGAGCAGCTTAAAGAGTATCCGGGTACTTATAAAGAGTATGAAGAATGGCAAGAGAAACGAAAAACAGATGTTGGCTTAAAAGTTGCCGCTACAACTAGTCCTAAAACAGAAGCTAAACCTGAGAAAGTAGTAAAACTTTCGAATGAGCAAGATAAATTAGTCAAAAAACTAAAGAAAGACATAGAAGAAATAGAAAATCAACTGGCCGAATTGGAAGAAGAAAAACTTGAGCTTGAGAAAGAAATGTCCTTAGAATCTATTTATTCAGATGCAATAAAATTTCAGTCAATTAATCAACGTTATGAACAAGTGCAAAAGACTATCCAACAAAATAAAAAACAATGGGAAGCAATTGCAACCCAAATTTTAGAATTAGAATAAATTGAAAAAAATAATACTCCTATTCTTAAGTATATGTATTGTGCAATTTGCAAAGGCACAATTACAGTATGAAGATAAAGAGTATCGTCCCGAAATAAAATCAGTTCAATTATTTAATGCCAAGCAAGAACAATCAACTCCTATTTTAATATTAGGCAGCGAAGACGAATTAGAATTGAGATTTGATGATTTATCGGCAGTAATAAAAAATTATTATTACACCATTGAGCATTGTACATGGGATTGGAAATCTTCCAATTTATCCACAATTGATTACATGGACGGTTTTGGCGATGAGCCAATAAATGATTACCGTTTTTCTTTAAATACCCTACAGCCTTATGTTCATTACTCTGCTAGGTTTCCTAATTTTAATGTAAAGCCACTGGTTTCGGGAAATTATTTACTCAAAGTGTATGAAAATAATAACCCGCAAAATTTGGTATTAACCAGAAGGTTTTTTGTTTTAGAAACCAAAGTTGGACTACAAACAGAGTTTACTTTTTCTAGTTCGGTGGAGGAACGTGATCGTCAGCAAAAAATTAATTTTAGCATTCAGCATCCAAGATTATCTATAGGAAACCCATTTGATGAAATTAAGGTAGTAATAACCCAAAACGATCGTTGGGATAACATGCAGCCTATTATTCGTCCTGTTTTTGTAAGAGCAAATGAATTGGTGTATGAAGAAGTAGATGCTGGTACTTTTAATGGAGGCAATGAATTCAGATTATTAGATTCTCGAACACTAAGGTTTAAATCAGAAAATATTTTACTAATTGTGGAAGATAAAAAGCTTTTTAATATCTATTTAAAGCCAGATGCAAGCCGAAACATTAGAAGATATACAAGTAATTTTGACAATAATGGGAGGTTTTTTATTCGTTTTCAGGAAGGAACCAGCCCGGAGATTGAAGCAGACTATACTTATGTGCATTTTAAATTAATTAGCCCTCAGCCTATTTTAGGTAAAAGTGTTTTTTTGAGTGGCGGATTTACTAATTGGGGACTAAATTCTGACTATCGTTTGTTTTATAATGAACAAGAGAGAGCTTACGTCGGAATACATTTGCTTAAGCAAGGAGTGTACGATTACCAATATGTGGTAGTGGATGAAGACTCCAGAAAAGTTGATGAAATACCATTTGAAGGTAGTTTTTATCAAACTGAAAACAATTACTCGCTGTATGTTTATTACCGCAAACCAGGTTCTAGATTTGATGAATTAATTGGAAATAGAAAATTAAATACGGTTGGGGGAGTTAGGTGATTGGTTGAGTTGTTTAGAAGGTTTAATTTTATCTAAACTCTATTTCCTATCTTCTAATTTTTAAACATTAAACCTAAAGTGCATAATATCTCCGTCTTCTACCACATAGGTTTTTCCCTCAACACTAAGCTTGCCAACTTCTTTACATGCATTTTCTGAACCAAGTGTAATAAAATCTTGGTATTTAATTACTTCGGCACGTATAAAACCTTTTTCAAAATCGGTATGAATAACACCAGCAGCTTCGGGAGCTGTCATTCCCTTAGTAATGGTCCATGCTCTAACTTCTTGCACACCGGCAGTGAAATAGGTCGAGAGGTTTAATAATCTATAAGCCGATTTAATTAGTTTACTTACACCAGATTCCGTTAAGCCTAAATCTTCCAAAAACATACTTCTTTCTTCGTAAGATTCTAACTCAGCAATTTCCGATTCAATTTTTGCAGAGATTATCAATACTTCGGCATTTTCGTCTTTTACGGCTTCTTTTACTTTGTTTACCAAATCATTTCCGCTTACAACCGAATTTTCATCTACATTGCAAACGTACATCACCGGTTTAACGGTTAACAAGAATAAATCTTCAATTTGTTCTTTATCTTTTTCTTCAATCGGAGCAGTTCTGGCAGATTTTCCGGAGGATAAATGATTTTTATAAATAGATAAGATTTCAAACGTTTTTTTTGCGTCTTTATCACCGGTGCGGGCCGCTTTATCTACTTTTTGTAATTTCTTTTCAATAGTTTCAAGGTCTTTTAATTGCAGTTCGGTATCAATAATTTCTTTATCTCTAATTGGGTCTACCGATCCGTCCACATGTATTACGTTTGGGTCTTCAAAACAACGCAAAACATGAATTATAGCACTTGTCGCACGAATATTTCCCAAAAATTGGTTACCTAAACCTTCGCCTTTACTTGCTCCTTTAACCAATCCTGCAATATCTACAATCTCAATATTATTTGGAACAATTTTGTTGGGTTTAACCAGTTCAGCCAATTTAGTTAATCGTTCATCGGGTACAGTAATAACCCCAATGTTTGGCTCAATAGTACAAAACGGGAAGTTTGCTGCTTGTGCTTTTGCATTGGATAAACAATTAAATAAAGTAGATTTTCCGACGTTGGGTAGGCCAACTATTCCGCATTGTAATGCCATATTTTAAATTAAGAATTATGAATTTCGCAAGTATTAAATCATGCGGATAAGTGATTTTAAAGGTTGGTTACTATTTTGTTTAAATTTTACTCAATAATATTTCGGCAAATTTCAAATCCTGTGGGTATGTTATTTTAATGTTTTCGGATGAGCCTTGCACTACATGTATGGGTACTCCAATTCTATCTGCAACAGAAGAACAATCTGTATATTCTGTTCTATATTCTTGGTCGTAAGCTTTTTTTATTAATTCGGTTTTAAACGTTTGTGGAGTTTGCATTAAAAATACTTCTTCTCTTTTTACACTAATACTTCCGGAATCTCTTAAAAATCTCACCGTATCTGTGCAAGCAATTCCTGCAACTCCACTACCAAATTGCGATGCACTCTGGTAGCATTTGGTAATTAAAGCATCACTAACCAACGGACGAACTGCATCGTGTATAGCAACTATGCTTTTAGTATCTATGTTTTTCAATCCCTTTTTTACACTTTCAAATCGGTTAATACCACCATTTACCAAATGGATAGGAGTTGTAAAGTTGTGTTTATCGCATAGCGTATTCCATACATCGTGGTAGTGAACGTTTAATACTAATATTATTTCTGGTTGAAATTGATTTTTTGCAAATGCCAGAATACTGTGCATGATAATCGGTAATCCATTTAGCTCATGAAACTGTTTTGGAAGAACATCTTCCATCCTTGTTCCGCTACCTCCGGCTACTATAACTGCATAATGTTTCATGAAACCATTAACTTGTAAAGCGGTATCTACTTTTAATTAATAACTCAAAATCATGGAATATAATGCCTGTTGGTTGGTTAAATAATTAACATGGCATCGCCATAACTATAGAAGCGATATTTTTCTTTTACAGCAACTTCATATGCCTTCATCACATGATCATATCCTCCAAAAGCAGCTACCATCATCAATAAAGTAGATTGTGGTGTATGAAAATTAGTAATCATGGCATTGGCAATGCTAAAATCATATGGCGGGAAAATGAATTTACTTGTCCATTCATTTGCAGGTTTTAATATCTTATTGGCAGATACTGCAGATTCAATGGCACGCATAGAAGTAGTACCAACCGCACAAACTTTGCTTTTTCTGGCTATGGCATTATTTACTAATTCTGCATCCTTTGGGTTGATAATGAATTGCTCTGAATCCATTTTGTGTTTCGTTAAGTCTTCTACCTCAACTGCGCGGAAAGTGCCTAACCCAACGTGTAGTGTAACTTCAGCAAAATCTACTCCTTTAAGTTCTAGTCTTTTTAACAGTTCGCGACTAAAATGCAATCCGGCAGTAGGGGCTGCAACTGCACCTTCATGTTTTGCAAAAATGGTTTGGTACCTGTCTTTATCAGAAGGTTCGGCTTTACGTTTTATATATTTAGGCAGAGGAGTTTCTCCTAAGATTTCTACGGCATTTCTAAATTCTTCATCGGTGCCATCAAACAAAAACCGAATGGTACGGCCTCTGGATGTAGTATTATCAACTACTTCGGCAATTAATAAATCATCTTCACCAAAGTATAATTTATTACCTACTCTGATTTTACGCGCAGGATCTACCAACACGTCCCAAAGACGCATTTCTTTGTTTAGTTCTCTTAATAAAAAAACTTCAATTTGAGCACCGGTTTTTTCTTTGTTTCCGTAAAGTCGTGCCGGAAAAACTTTAGTGTTATTTAAAATCATTACGTCCTTATCATCAAAATAAGATAAAACGTCTTTAAATATTTTGTGTTCAATTTTACCTGTTGCACGTTCTAACACCAATAAGCGCGATTCATCGCGATTATTGGTTGGGTGATATGCAATTAATGATTCTGGTAAATTAAATGAAAACTGAGATAATTTCATGTTTTGGAATGAATAGTTTTAATAGAAAATTTTGCGAAAATAGTAAAAATTAAACGATAGATATGGTTTAATTAACAAAAGCATTTTTTTAATTAATAATATCTTTCATAAATATTACAATTATGCGTTGTTCATATCCTTACATTTGTTCCATATGCGCAATTATAATGCCCGATTTACTATTTACTTAAAACTCATAAGAGAGAGTTTTCTTTTTGCCTTTGAGGCTTTGCGAGTAAATAAGCTGCGTACATTTCTTTCTTTATTAGGTATCACTATCGGGATTTTTACCATCATTTCTGTTTTAACGGTTGTAGATTCTTTAGAAAATAACATACGTACCAGTGTGAATAAATTGGGTTCTAATGTATTATACGTACAAAAATGGCCTTGGGCTTTTAGTGATGATTATCCATGGTGGAAATATTTTCAACGCCCAAATCCGCAAATTCAAGAGGAGCAGGAGTTAAAAAAACGATTACAATCTGCCGATGCCATTTCTTTTTTAGTAGAATTAAATAACAGAACCGTAAAATACAGGAGCAATACTATTGAAGGTATTGGAATTACTGCACATTCTCATGATTATGAGTTGTTACGAACATTTGATTTTATGGATGGCAGGTATTTTACTGCCAACGAATCCAGAAGCGGTAAAAATTTAGCCATTATCGGTTATTCTGTTTCCGAAGGTTTATTCGCTAATCAGAACCCAATCGGACAACAAATTTCTTTGTTGGGCAGAAAGATTACGGTAATTGGGGTACTAAATAAAGAAGGCGAAGATTTATTAGGATCTTCGGCTGATAAATCTATTTTCTTGCCAATAAATTATCTAAGAAATGTATTGGATATACGTTCGGATAGGTATGGACCTACCCTAATGATACAAGCTAAAAACAATATTGATATAAAGGAATTAGAAAACGAAGTGCAAGGTGCTATGCGATCCATAAGAAGAATTAGTCCTACACAAGAAGATAATTTTGCATTAAATAAATCGAGCTTGCTTGCCAATCAGATGGAAGCACTTTTTGCCATTATCAATTTAGTAGGATGGATTATTGGAGGGTTTTCCATTTTAGTAGGCGGATTTGGAATTGCTAATATTATGTTTGTATCGGTAAAAGAACGAACCAATATCATTGGAATACAAAAATCTTTAGGCGCTAAAAATTACTTTATATTGTTGCAATTTTTGGTGGAGTCTGTGGTGCTTTGTTTAATAGGCGGAGCAATAGGGTTACTTATTGTTTTTGCAGGTACTTCGCTAATTTCAGCTAGTTTAGATTTTCAGATATCTCTTACTCTTAAAAACATTGTAGTTGGATTAACGGTTTCGGTTATTATTGGAACACTATCTGGGTTTTGGCCGGCTTATTCGGCATCTAAACTTGATCCGGTGGAGGCGATTAGGTCTAAGTGATAAATGTGAAGGATTACGTAAAGTACGAGTGTAATTTATACTTAAAGTATGATCTCAATGAAAAAAACGGTTAACTCAAAATTAATTTCCTAGCTTCATTTTTTTAGCTTCTTCCATCAATTGAACTTTATCTATAGGAACAACTCCAACTTTTTCGCAAACTAAACCTCCTGCAAGATTTGCTAATGAAGTAAATAGCTCTGGTTTTAAGCCTATAGCTAAACCTAAAGTTGCAATACTTACTACCGTATCTCCCGCCCCCGAAACATCTGATATATTCCTAATATGTGCAGGAATTAAATGATGCTGTTTTCCGTTTGATATGTAAATACCCATTTCAGACAAAGTGACCATAACCATTTGAGCATTTATTTTGGTTTTAAGTTTACCTACCGCATCGCTTAATTCATCATAATTTGTATGATCAAAATCTAATTTTAAACCTTCTTTTAATTCTTTAATGTTTGGTTTAAAAAGAGTGGCGTTTTTATAATTCAAAAAGTTTTTCTTTTTGGGATCTACAACTACCGGAATATTTTTTTTAATAGCAAACTCTATGGTGTTTTCTATAAGCTTTTGAGTGATTATTCCTTTATCATAATCTTCAAAAATAATGGCATCTATTTTAGTATTTTCCATTATTTCGATGATTTTTTCGGTCAACTGTTTCGTTTCATTCGGCGATAATTCCTGAGTTGTTTCATCATCCACCCGTAAAATTTGCTGAGCGTGTCCGATAATGCGGGTTTTAACGGTTGTTACTCTACGTTTGCTTTTTAATATTCCAATAGGAGAAATTTTTTGATTTTTTAATAATTGTTCTAATTCGTTTCCGGTAGCATCATCTCCAACAAAAGAACAAATAATAGGGGTTGCCCCCATGGCTTGTATATTTAATGCAACATTGGCAGCACCACCCAAGCGTATTTCCTTTTTATTTACAGATAGTATAGGTACAGGTGCTTCAGGAGATATGCGTTCTACAGTTCCCCACAAATAAGCATCTATCATTACATCCCCAATAATTAAAACAGATAATTGATTAAACTTTTTGAATGTTTCTTTCATCACTTCAAATTTGAGAGAAATTCTTTAACTCTACGTAATCCTTCGGTTATTTTATCTTCAGATGCAGCATAGGAAAATCGGATACAATTTCTATCCCCAAATGCCTCACCAGTAACCAAAGCTACATGAGCATGATTTAAAATTAACATACATAAATCATTAGCTGTAGATACCTTTATTCCCTGATAGGATTTACCAAAAAAAGAACTAACATCCGGAAAAAAATAAAAGGCTCCATCTGGTAAATAGGTTTTAATGCCCGGAATTTCTTGCAACAATTTATATGTTAAATCTCTTCGTTTTTTAAACTGCTCTCGCATGGAATAGGTAGCAGTTAAATCATGGTTTAGAGCTGTAATTGCTGCTCTCTGTGCTATTGAATTAGTGGCGGATGTTATCTGACTTTGCATTTTATCACATGCTTGTGCTATGGTTTTATGGGCCGCTAAATAGCCCAACCGCCAGCCTGTCATAGCAAATGCTTTGGATAATCCATTTACAACAATTACTCTATCTTTTATTGATTCAAATTGTGCAATGCTATGATGTTTTTCTACGAAATTGATGTGTTCATATATCTCATCAGAAAGGATATAAACATTCGGATATTTCTCAAATACCTTCACCAATTCTGCCAGTTCCTCTCTACTATATACTGCACCTGTTGGGTTACATGGCGAGGAAAACATAAAAAGTTTGGTTTTAGTACTGATACTATTCTCGAGTTGTTCTGCAGAAATTTTAAATTGGCTATTTAAATCACTAGGAATAAATTTACATACACCTTCGGCTAATTTTATCATTTCTGAATACGAAACCCAATAGGGTGTAGGCACCAAAACTTCTTCACCAGGATTTACTAAAACCAATACTGCGTTTGCAATGGCTTGTTTTGCGCCAGTGCTAACCACAATCTGATCTATAGTGTATTCTAAATTATTATCTCGCTTAAATTTATCGCAAATTGCTTTTCTCAAGTCCGGATAACCTGCAACTGGGGTATAATAGGAAAAGTTTTGATCTATAGCCTCTTTGGCTGCAATTTTTATATGTTCGGGGGTGGTAAAATCTGGTTCTCCAAAACTGAAATTAATAACATCATGCCCTTTTGCTGTTAGCTCTCTTCCTAATTTAGCCATTTGAATGGTTTGTGATTCGGAAAGATTCTTGATGCGCTCTGAAAGTTCTATCATATAAGCTTTAAAAGTTCAAAGATAGAAATTTACATCTCCGCACAATTGTAAATTTTTGTTTATAGATTTACCTACCCGGTATGAGATTAAATCATCCACAAAGAGTCATGTTATTTGCTTTGATAATCAGTGTTTTGCTGCTTATCACTAAATTTATTGCTTATAATTTAACTTCTTCTACTTTAATATTATCTGATGCTGCTGAAAGTATCATCAACGTATTTGCCGGCTCCTTTGCATTATTCAGTATTTATTTAGCAGCACGCCCAAAAGATAAAAATCACCCATATGGTCATGGTAAAATTGAGTTTTTTGCCATTGGTATGGAAGGAATTTTAATTTTAATTGCAGGGATTTTAATTCTAATTAAAGCAATATATTCCTTTTTTTCCGTAACCTATTTGATGAATTTACAAACTGGAGCGATTTTAATTGCTTGTACAGGTGTAGTAAATTATATAGTAGGATTATATTTAATTAGAGAAGGTAAAAAAGCAGATTCCATTACTTTAGGTGCCGATGGTGAGCATTTAAAAAGTGATGCCCTAAGTAGCATTGCAGCTGTAGCCGGTTTAGCTATTATTAATTTAACCAATTTGTTTTGGCTAGATAGTTTGTTGGCCGTATTTGTGAGTTCTTATGTAATGTATACCGGTTTTAAACTGCTTCGTAAATCGGTTGCCGGACTAATGGACGAAACAGATTTTAAAACCATTAAATCTGTAATTTCTATTTTAAACAATAACCGTCAACCCAGTTGGATTGATTTACACAATCTACGCATTCAAAAATATGGCTCTGATTTGCATGTCGATTGCCATTTAACCCTACCATATTATTATACTTTAGCTCAGGTACATGATGAGGTACAAGCGGTAGAAAATCTTGTAAAATCCGAAACAAATACCCATGCCGAGTTATTTATACATTCAGATCCCTGTTTGCCGGCATGTTGCAACTATTGCCAAGTCTCGGATTGTGAGGTACGACAAGAGGAATTTAGAAATAAAATAGAATGGACTGTGGATAAATTAATAGTTAATAAAAAGCATTTTGATGCCCAAGATGAACGATTTTAACATTCGGGTTTACGGAATTTTTATCGAAAATAACAAAGTACTTTTGAGTGATGAATATGAATTTGGAATGCATTTCACAAAATTTCCGGGTGGTGGTTTAGAGCAAGGTGAAGGCACCATAGATTGTTTAAAACGTGAATTTTTAGAAGAACATAATGCAGAAATTGAAGTTTTAGAACATTTTTACACTACTGATTTTTACGTAAAATCTATCTTTGGCGATCAACAACTAATTAGTATTTATTACTTGGTTGATCTTTTAAAGCCCATGCACCTTAACATTAGAGATTATAAACACGATTTTAAAGAAATGCAAGAAAAGCAAGTCTTACGGTATAAAAACATTCACGACGAATTAGAACAAGATTTAACTTTTCCGATTGATAAACACGTAGCAAGTTTACTTTGTACAAAATTTAAATAGTAGTTATCCATTAGCATTTTATAATGAATTTAGCAGAAAGAGATAAGCGTGTAATTTGGCATCCATACACACAGATGAAAACTTCGGGAGATTGTATTCCAATTATTAAAGCAGAAGGAGTTTATATACACGACGAAAATGGCAAAAAATACATCGATGCCATTTCCTCGTGGTGGGTAAATTTACACGGTCATTGCCATCCCTACATCAACCTAAAGCTTACAGAGCAATTAGAAAAATTAGAACATGTTATTTTCGCAGGATTTACTCATGAGCCAGCAATTGAATTGGCGGAGCGTGTTTTAGATAAACTAGGCGCTGGATTTGATAAAGTTTTTTATACCGATAATGGATCTACAGCAGTAGAAGTTGCGCTAAAAATGGCTATCCAATATTGGAAGAATAAAGGGCGGGACAAAAAACGAATCATTGCTTTTGAAAACGCATACCATGGCGATACTTTCGGTGCCATGTCGATAAGTTCTAGGTCTGTTTTTACTCAATCCTTTGATGATTATTTGTTTGAAGTTGAAGTATTGCCACTTCCAACCCATGAAAACATCGAAGCATTAGAACAAAAAATTATATCTATAGCTCACGAATGTGCAGCGTTTATTTTTGAACCCTTGGTGCAAGGGGCAGGGGGGATGGAAATGTATGAAGCAGAACCTCTTTCTAGACTAATTTCTATCTGTAAAAAAGAAAATATTATATGCATTGATGATGAAGTTATGACCGGATTTGGACGTACCGGAAAATGGTTTGCATTTAACTATTTAACTGAAACTCCTGATATTATATGCCTTTCTAAAGGGATTACAGGAGGTTTTATGGCGATGGGGGTTACCGTATGTTCAGAAAAAATTTATCAAGCTTTTTATCACGACGATAAGAAAAAAGCCTTGTTTCATGGGCATTCTTACACTGCCAATCCCATTACATGCTCAGTTGCATTAGCCAGTATGGATTTGATGGAAAAGGCAAGCACCTGGGAAGCAATTACCGGAATACATAAAGCGCATCATCAGTTTAGTTTAGAAATTGGCAATCATCCCAAAATAAAGGATATACGTTTGCGTGGAACCATTTTGGCCATTACTATTACTAGCTCTGAGGAAACTTCTTACTTAAATAATTTGAGAGATACCTTGTATGCATTTTTCTTGCAAGAAGGTATACTTTTACGACCATTAGGAAACGTTATTTATATTATGCCTCCTTATGTTATTAGTCCTGATGAATTAAAATATATTTATAATAAAATAAAACTAGCATTAGATACTATCATTTAATATGTTGAAAGAAATCATAACTCAAATTGTGCAAAAGCCTGATTTGCATGCGCGATGGTTAAATACATTATCCTTAATGGAAAATACGGGTGCCCGAAAAATATCTGCATCCCAAGACAGTGTAAAGGTTACTTATTTAATGTTAAAACATGCAGCTGAAGAAGCCAGACATGCTTTTTATCTTAAGAAACAAATCCTAAAGATTGACGAAAACGAATGTCCGGATTATTCACCTGAATATTTGTTAGCGCCATTAGCCAGTAAAACGTATTTGAATAGTTTAGATATAAAAGTGTGTAGGTATCTAAAATCAACACTTGGTATAAAAAACAGTGATTTGCGATTTGCAGCCTATTTACTAGTTACCTATGCGATAGAAGTGAGAGCAGACGAAATTTATCCAAAATATCAGCAGGTACTAGAGAAATTTGAGAGCAAAGTAAATGTAAAATCTATCATTTTGGAAGAAGAAGGACATCTTGAGGAAATGACAAATCAGTTAGAACAGTTTTCTGTAAACTGGAAAATTTATGCCGATGCTGCCTGCGAAATGGAAACGGAATTATTTAAAGAATGGATACATGCTTTATCTCTTGAAATTAATAATCCATCATTTGTTGATAGACCAGTTTCATATATGCCTGACCGGTTTTAACTTCTTGTATAGATGGCGCAGTATTTTTTGGAAAATCAGAATACATTATTTTTTCGCCGATGTTATCAAAGGTGAATTTTCCATTCTGGTTAATCCAGCCAAATCCTCCATCGAAGGAGTAAAATGCAAAGTTTTTTACATTTGGATTTAATAAATCTTTACTCCAATTAAAATCATTCGTATTTATATTTAATTGTGTCAGAAGTGTTTTTGCTAGATCTGTTTGCGAACCTATGGTTGCATTTTTTTGGCCTTTAAATTCCTCTTTTAGCACATCTCCATAAAAAAGTAAAGGAATTCTGAATTTTCCGGGATAATTAGGGTCTGGAAATTCTTTTGGTAACCGATGTCCGTGATCTGCAACTAAAACAAAAAGAGTATTAGCATACCAATCTTTCGTTTTAGCTTGTCGCATAAATTCTTTTAATACCTGATCGGTGAAATAGGCCGTACTTCTGAATTTATTTGGCAAATCTGCACCCGGAAATTGTGGTGGAGTAGGTATTTCAAAGGGCTCATGATTACTTAAAGTAAGTATGGTAGATAAAAAAGGCTGGGTAGTATTATCTAATAGCTGCAGTTTTTTTATAAATACTAGATTATCATGCGCACCCCATTTTGAGGTAATTTCTTTTCTGCTAAAATTATTTTTAGAAACT
>JBGTLU010000014.1:0-52680 GCA_041743935.1 Sphingobacteriaceae bacterium
AGGCCCCAAAATACGAAGTTGTTAGTTTTTGACATAATTTTTAAGTTTTTAATTGATGAGGCAAATATAATAAATATTTATTGATAAACAATTAATTATCGTCTTTTTACAATAAATAAATATTTATTTCGGCAAAGTCATAATTGATGTCTTTGGAAATTAGCGAATTAACTTACGTTGATAAAGTCTAATTGTGCGGTAGAATTTCTGAATAGTTCGAGATTGTCTGTTTAGTACAGCTGTCCTACAATGACCGCTAACTAGTATATATGTCTGGTTATTTATTCAAAAGTAAGACATATCCATCCAATTTTGCAAGATATGTCGTGTGTTTTTCATACTTTGGTTTCTCTTAGTTTCCTTAGTTGATCAAATGGGCTTACAATATTTTTTATGCTCTCAATGCTCACATGGGTGTATAATTGGGTGGTTTTTGAACTGCTATGTCCCAACAACTCCTGTATGTATCTTAAATTAACCCCACTTTCCAATAAATGCGTAGCATAACTATGTCGGAGTGTGTGTAAACTTATAGGTTTAATGATTTTTGCCTCCAAAGTTGCTTTCTTCAGTACTTCGGCAACACTTTTCTCACTGTATTTACCACCATATTGTCCTTCAAATAAATAAACTTTTGGCTTGTATTGGGTGTAATACGATTTTAAAACAGGCAATAAATTATGTGGCAATGGTACTTGACGGTCCTTGTTCCCCTTTCCGGACTTTACAGATACTACCATCCTCCCAGAATCTATGTCTTTCAGACTTAGATTTATCAACTCTCCTCTTCGTAAGCCACACCCATAGATTAAGGCCAGCATGCAATAATGTTTGATATTTTTTAGGGTGGATAATAGTTTCTCTACTTCAGAAGTACTTAAAATTACGGGTAATTTCTTTGCTCTTTTTGGTCGTTCTAATTCATCAATGTTTAGGTGCTTGTTATAGCTAAATGTGTAATAAAGCTTTAAGGCATTGATGATTTGATTTTGATAACTGGCAGAATAGTTATTTCCAAGAATGTATTGATGATTAAAGTTTCGGATATCCAATTCCGTTACCAAATCCATGGAAGTATACTCTTCTACAAATCGTTTAAATACACGAATTGCATCCACGTAAGTTTGGATAGTATTGTCGCTATATCGAAGTGTTTCCATCCAACTTTTAAAATTATCTAAATCATCTAAGTATTCTTTTTTTGGTTTATCCAACTTAAATTTCTTCCGATAAATCTCTACATCCGGCAAATGCCAACCCTTCAAACTGCTACTCCATTGCGCACCCACTAATTTCCTGAAACGGTTATTTAATAAGCTATCGTTAGGGAATTTAACCAAAATCCGTTTTTGCCCCCTGTGTTCAATGATAGATGCCGACCAATTCATACATCTAAAATAAAAAATATTAGTTGAAAAATCCAAGTAACAGACCATCCCTAATTACCCCCAGAAAATACTACTTTTGCCAATAACCTATTTTCACAACATGGACAAAAAACGTAACCCAATTTCGGCCTTTATAGAAAAACATTATTTACATTTTAATGCTGCAGCATTAGTAGATGCAGCCAAAGGATACGAAAAACACCTGGCCGAAGGGGGTAAAATGATGGTAACCTTAGCAGGTGCCATGAGTACCGCCGAATTGGGCAAAATATTTGCCGAAATGATTCGTCAGGATAAAGTAGCCATTATCTCGTGTACTGGCGCAAATCTAGAAGAGGACATTATGAATTTGGTAGCCCACCATAGCTACAAACGCGTACCTAATTACCGCGATTTAAGCCCGCAAGACGAATGGGATTTACTAGAGAAAGGCTTTAACCGCGTTACCGATACCTGCATACCAGAAGAAGAAGCATTCAGGAGAATTCAAAAACACATACACCAACGTTGGAAAACTGCTCAAGATAAAGGCGAACGTTATTTTCCGCACGAATACATGTACCAAATGCTTTTAGGTGGAGATTTAGAACAACATTACGAAATAGACCCAAAAGATAGCTGGATGATTGCTGCTGCCGAGAAAAATATCCCGATTGTAGTACCAGGTTGGGAAGATAGCACCATGGGTAACATCTTCGCTTCGTATTGCATAAAAGGAGAGTTACAGCCAAGCACCATGAAATCGGGTATTGAGTACATGACTTTTCTGGCCGATTGGTACGTTAAAAATAGCGCAGGAAAAGGGGTAGGGTTTTTCCAAATTGGGGGAGGCATTGCCGGTGATTTCCCGATATGCGTAGTTCCAATGCTCTATCAGGATATGGAAATGGAGCAAATTCCATTTTGGAGTTATTTCTGTCAGATATCCGATTCTACTACCAGTTACGGCTCTTACAGTGGGGCAGTTCCAAATGAAAAAATCACTTGGGGTAAGTTAGATATCCACACACCAAAGTATGTAATCGAATCGGATGCAACCATTGTGGCTCCTTTGATTTTCGCTTGGATTTTAGAAATGTAATTACCCATTATTTAAAATCATTCTAAATTGTTCAATTTGTCATACCAATGTCATAAAATCGGCTTTAACTTCTATTTTTGTGCTCTGATTTAGGTTCAAAACTTGAGTTAATTCAGAAGTAAATTACAGAGTAAAATATTAGCAAACAGATAATTATACCCAATGCATACTAGCAATATTGTTGAAATGCGAAAGTTCTTAAAGTTCACCTTTTTAGCCTTGGTGGTTCTCTTGGCTGGTTCATTTTCTTCCAACGCACAAGATTTAGCCGAAGGAGAAACCATCTGGAATCAGAACTGTACTTCGTGCCATGCGGTAAATCGTAAAGTAGTTGGTCCGGCATTAGCAGGAGTAACTGCTAAATACGAAGAAGAATGGCTTATCTCCTGGATACGTAATTCACAGGCGATGGTAAAAGCCGGAGATCCGCGCGCTGTAGCCATCTTCAATGAATACAATCAGTCTGTAATGACGGCCTACCCGAACTTATCTGACGATAACATTCGTAACGTATTGGCATTTATAAATGCTGAAGATGCTCGCTTAAAACAAGCTAAATTAGAAGTACCTGCAGGTGGTGGCGCAAGCTCTGGCGGTAGCGGTACTAGCGGTTTTACCCTTTGGGGATTAGTAGCGGTTATCTTTTTGTTATTCTTGGTTATTTTTATCCTTAACCGTGTTATAGGCACCTTAGAGAGATTGCTTTTACAAAAACAAGGAATAATTACCGAAGCAGAAGCGAAAGAAGCAGAGGCGCCGAAAGATTACATGGCTCCGGTAAAACGTTTTGCTGCTAATAAAAAAGCAGTTGCTATTACCTCCATTGTGGTTATCATCTTATTATCTTCTTACGGTTGGAATGTAATGTGGAATGTAGGCGTACAACAAGGATATGCACCGGCTCAACCTATTAAATTCTCGCACAAATTACATGCTGGTTTATACGAAATGGATTGCCAATACTGTCACTCCGGAGCATGGCAAAGTAAAAATGCAAGCATACCTTCTGCCAATGTGTGTATGAACTGTCACAGCTACGTTCAAGCAACTGAGAATTACAACGGCGAAATATCTCCAGAAATACAAAAAATTTATACGGCATTAGATTACGATCCTAATACCGGGCAATATGGTCCAAATCCAAAACCTATCGAGTGGATTCGCATACACAACTTACCTGACTTCGCTTACTTTAACCACGCTCAGCACGTAAACGTTGCGGGCATCGAGTGTCAGACTTGCCATGGCGAAGTAGAAGGAATGGAAGTAGTGTATCAGTTCTCGCCATTAACCATGGGCTGGTGTATCGATTGTCACCGTCAAACAGACATGAGTCATGCGCATGATAATGCCTATTACGATAAATTATTAAAAGCACACGAAGCGCTTAAAAAAGGCGAAAAACTTACCGTATCCATGGTAGGTGGATTAGAGTGTGCTAAATGTCATTATTAATATAAAAGAGTAAAAAACCGGTTTCTATATACCATACATGGAAAATACAGAAAAAAAGTATTGGAAAGGTTTAGAGGAGTTACATCAAACTCCTGAGTTTTTGGCAACACAAGGCCGCGAGTTCCCGGAGGAGATAAAGATTGAAGATTTATTGGAATCTGGTACCGTGGAAAAAACCGTAACTGCCCGTCGCGATTTTTTAAAAGTGATGGGATTTGGTTTGGGTGCCGTAACTTTAGCTGCGTGTAATACTGCACCAGTTCGCAAATCTATTCCGTATCTAGTAAAGCCCGAAGAAGTAATTCCGGGTGTGCCAAATTATTATGCTAGCACCTTGCCTAATGGCCATGGGGTGTTAGTAAAAACCAGAGAAGGTCGTCCGATTAAGATTGAAGGTAACCCTAATTGCCCCATTACAAAAGGTGGGGTAGATGCAGTAGGGCATGCTTCTATTTTGGCTTTATATGACGATACTAAATTAAAAACGCCTCTAAAGGGAAAATCTCCTGCTAGTTGGGAGTCTGTAGATAATTTTGTTAAGGATGAATTAGCCGCTGTTCGTGGCGAAGGAAAAACTACGGTTATTCTTTCTTCTACCATCAACAGTCCATCCACCTTAGCAATCATCAACGATTTTATCGTTGCTAATCCGGGTGCAAGGCACATCATGTACGATGCTGTTTCTTCCTCTGCCATCATCCAAGCAAATAAAAACAGCTTTGATAAAGCAGTTTTGCCAACTTATAAGTTTGATGTAGCGGATGTAATTGTTGGATTTAGTGCGGATTTTCTTGGAACTTGGATTTCTCCGGTAGAACATACCAAACAATATTTAACTAAACGGAATGCTATTTATTTGAGAGAGAATAAAAGCATGTCTCGTCACATTCATTTCGAAACTAATTTAAGCATCACTGGTGCTAAAGCAGATAGCCGTTTCCCGGTATCTCCTTCGGATGAAAACTTAGCAATTTTAGGATTATACAATGCATTGGCAACTAAAGCTGGTGCTCCTGTATTTGCTGCACAAAACGTAGAATTGCCAAACAACGGCATCCAAAAAACAGCCGATGAATTATGGGCTGCTCGCGGTCGTTCATTGGTAGTATCTGGTTCTAATGATGTATCGGTTCAGGTGGTGATAAATGCCATCAATTCTTTATTAGAGAATTACGGTACAACCATCGATTTAGATAATCCAACCTTAACCAAAAACGGGAATGATGCAGAAGTTACCGAACTTATTGCATCCATGGAAAGAGGCGAAGTAGGGGCTATTTTCCTTTATGGAGTTAATCCTGCATACGAATTCCCGAATACAACGGCATTTACAAACGCATTACAAAAAGTACGTTTAAAAGTATCTTTTGCTGATAGAGCAGATGAGACTGGTTTACTTTGCGATGTGGTAGCTCCAGATCATCATTTCTTAGAGGCTTGGGGCGATTCTCAACCACGTTCGGATGTGTTTTACATTGCACAACCAACCATTGCTCCAATTTACAATACTCGTGCTGCACAGCAAAGTTTATTGAACTGGGCAGAGCAGTCTGTAAATTATGCCGATTACATCAAAAATTATTGGCAAACCAATATTTTCCCTAAAGCAGGAGTATTATTATTCCGCGAAGGATGGGAGAACTTATTGCGTACCGGTTTTATAAAGATGAATTCCGTACCGGCACAAAACTATCGCTTCACCAAAGATTTGGCAGCGGTTGCACAAAGTGTCATTAACCAATCCTCAACCTTAAACGGAAAAACACAACTCAAAATTTACGAGAAAGTTGGTTTAAGAGATGGTAAGCATGCAAATAACCCTTGGTTACAAGAATTACCAGATCCGGTTTCTAAAGTAACTTGGGATAATTATGCTAGTATTTCGCCAAAATTTGCCAATGAATTAGGCATAAAAGAGCGCGACATGGCCGAAATTACCGTAGGGGATATCAGCATGGTGTTGCCTGTTTTAATACAACCTGGTCAGGCAAATAATACCGTTGCCATGGCAGTTGGTTACGGACGTGTAGCTGGTGGTAAAGTAGCTAATGAGGTAGGTAAAAATGCCTATCCATTTGTTCAAATTGCCAATGGTTCTTTCCAGTATGTAAATACGGTTAGCATCGCAAAAACACGTGGTAAATATGAATTAGCTCAAACACAAACGCACCAATCCATAGAAGGTCGTGATATTATTCGCGAAACCGTATTATCCGAATATCAGAAAGATGCCGGAGCTGGTTCTCGTGGGAAACTTCACGGAATGAAATTCTATGACCTTTGGGATAAGTTTGAGAAAAAAGGCCATCATTGGGCCATGGCCATCGACTTAAATGCTTGTACCGGATGCGGTGCTTGTGTGGTGAGTTGTAATGCCGAAAATAACGTGGCTATTGTAGGCCGCGATGAAGTTCGCAGAAGAAGAGAAATGCACTGGATACGTATCGACAGATATTATTCAGAAGATATAGAGAATCCGGATAACGTGGAAGTGGTTTACCAACCGATGCTTTGTCAGCATTGCGATCACGCTCCTTGCGAAACGGTTTGTCCGGTATTAGCTACCGTTCACTCCTCCGAAGGATTAAATCAAATGACGTACAACCGTTGTATTGGTACCCGCTATTGCGCAAACAACTGTCCGTATAAAGTTCGTCGTTTCAATTGGTTCAACTACATCGATAACGATAAGTTTGATTATCTATTGAATAGCGACATGGGTAAATTGGTTTTAAACCCAGATGTTACTGTACGTGCTCGTGGTGTAATGGAGAAATGCTCTTGGTGTGTACAACGTATACAAAGCAGCAAATTGAAAGCTAAAATGGATAGAGTGGAATTGAAAGATGGCGATGTAGAAACCGCTTGTTCTTCCTCTTGCCCTGCAAATGCTATTATTTTTGGAGATATGAACGATAAAGATAGCAGAGTAGCTAAAATGCTCGAAAACGAACGTACTTATTATGTATTAGAAGAATTGAACGTACAATCAGGTATCGGATATCAAACTTTGGTACGTAATAAAGAGACAAGTTTCCGTGCTCAAGCACCATTTGAAAAAGTAAGTTAATTAGATTAAAAGACCAACAAATACGATAATATGCACGAGTCAATTATCAGAGAACCATTAGTTACCGGCAAACCCGATCTGAGAAGAATTACAGACGACGTTTTAGCTCCGGTATTAAACAAACCATCCAAAGCTTGGTGGATTGGTTTCTCCATTGCCTTCACCTTTTTTATGGTGTGGATTATTTCTATCGCTTACACTTTCTGGGTAGGTATAGGTACTTGGGGTTTGAACAAAACAGTAGGATGGGCTTGGGATATCACCAACTTCGTTTGGTGGGTAGGTATTGGCCACGCCGGTACTTTAATTTCTGCTATTTTATTGCTATTCCGTCAGAACTGGAGAAACTCCATTAACCGATCGGCTGAAGCGATGACCATATTTGCAGTTATTTGTGCTGCCACCTACATTTTTGCACACATGGGAAGGCCTTGGTTATTTTATTGGGCTTTACCTTTACCAAACCAATTTGGTTCTTTGTGGGTAAACTTCAATTCTCCATTAGTTTGGGACGTATTTGCAATCTCCACTTATTTCTCTGTGTCTCTATTGTTCTGGTACATTGGTTTAATACCTGATATTGCCACTGTAAGAGATAGAACAGAAGGTTTACGTAAAAAAATATACTCTGCCATGAGTTTTGGCTGGACAGGCTCTGCTCGTTCTTGGATTCGTTTTGAGTCGGTTTCGTTGATATTAGCAGGTGTTTCTACGCCTCTAGTATTATCGGTACACACCATTGTATCCATGGACTTTGCTACTTCCATCGTTCCGGGATGGCACACTACTATTTTCCCTCCATATTTCGTGGCAGGTGCAATTTTCTCTGGTTTTGCCATGGTGCAAACCTTATTAATTGTAGCTAGGGTAGTATTAAAATTAGAAAACTACATCACCATAAAACACATCGAATTGATGAACATCATCATTTTGGTAACAGGTTCTATTGTAGGTGTAGCATACCTAACCGAGTTATTCATTGCTTGGTACTCTGGTGTAGAATATGAGCAATATGCTTTCTTAAACAGGGTAACCGGTCCGTACTGGTGGGCCTATTGGATTATGATGACTTGTAATGTTATCACTCCACAATTATTTTGGTTCAAGAAATTACGTACGAGCACAGTAGTAACGTTTATCCTATCCATATTTGTAAACATAGGTATGTGGTTCGAGCGTTTCGTAATCATTGTTACTTCTTTGCACAGAGATTATTTACCGTCTAGTTGGGTAATGTATACCAATACCTGGACAGAAGTAGGAATCTTTGTTGGTTCCATCGGTTTATTCTTCACTTTATTTTTATTATTCATTCAGTTCTTACCGTCTGTTGCTATGGCAGAAGTAAAATTATTATTAAAAGGATCTAGTGAAGAAGCAAAGAAAAAAGTCATAAAGAAAATGATTGAGCAAGGCAAATCTGTAGAAGGAGTTGTGATTGCAACTACCGCTACATTGAAGAAAGGAGAAAAAGATGCAAACTAAACAATTCACCATCGGATTATTTGATGATGAGGATGTATTAAAATCCGGAATAAAAAGCCTACAAGCTGCAGGTAATAAAATCTACGATGTATATACTCCATATCCCGTACACGGTTTAGAAAATTTAATCAGTATACCTCGCTCCAGGTTACCCATTGTAGCATTTTGCTTTGGCTGTCTTGGATTTTCATTAGCCATGCTTATGATGTGGTACATGAACATATACGATTGGCCTATGGATGTAGGTGGTAAACCAAACCACATACCCATGGTAACTTTTGTGCCTATTTTATTTGAGGTTACCGTATTATTGGCATCCTTTGGTATGGGTTTTACCTTTTTTGCGGTAAACAAATTAATACCAGGTTCAACCCCACGTATCATGGATGAACGTGCAACCGACGATAGATTTGTAGTAGCCATTGAAACTACTGGCACTACCTCGAATGATATATCCACCCTATTTCAAAAATCGGGTGCAGTAGAAGTAAAAGTTGTAGAAAAAGAAGCTGATAAGTTTTAATTATGTTGAGAAATAAAATAACAGGACTTTTAGCAATCGCAGTAACCGCAAGTATATTCATTACTTCCTGCGGAAGCGATGCAAGCGATCCGGGTTTAGAATACGCTAATCAGATGTATAAATCTGAGCCCGCTAATCCCGATCAACCTAATTCGGTTTTTGCAGATGGTAAAACGGCTCAAAAACCTGTGGATGGAACTATTCCAACCCATTGGGCTCCCTTCAATTATCCAAATAATGCTGAAGGATATTCAGCTGCCGGTGCAGAATTAACCAATCCATTAGAAAGAAGAGAAGAAATACTTAGCGAAGGGAAAAAGTTGTACATAAGCATGTGTGGTACTTGCCATGGTGTTCAAGGTAAAGGCGATGGTTCTATTGTTGTAGCCGGAAAATATCCAGCTCCACCATCTTACTCTACCGGAGTTTCATCTCGTGGTGGAGACATGAAAGATTTAACGCCTGGTAAAATTTATCATACCATTACGTATGGATTAAACTTAATGGGTCCACATGCTTCGCAGTTAACTCCTGAAGAGCGTTGGAAAGTAGTACTTTATGTACAAGAATTACAAAAATTGCAATAACGATTAAAGAATAAGCGATGCAGTTAACAACTGAAAATTATGTTTTTTCCGCCAAAGCCAAACGGATAAGTATTGGATTAATTTTGGTCGGAATCATCTCGGTTGCCGTTGGATTTTTCACCGGTAATACAGATCGTACTTGGGCCAATTTATTGGTCTCTAACTACTACTTTGTTTGTGTAGCCCTTGGCGGATTAATGTTTGTGGCCATACAATACGTGGCAAATGCAGGCTGGTCTGTTGGTTTGGTGCGTATACCCTCTGCTTTTAGTGCAGTACAGCCAATTGCGGCTATCATGCTTTTTGCAGTGGTAGGTGGTGGTTTATATTACCACAGTTTGTACCATCACTGGGCCGATCCAGATTTAGTGAACCCTGCCAGCGAAAATTTCGATAGAATTATAGCAGGTAAAGCTGCTTATCTTAATGTTCCTTTTTTCCTAATTCGTCTTGCATTATACATGATAGTTTGGGGAATGTTTGGCTATTGGTTGCGTAAAATTTCATTAAAAGAAGATATTGAAGGCGGATTAGATAAATACAAGAAAAGCATCCGTATATCCGCCGCATTTTGTGTGATATTTGGTTTTACAGTACCATTGTTCGCATTTGATATGATGATGAGTACCGAAGCACATTGGTTTAGCACCATGTTCGGATGGTATAATTTAGCCAGTTTATGGGTGGCAACTTTAGCTACCATTGCACTAACAGTAATCTTACTTAAAGAAAACGGTTACATGCAACACATCAATGAAAACCATTTACACGACTTAGGAAAATTCATTTTTGCGTTTTCTATTTTCTGGACATATACCTGGTTAAGCCAGTTCTTATTAATATGGTATGCAAATATTCCGGAAGAAGTAAGTTGGTTCTATTACCGTTGGAAACCCGAATACATTTGGCTGTTTTGGGGTAATATAGTCATCAATTTTGTGGCTCCATTTTTCTTGTTAATTTCTAGAGATGCAAAGCGTAATGTTAAGCTTTTAAAAATCGTAGCCATCATCGTTATTCTTGGTCACTGGTTAGATTTTTACTTGATGGTAATGCCCGGAACTGTTGGAGAAAATAATGGAATAAATTACATCGAACTTGGAACATTTGCCGGTTATATTGGTTTATTTATGTACCTAATGCTTAGTAGCCTTGCTAAGGCTCCTTTAGTACCGAAAAACCACCCATATTTAGAGGAGAGTTTACATCATCATATATAGTCTTATAAAAGATATGTTTAAGAAAGATAAAAAGTGGAGTTTGTTGGTGTTGGCATTGTTTGCTGCACTACCTGTATTTGCCCAAGATACTACGGAAGCAAAAGCAGATATTTGGGGTCCTGTCCTTTTCTGGAGTTTGATTATTGTTTTATGCGGACAATTATTAGCAGTTGTAGGCAGAATATTTAAAGTATATGAACTAAGCTCTGAAGTAGCAGGTAGCAAAAAAACCATTCCTTGGAACTACATCAATGCAGCCTTATTCGCATTCTTCCTAGTAGTAGGCATTTATGGTTCTTTTTGGTCCTTTGAAAATCATGGATCTATGATTCTACCAGAATCTGCATCCGAGCACGGACTATTAACCGATAGCTTAATGATGACCACTTTTTATATCACTTTGGTGGTATTCATTGTTACTCACATATTACTATTCGGATATTCCTTTATCTACCGTAAAAAAGAAGGTAAACGCGGTTATTATTACCCGCACAACGATAAATTAGAAGTATACTGGACTACAGCACCGGCCATTGTACTTACAATTTTAGTAGTATTTGGTTGGAGAACATGGACGGATATAACTAGCCCCGAACGTCAACCCGAAAACCCTATAGTAGTAGAAGTAACTGCCGAGCAATTTAAGTGGAACATCCGCTATCCGGGAGAAGATAACAAACTAGGGCCTAAAAATTACCAAGCAATAGGAGGAGTAAATGTTCTGGGAATTGATTTTGATGACCCAACTTCTCAAGATGACTTTATGCCTGCTGAAATTGTACTTCCGGTTAACCAACCTGTAAAGTTAGTATTTGGGGCAAAAGACGTATTACATAGTGCATACATGCCACATTTTAGAGTACAAATGAACTGTGTTCCGGGGATGCCTACCTATTTTAATTTTACTCCTCGTACAACTACCGCAGAAATGCGTAAAAAATTGGAAGATGAAAAATTCGATTATGTTTTGTTGTGCGCTAAAATTTGTGGTAACGCACATTATAACATGCAATACAAAATACGCATAGTTTCTGAGTTAGAATATGCAGAGTGGTTAGCAGCTCAAAAACCAACCTACAACGATGAGTTTAAAAAACAACTAGTTGCAGATAGGGAAGAGCAGCTAAAAAACAAACAAATTGTTCAATTAAGTGGTAATTATTAAGAAATTTATATACAACTATGTCGACTAACGCAATGGCTGGCTCTACAGGACATGATCATCACGATCATGAGCATCACGAAGAAACCTTCTTGACCAAATATGTATTTAGTCAAGATCATAAGATGATTGCAAAGCAATTTTTAATCACTGGTATTATCATGGCAGTGGTGGCCATGTTATTATCTGTGTTGTTTCGCTTGCAATTAGCTTGGCCCGATAAAGAATTTCCGATTTTAGAAGCATTTTTAGGTAAATGGGCAGAAGGTGGTAGAATTTCCCCTGATTTTTACCTATCCTTAGTAACCATTCATGGTACTATCATGGTGTTTTTTGTACTAACTGCCGGATTAAGTGGTACGTTTTCTAACCTTTTAATTCCATTGCAGATTGGTGCCAGAGACATGGCATCTCCATTTATAAACATGCTTTCTTACTGGTTCTTTTTTACAGCTAGTGTGATCATGTTTGGTTCATTGTTCGTAGAAACAGGTGCTGCAAGTGGCGGTTGGACTATCTATCCTCCATTAAGTGCTGTTCCTAAAGCTATGGCGGGTTCTGGTATGGGTATGAATTTATGGTTATTAAGTATGTTTTTATTCATTGCATCTTCCTTGATGGGTGGTATCAACTACATCAGTACTGTACTTAATATGCGCACTAAAGGAATGACCATGACTAAAATGCCACTAACTATTTGGGCATTTTTCTTAACGGCAATCATTGGTGTATTATCCTTCCCAGTATTAGTAGCAGCAGTAGTTTTATTGATTTTTGATAGAAGCTTTGGTACTAGTTTTTACCTAACCGATATGGTAATAGGTGGCGAAGTTATGCCACAACAAGGGGGTAGCCCAATTCTATGGCAACACTTATTCTGGTTCCTTGGTCACCCGGAAGTATACATTGTAATTTTACCGGCCTTGGGTATTACATCAGAAGTAATTGCCACCAATGCACGTAAGCCAATCTTTGGATACCGAGCCATGATTATATCGTTGTTAGGTATTACCTTTTTATCTTTCATCGTTTGGGGTCACCACATGTTTGTAACCGGTATGAATCCGTTCTTAGGATCGGTATTTATGTTTACCACACTCATCATAGCGGTACCATCGGCAGTAAAAACATTTAACTATTTAGCAACCATGTGGCGCGGTAATATCCGTTTTACACCGGGCATGCTTTTCGCTATTGGTTTAGTATCTTTCTTTATTTCTGGTGGATTAACAGGTATCTTTCTAGGTAATGCAGCCATCGACATAAATTTACACGACACCTATTTTGTGGTAGCTCACTTCCACTTGGTAATGGGTAGTGCTGCTATTTTTGGTATGTTGGCCGGAGTTTACCATTGGTTCCCTAAAATGTTCGGAAGATTAATGGATGAAAAACTAGGCTATGTACATTTTTGGTTAACCTTTATTGGAGCCTATTTGGTTTTCTTCCCGATGCACTTTATGGGATTAGATGGAGTACCTAGACGTTATTACGCTTTCACCAGCTTCTCCATGTTTGATGACTGGATTGAAATCAATAAATTCATCACTTGGGCTGCAATCATTTCTGCCGTTGCTCAATTACTTTTCTTATGGAATTTCTTTTACAGCATATTTAAAGGTAAGAAATCGGAACAAAACCCTTGGAATTCTAATACCTTAGAATGGACAGCACCTATGAAACACATTCATGGAAACTGGCCAGGAGAAATACCTACTGTTTATCGTTGGCCGTATGATTACAGCAAACCGGGAGCAAAAGAAGACTTTATTCCGCAAACGGTGCCATTCTCAGAAACCATTGAATCTAATTTGCCATATGACTTTGGATACCACGGTGATCCGGCACAATTTAATCATGAACATTACAAAGGAAACAACAACGGCACTACTTTAAAAGAAAACGCCAAAGCTGAAACTACTAAGTAATATTTAATTGAAATTTATAGGGTATCTCTGCTGGCTTGCCACACAGATACCCTTTTTTGTTGACAAACAATGTATACTCAATCCGAGAAAAGGTTTTTAACATTCAGCCTATTTACTATTCTATCTGTTTATCTACTCATTGCAGCCGGAGGAATAGTAAGAACCACTGGTTCTGGTATGGGTTGCCCAGATTGGCCAAAATGTTTCGGACAATGGGTTCCTCCAACGGATGTAAGTCAACTCCCGCCTAATTATCAAGAGGTTTTTGCAGCTCCTGGTAAGCCAGTGGCTGAGTTCAATGTATTTCATACCTATACCGAATACATCAACCGTTTGCTAGGCGCATTAGTTGGTTTGTTTATTCTAATAACCGTATTTTTCTCTTATTCCTACATTAAAACTAATGCTAAAGTATTTTGGATAAGTTTATTGGTATTGGCTATTGTACTATTTCAGGGATGGCTAGGAAGCAGAGTGGTTGCCTCAAACTTAGCGGGGTATCTCATTACATTACATATGTTATTGGCTTTAGTAATTGTAGCTATGCTGATTTATGTTCATGAAATATCGCGCAAAAATTTCGAGTATCCGGTAATTTCAGCAAGTGGGAAAGCTAAAACTTTAAAAGTTTTGATAGTAGTAGTTTTGATTACTAATTTCATTCAAATTGCACTAGGAACTCAAGTTAGAGAAGCAGTTGATGAGGTAAGAAAAGCAGGCATTTTACCCCGAGTAGAATGGATAAACGAACTCGGAAATTCCTTTACCTACCACAGAGAATTATCCATTTTGGTTTTCATACAGCATGTTATTTTGTATGTACTTTCCAGAAAAACGTTTCAACGCGAAAGTAGAATCATGGTACTAATTAATTTAACCATGTGGTTGATGATTTTACAAATTGTTTCAGGTATAGTGCTTTCTAATTATGCCATTCCACCGGCATTTCAGGCCATTCATTTAATTATTGCCAGCCTAATGTTTGGTATGCAATATTGGTCGATGATTTATATAAATAGAACTAAATTAGAATCCTAATTGAGAATGAGCAGGGCTTCCGTATTCATACAATTTATAAAGCTACGATTAACACTTTTAGTAGTGTTTTCTGCAGCCATAGTATATGTGTATGCTCAAGTAGGTGATATATCATGGCTGAACCTTGTAATCTTAATTTTATCCGGATTGTTGGTAACCGGTTCTGCTAATGGTTTTAACCAAGTTATAGAGCACAGATTAGATAAACTCATGCCTCGTACAGCCAACAGGCCAATTCCATCTGGCAGCATGACGGTTAAAGAAGGGTGGATCCTGTCTAGTATCTTGGGTTTAACCGGAATTTTGCTCATGTGGTTTTTTTTAAATGGATTTACAGCAGCACTAGCAGCATTTTCCTTGTTTTCATATGCCTTTGTATATACTCCTCTAAAACAAGAAACTCCATGGGCAGTTTTTATTGGCGCATTTCCGGGTGCCATGCCAGCACTTTTGGGTTGGGCAGCGGCAACAGGCAGTTTAGCAAGCGGAGCGTGGATGTTTTTCATCATTCAATTCGTATGGCAGTTTCCTCACTTTTGGGCTATAGCTTGGGTTTTGGACGATGATTACCGTAAAGCCGGATTTAGTTTGCTTCCATCTAAAAAGGGAAAAGATTCTATAAGTGCTTATACTATTTTTGGCTCCACATTGGTGCTTATTTTTGTTAGTATGATTCCCTACCAGTTTGGAGAAAGTGGCATGTTGATGATGGTAATTTCATTAGGAGCAGGGTTAGTATTTTTTTATCAGGCAATTCCTTTCTTAGAAGAAAGAAATTCTCGTAGTGCTACCCAACTTATGTTTGCTTCTTTTGTTTATTTACCTATAGTACAAATAATTTTATTAATTGATAAACTGATTTAGTGAAAATGAATATAGAACAATCAAAACTAAATACCCGCCCCCTAAAGTTTGTGATGTGGGTTTTTATAGTAAGCATTATCATGATGTTTGCAGGTTTAACCAGCGGGTACATCGTTAGAAAAGCCGAAGGCAATTGGTTACAATTTACTCTGCCAAATATTTTCTTGTACACTACCATCATCATTATGGCTAGCAGCGTAAGTTTGCATTGGGCATATCTTTCTGCCAGAAAGTTAAATTTTGCAGCACAAAAATTAGGCTTATGGATTACTTTGGTTCTGGGCATACTCTTTCTTTTAGGCCAATGGTTAGCTTGGGAAAAATTAATAGAGATGGAGATATTTTTGGTTGGAAACCCTTCTGGATCTTTTCTATATGTAATTTCCGGTCTGCATGGTTTACACATTCTTGCTGGTTTATGTTTCATCATCAATTGCTTAGTTGGAGCCTATAAA
The DNA here is from genome assembly GCA_041743935.1 of Sphingobacteriaceae bacterium. Lineage (GTDB taxonomy): Bacteria > Bacteroidota > Bacteroidia > Sphingobacteriales > Sphingobacteriaceae > JBGTLU01. Next base: position 16,257 of record JBGTLU010000014.1, read on the forward strand.
AACACACCGCAAGTGAAAAATATTTTTCAAATGGAATTAACTTCTATATTTTGGCATTTTGTTGATATATTGTGGATATATCTGTATGTTTTTTTACTTTTGAACCATTAACCAAAAACATAAAATGAGCGCAGTTTCAAACGCAGATCAAATTAAACCAAACGACTGGAGTGGAGGTGTTTCTCCGTACAACGTAGAGTACGGTAAAATGATGATGTGGTTTTTCCTTTTATCAGATGCCTTTACTTTTTCGGCTTTATTAATTGCTTACGGTGCATTACGTTTTAGTGCTACCTCATGGCCAGATCCGGATGTAGTATTCCAATCGGCCCCATTTATTACCTCCGGTGCACCATTGGTATTCGTAGGTATCATGACCTTCATACTCATCATGAGTAGTGTAACCATGGTATTGGCTGTAGAAGCTGGTCATCGTATGGATAAAGGTGGAGTGATTAAATGGATGTGGTGGACCATATTCGGTGGTGCATTATTCTTAGGATGCCAAGCATGGGAGTGGGCACACTTACATCATGAAGGAGCTTGGTGGGGAAGTAACCCATTTACCAACAAAGACGGCTCACCAGGTAATCCCAACTTTACCAATCTGTTTTTTACCATTACAGGGTTTCATGGTTTTCACGTTTTTTCGGGAGTAATCATCAACATTATCGTATTAATAATGACTTATCGAAATGTTTTTCATAACCGTGGACATTATATGATGATAGAAAAAGTGGGCCTATACTGGCACTTTGTAGATTTAGTTTGGGTATTTGTATTTACCTTCTTCTATCTTGTTTAATCCTTAAAATAAAACTAACATGAGCACCTCAGAACATACAACCGAAACGCACCACCAAGACCATGCTGCTATGTCCACCAAAACCATTTGGAATGTGTTTTGGGTTCTTCTAATATTAACCGTTGCAGAGTTTATCATTGCGTTGGCTATTCCTCTAGATGTGATGCCAAAACCGTATAAAAACATACTTTACATTGTTCTTACCATTGCTAAAGCATATTATATTGTAGCATACTTTATGCATTTAAAGTTCGAGAAATTAGGTTTAATATACAGCATTGTTCTACCAAGTTTATTTATCATTCTGTTTATTATAGCCATGATTTACGAAGGTAATTTTTGGTTATTAGAAAGATAAGAGATGCCTAAAAATGCAAAGCTACGTACCCTGGTATTAATTTTTTGCGTATTGATATTGCCAGTTGCCGTATTTATTATGTTGCAAACAGGTAAAAACCAATACAAACAATTACCTAAATATGGTCCACGACAAGTGGCTGCTACTTTCACTGAAAAACGTGGGGAAAAAATACCCGATACTCTTTATCACACCATTGGCAGTTTTAATTTATTAAACCAAGATGGCGATGCTGTAACGCAAACGGATTTAGATGGGTCTATTTATGTAGCCGATTTTTTCTTCACTACTTGTCCGGATATATGCATCGAAATGAGTGCACAAATGGCAAGATTAGCTGAGCGTTTCAAAAACAATTCGGATATAAAATTTGTTTCTTATACGGTAGATGCTGATAATGATATTGTGCCTGTTTTGCGTGAATATGCAAACAAATATGGTGCAGATAGCAAACAGTGGATGTTCTTAACAGGAGATAAACAACAGATTTGGGACTTAGCTAAAAATAGCTATTTGGTTCCTGCTGCCGGCGGTGCAGATGGCATGGATTTCTTTTTCCATTCGCCAATGTTTGTGTTAATTGATAAACATAAACGCATCCGTGGATTTTATGACGGAACATCTAAAACTAGTGTAGATACTTTGATTGATGAAATTAAAGTTTTGCACCTGGAACATCTCCGAGAAATTAAACAACCGGGATAATTTTCTATATGAATTTAAGCGATAAGTTACTTTTCAGAATTGTAGGTGCAGTTTCTGTAGTTGTTTTGTTGGTAGTAATTGTATTACGTTTTATGCCAGCCCCAGAAACGGTTCCAAGTTTTGTATATAGTTTGCCGGCATTTAATGCAACTGTGAATGGTTTGTGTACCATCCTGTTATTGATTTCTCTTTATTACATCAAACAAAAAAATATAGAGGCGCATAAAAAAGTAAATTTAGCAGCCTTCGGATTGTCTTCTCTATTTTTGGTTTCATACATTATCTATCATTTTTCTACTTCGGCTACTTCTTATGGTGGAGAAGGTTGGATAAGGACAGTGTACTTTTTTATTCTTATCACACACATAATTTTAGCTGCTGCAGTACTACCCCTCATTCTTGTATCGTTTTATTGGGGATTAAAAATGGAAGTAGCAAAACATAAAAAATTAACCAGATGGACGTACCCCATTTGGTTATATGTAACCATTACAGGGGTGGTAGTTTATTTAATGATTTCTCCTTATTATCAACATTAATAGGATGAAGAAACTAATATACATTGGAATTATTTTTCTGCTTTTACAAGTAGTTCCTTCTTCTGTACAAGCACAATGCCCCATGTGTAAAGCATCGGTAGAGTCGTCATTAAAAGAAGGAAATGTAAGAGGCAAAGGGTTAAATAACGGCATACTTTATTTGCTTGCAACTCCTTATTTAGCAGTAGCGGGCATCGCTTTTCTTTGGTATAGAAAATACAGAAAGAAAAATATTTCCATTAACATACCAAACGAGAATATACATTTAAACTAATCCCGTTCGAACGGGATTTTTTGTTTGTAAACTGAAAAATGACTAACACAAGAACCAGATTTTCTGCCATAGTAAATTGCAAATGTCCTCGTTGCAGAAAAGGAAACATGTTTGTTCATTCTATTCTAAAGGTTACTTCGTTTTCTAAAATGAACAAAACCTGTTCTCAGTGTGGCTTGTATTATGAAATTGAACCCGGTTTTTTTTACGGTGCTATGTACTTTAGTTATGCTTTAAATGTTGCACAATTAGCAGTAGTTGGTATTGCTACCTTTCATTATTTAGGAGATCCTCCTGCATCTGCTTTGTTGATTTCTATGATTTCTACCATCCTTTTACTTACCCCAATTAATTATCGTTTGGCACGTTCCCTAATGTTGCATTTTTTAGGCTCGGTTAAATATCAAAAAGGCTGGTAATATGTTACAGAAAAAAACAATTCAATTTTTATCTCTTTTAGCTGATAATAATAACCGAGAATGGTTTACTGCAAATAAGAAAGAATATGAAACAGCCAAAGAAGATGTCTTGCAATTTACAGCAAACGTGCTACAAGGCATTGCATCGTTTGATGCATCAGTTATTCATCTGGATGTAAAAAAATGCTTGATGCGTATTTATCGGGATGTACGTTTTAGCAAGGATAAATCACCATATAAATTAAATTACGGGATAGGTATTTCGCCAATGGGTAAAAATGTTCCGGCCCCAAGTTATTACATACACATACAGCCCGGGGGTAAATCTTTTTTTGGTGGAGGATTATGGATGCCCCCTGCCGATGTTTTAAAAGCAGTTAGACAAGAAATTGACTATAATTTCGACAAATTTAAGGCCATCATCCACACGGCTGATTTTAAAAATACTTTTGGTAACTTGTCAGTGGAAGATTCTTTAAAAAATATTCCAAAAGGGTTTATGCCAGATAATCCAGCAATAGAATACTTAAAATTGAAAAGTTTTATTGTTAGTTTCGATATTGCAGATGATGAATGGTATTTACCAACAATTAAAAACAAAATAATTAATGCCTCCAGGATTTTATATCCTTTTAATCAGTTTTTGATTGGAGCTATAACTTAAATGAATAAAAAATGAAGAATTTAAAATCCCTTAGCTTACTGTTTATCTTAACCTTTTTGTTAAGTTCTTGTGTAGTATTAAATCCTAAAACCTATAAAGGGATATTAGCAGAGCGAGATAATTTGCGATTTAAATTGCAAACCTCTACCGCTTTTGGAGATAGTTTAAATACGGTAAATGCACAGTTAAAAAGAGATACTACCAACTTAGGCGAAAGATTAAGAAGAGTACAAGAACAATTGGTGGCAACCATCAGCACATTTAATCGATTTAAAGAAAATGCTAGTGGAGAAATTCAACAATTAATGGCCGATTTAGAAAGTCGCGAATCTCGTTTACGTGAAGTAGAAGATATTCTTAAAAAACGCGAAGAAGCCAATTTAGCCTTGCAAAATAAATTACAACGCGCACTTTTAGGATTTGAAAGCAGCGGGCTAAGTATCTACATGAAAGACGGTAAAGTATATGTTTCATTAACCGACAAACTGTTGTTTGATACAGGAAGCATCGTTATTGATTCTAAAGGAAGAACAGCACTAACCGAACTTGCTAAAGTTTTGCAAGAACAAACCGATATTGTGATTATGGTTGAAGGACATACTGATAACGCTCGTGTGGTTAACCTCGGCCAAATAAAAGATAACTGGGATTTAAGTGTATTAAGAGCAACTTCGGTAGTTAGGTTTTTGGTGGATGTTCAGAAAATTGATCCTACCAGAATTATAGCATCAGGCCGTGGAGAATCCAGACCATTAGAATTAGGCACCACCAACGAAGCTAGAAGCAAAAACCGTAGAATTGAAATTGCTCTATCTCCGCAATTAGATGAATTGTTTAAGTTATTGGAAAAGTAGAACGATTCTTGGGTTGCGTATTACGAGTTGCTAGCTACGGGCTGATTTCTTATCCCTCATAGCTAAACTATTCTAAAATGGACTTTCGAACTCAGAAAACTTAGGCAAGTTTTTATCCTTTTCAGAAATAATCGGATTGTCCATTTGCCAATCAATAGCTAATTGTTCGTCGTTCCAGATCACGCCCATTTCAGATTCTTTGTTATACACATTGGTGCATTTGTAAGCAAAAATGGTATCGTCTTCTAAGGTAATAAACCCATGTAAAAAGCCTGGAGGTATCCAATATTGTAACTGATTTTCGGCCGATAGTTCTAAGCCATGGTGTTGTCCGTAGGTTGCAGAATTTTTTCGCGCATCTACTGCAACATCCCAAACTTTACCTTTCACTACCCTAACCAATTTACCTTGTTCATACGGGGCTTTTTGGCAATGCAATCCCCTGAGTGTGCCTCGTTTTGAACTCGACTGATTGTCTTGCAAAAACTCTGCATCTATTCCTATTTTTTTATAAGTTTCGCGATTATACGATTCGAAAAAATAACCTCGGTCATCTCTCCAAATAGTTGGCTCGATGATAAGCAAACCTGCTAGAGGGGTGGTGCTAACTTTCATTATTCTACTACCTCCATGATGCTACGGTAAGCAACAAACTTGTTCTGGTATCGCTGAGTGTGATCTGCTTGCAAAGCTGGAGCATATTTCTGCTGATAGGTGTTATAATCTTCTAAGTTATTGCAATGGTATTGGAAACAATACGTTTGCCCTTCGTTGGGGCTATCTACCACTTTTAAAATAGAATTTTTGCTGAAAATACCGGTTTGCATTACTTGCGGAACATGTATTTCTTTCATCCATTTAATCCATTCATCATGTATTTCGTTTTGGATGATAACGGTTACGTTATAAATAATCATACAGTTAAATTGCTACCAAAATAACGAAAGATTTTAGATTTAATTCAACACATCGCCTCGTAAATTGCGGAAACGTTTTCTTACTTCTACCACGTATAAACTACCCGGAAAATCAAACAGTAAGCGTTCATAGAGTTGTTTTGCTTTTGCAGGTTCGTTTAGTTTTTCTTCATATAGTTCAGCCAACAAGAACAGTGCATCATCCGCCCAAAGTTCAAAAGCATAATTCTCAAAAACCTCGGTGAGAGCTTTTTCTGCTTTTTCGTATTCTCTTTTATGCAGATAGATTTTAGCTTTTGCCATTAAGATATCATCTGCCAATGAATTACTGGGGTATAAAATAGATATGGTATCTAATCTAGAAATGGCAGCTTCGAAATTATTTTGGGTAATAAGTAATTCTGCAGATGCATAAACTTTTAGAGCATCAAATGTAGTATCTGGTCCACGATTATCGCTAATTAATAAGCTTAAGTTTAAAGCATCATTAGCCCAAAGCTGAGAGGTAGAGCCCTTTAAAACATCTAATTGTGCTTTTGCCCATTCAAAATCACCGTTGTAGTAAGATATTTTTGCATTCTTAAACCTTGCTTCTTGTCCTATGGGATCGTCTCTAAAAGCTTTATCCACTTGTCCCAATAATAAAATTGGCTCCCAAACATCGCCACTTAATAAATAAGCATCGGCCAAATCCATCTTGCATTGCGCCAAAAAACGAGGGGTTACTCGTGGCATTGCCAATATAGTTTCTAGTAGAACAATGGCATCATCTACTTTATTTAGATATTTTGCTTTCAGATTTGCCAAATCGCGCATGGCAAAAGCAGTTTGTTCATTTTTGCCAAATTCATCCAAGAGTGCCCAATAGTCCTTCTCTATTTCGGCTAATTCGGCATTGGTGTAGTTTCCGGCGGTAACTTTCTGACTAGCAGTGTTTAGCTTTTCAATTCTGGCCGATATGAAATAGGGGCTAGAATTTCCTTTAGAAATTACATAGTTGTAAGCCCTCAAAGCTTCATCATAGGCCTCATTTGTTCGGCAAATCTGAGCGAGTTGCATTAAGCGTTCGCCATTTTCATTTAATCTTCTATCTATGGCAATGGTTTGGGTAATTGCCATGCTGAATTCTTTGGTTTGAATGAATTGCCAAATTAATAATTCGCTGTAAGCTGTATTTTGTGGTTGAGCTTGAATTCGTCTGAGTAAGGAATTTTTAAGAATATCATACTCTTCTATTCCTTCTAAATTGGTTGAAAAACTATTTTTTGCTTGCTCTAAGTAGGCTTCATTTTCTTCCAGAAGATTGAGCATTTCCTCTACATACTCCGCTTTTTTATTTTGCAGTATGTATAATTTCGAAACATCAAAAACATACATCAGCTTATTATTCAGTAATTTTCTGCCTTGTAAAAAGGCTTTTACGGCAAATTCTTGTTCGCCAATACGGTAGAAATATTGTCCAAGATCAGAAATATCAAAAGCATCTGCTCGCATCTCGGATATTACTTTTTCAAACTCGGTATTCGCTTTTTGTATCTGATCAGATTGCTTATACAAATGGCCTAAATCTGCTTTATATATACTTCTGGTTGGAAATCGTTTTTTTTGTCTATTAATTAGTTTCTCAGCTTTGGAATAATCTTGCAAACGGAAATAGCTGTTTAATAGGTTCTCATAATAAGAATCATTGTCAATCGCATTATTATACAAAACTTCAAAAAGCTCAGCTGCTTTTTCATATTCTCCATTACGGTAAAATTGTATTGCTAATGCTTCATTGCTAAGGCGTTGTGCGTAGCAATTGGAAGATAGTAATAGAAATATCACAAACCCTAAAAGGTGCTTCATACGTAAAGTTATAAAAACAAATTAAGCAGATTAATTTATATTTTCGCCCCAATTTCTAAACGTGTAAAAGCACTGTTGCAAAGGGGTAAAAATAGTGTTACAGCTAATTTAGTGCCTGTTTAAATTGTTAATTTTAAAAATCATTATAATAAAATCTAACGCTCTCAAAAATAATATATGTTGCGTAACCTAAAGAAAATTGTGTGGCTGGTATCGGTACTGTTCATTTTTGCCTCTTGTCAAGAAGAAGTAAAAGTGAATCAGGTTCCATTGAAAGATTTTTTCAGAAATCCGGAGAAAACATATTTCAAAATTTCTCCAAACGGCGAGTATGTTTCATATGTACAACCCTATCAGAATCGATTAAATATTTATATCCAAAACATTAAGGACAATTCTGTAACCCGAATAACTTCAGATATGGAGAATAATATCTCTAGATATTGGTGGGTAGGGGATGATAGAATTTTGTATTTGAAGGATAATAATGGTGACGAATTTTATCGACTTTATTCTGTTAACATTGATGGAACTAACACCCAAGATTTAACTCCTTTTGATAAAGTTAGAATTCGGATGATAGATAAATTGCAAAATAGCGATTCGAACGAAATTATCATTAGCCTAAATAAACGCGATGAAAAAGTATTTGATGCCTATCGGTTAAATGTAAAAACAGGAGAGTTAAAATTAATTGCCCAAAATCCAGGAAATATACATTCTTGGATGACCGACCACGAAGGTAAACTCAGATTGGCATTTGCTACCGATGGCGTAAATGAGGTTATACTATATCGCGAGAATGAGGATAAACCATACAGAAAAGTAAAAAGCATTTCTTTTAAAGAAACCATCATTCCGATACTGTTTTCATTTGATAATAACTACATTTACGCATCTTCTAACGTAAACAGAGATAAATCTGCCATTGTAAAGTTAGATCCTACCACGTTCGAAGAAATGGAAGTAATTTACGAACATCCGGATGTAGATGTATATGAACTGGGATTTTCTTTAAAAAACAAAAACTTAAGTTGGGTAAGCTATACCGAATGGAAAACAGAACTCCATTTCTTGGATAATACTGTAAAACAAACGTATACCTCACTTACTGAAATGCTGCCAGGTGTAGAATTAGCAGTGGTAGATGTAGATGAAGCAGAAAATAAATTAATAATAAAAACCTATGGAGACAAAACTCCCGGTGCATTTTATCTTTTTGATAAAGAAAAAAATGACCTAAGTAAACTTAGCGAAGTTGCACCTTGGATAGACCCGGCCGATATGGCCGATATGAAACCAATTTCTTTTACATCCAGGGATGGTTTAACCATTCATGGTTATTTAACTTTGCCCAAAGGTAAAGTTCAAAAAAACCTACCAGTTGTTGTCAACCCACATGGGGGGCCATGGCTTCGAAACCGTTGGGGATATAGTCCCGAAACGCAATTTTTGGCAAATCGGGGATATGCCGTTATGCAAATTAACTACCGTGGTTCTACAGGGTATGGTCGTGAATTTTGGGAAGCCTCATTTAAACAATGGGGTCGTAGCATGCAAAATGATGTTACAGATGGTGTTAAATGGCTAATAAGTGAAGGAATTGCAAACCCAAAACAAATTGGTATTTATGGATTTAGTTATGGAGGATATTGCTCCTTGGTTGGTATAACTACCACCCCAGATTTATATGCATGTGGCGTATCTTATTCTGGTTTATCCAATCTATTTACCTACATGAAAGATATCCCACCGTATAATCAGCCGTTTTTAAAAATGTATTATGAGATGGTGGGCAACCCCGAAACCGATGCAGAATATTTTAGAGAAGTATCTCCAGTTTTTCATACCGACAAAATAAAAGTTCCCGTACTTATTGCACAAGGCGCAAAAGATCCAAGAGTAAACATTAACGAAACCAACCAATTTGTAAAAGAATTACAAAAACGGGATATTGATGTTACGTATATTGTGCATCCGAATGAAGGTCATTTCTTTATGAAAGAAGAAAATAAGCTCGCTTTTTATGCTGCACTTGAAGCCTTTTTTGAGAAAAATCTGAAAAATAAGAAATAGAAAATTGGGAGTTGGCAACGTCAAAAAAACCATTACTTAGTAGATTCCAGCAAAATTTGGGCTTAATTGCCAGTTTTATTGGACTCATCTCCCTTACCCTTTTTATTGGTTTATTCTTAGGGTACAGATTTACACAGCAATTTGTAGTAAGTAAGTTTAATGCCGATAAAGCCGATGTACTGGATAATACCATGCGCCCATACAATGATTTGGTTTTTAATCGGATTCCAAAAATTTCATTATATCAAGGCTTCTTAGATTCGGTTTCTATATCTAAAATATCTGCCAATCACTTACGTAATTATCCGTTTATAGATTATATCCAGTTTTATGATATCGAGATAAGTAATAGAGAAGTAGCAGACGGATTTAGAATAGATCGTTTTTCAGCCGGATTGAAAGCCGTTTTTAAGTTTCAACGTCAGAGTTTACAGCCCGATGTACTGTACAGACAAGGAAACAATACAAGCTATCCCTTAGAATCCACTGCCGAATTTGGCGATGCATTATTGAAATTTTCGCGGTATGTAATGTCCAGCGATTCGAATAAGATATTAACCAATGATGATATTTATAAGATTTTTTATACCGTAAATCACGGCAGCATAAGCTATTTGAATGTACCAAGAAGAGAAGAGATCATCGTCTATAAAAATTTAATGACCAATCCGAATTTGCCCTTATCGCCACTTTACGACCAAGATTTAGTGTCGTATCGTTTCAATCCATATAATATTCAAATTAAAAACACCAACCCAAAACTATACTCAGAAATATACATTAAACCTGTAATCTTCGATTCATTAAGTACAAGTAAACAACATTATACCACAGGAATTGTGTTGCCCGGTGCATTTGCCGAACATCAATTGTATTTTATATCCAGTAAACAACACATCCAGAAATTGGTATTACGAATTTTCATGCCCATTGCCATCTTCTTTTTTGGTATTTATTTGTTGATGCTACTCATCGGATATTTAATTCTAAGAAATTTACACATCAACAGAAAGATGTTTAGTTTACAATATGATTTTATAAATAACCTAACACATGAGTTTAAAACACCGGTAAGTGTTATAAAAATAGCAGGCAATAATATACTAAGTGCAAATGAACTTACAGAACGTGAGCGAAAACACTACGGAAAAATACTCGACGAAGAGGCAGATAAATTGAATAATTTATTAACCAAATTATTATCCTTTACTCAACTAGAAAACAGAGCAATAAAAATTAAATACTCTAAAATTAACATGGAGGTATTTATTCAGAATTTAATTGATGAATATCAATTAAAGTATCCAGAATTTAACATAGAATATGATTTAAATGATATCGAATTCATAGAATCTGATAGTGTGTTGCTCGGAAGTGTGTTTACTAATTTAATGGAGAATGCATATAAATATTCACCTTCGGATAGAAAGTATCTATCCATATATCTGAAAAAAATAAAAAAGGAAGTAGTAATTAAATTTACTGACCAAGGTATAGGAATTGCAGATAATGAACTGGAAAATGTTTTCAAGAAATTTTATAAAGTAGATAATGAGTTTAACAGGCACGGAAGTGTTGGTATAGGACTATCTTTCTGTAAAGAAGTTGTTCAGTTTTTAGACGGAAACATAAATGTAAAAAGTAGAATAGGAAAGGGAACTGAATTTAAAATTGTGTTACCTTTAAAATTAAATAATAAAATCTAAAGCCATGGATCGTAGCAAAATTAAAATTGCAGTAATAGAAGATGACGAAAACTTACGGTTTTTAGTAGTTCATCGTTTACAAAAAGAAGGTTTCGTAGTGCTCGAAGCTGCTAATGGCTTAGAAGGCGAGGCTTTAATCCTGAAGAATAACCCCGATATTGTTTTATTAGATTGGATGATGCCTGGCAAGCAAGGATCTGAAGTTTGTACTAGTGTGCGCGAACAAAAATTTGAGAACCTTGTCATCATGATGACAGCAAAAGCACAAGACGTGGATAAAATAGATGCATACAATTTTGGTGTATCTGATTACATCACCAAACCATTTAACATGGATGTATTGGTGGCGCTTTTGGACAATAAAGTGAAATATATTAGCGGATTAGAAAAAAGCGAGGTTACCAAATTCGGTAACATGGAACATCAGCCTAATATTCACTCCCTCATTAAAAAAGGGAAGAAAATTGAGCTAACTATTCTTGAGAACAGAATTCTTCTTTATTTTCTTAAAAATCCAAATAAGGTCATCAACCGAGATGAGCTAATGCTGGTAGTTTGGGGATATAACTCGGATGTAAATACCCGAACGTTAGATATGCACATCGTTCGTTTACGCAAAAAAATTGAAGATAACCCAGAAGAACCTTATTACTTACAAACGGTACGTGGTATTGGGTATAAATTTGTGATCCCAGAGTAATTCATCCATTAACTTAAGCTAATTATCATTAGTAACGAAAGAATATACTGCAGTATCAGTATACCATCTATCCCTATGGCATAAAAATAAGGGTGTTTGTTTGTGTCTGCTTTAATCCATAAAAAAGTACTTACAATAGCAATTGTTAAGGATGAAATTATCCATTCAGTAGGATGATGCAAGATGCTCAATACGCCAAACGTAATCAGCAAAATTATGGCAAATTTTTTGGCAGATTGTAATCCTATTAAATGTGGTATAGTTTTAAGTTGATGTTTTGCATCGGCAATAAAATCTCGTACATCAAAAGCCAAGGTTAGCGCAGTTATCAACAAAAATCTTTCAGTAATTAATAAAACAGATTTTTTAGTAAATAAATCGATGTTTTGTATTAGCATTGGCAATATCACTACCCCAATGGTCCAACTAAGGCTGATTAATACCAATTTTAAGCCAGGTATTTTTCTGAACCCTTGATTGGTAAAAAACGGGAAATAATAAACAAACACCATTAAAAACTGAAAAGCAACTGCAATTTTTACCTGCATTGTAAATTCCAAAAATAAAACCGCTACAAAAGGGATAAGTGCCAAGGATAAAATCCGTATGGTTCTTTTATGCTCAATTAACCATTGTAATTTCGTGTCGGTAGTTTTTAAATTCCTATCGGGTTTATTGAAAACAAAAACCTGCACATGATAAACTAAAAAGGTGCTAATAAAGAGATAAAAAAGTAAGCTATAATCTGCTGGAAGTTCTAGGTATAAGAAGGTGAGTAATCCTTGGCAAACTGCACCTACAGAAATAAAAAAATTGCTGTACAGTACATGATTTAAAAAGGGAGAGTTTTTCAATAGTTTGCCGAACTGTTTAGTTCAAAGATGGTAATTTCTGGATAAATACCCACTCTCCCCGGATATCCAATGAAACCATAACCAACGTTTACATACAATTGTTGGGCTTGGTGTTGGTACAATCCGGCCCATTCTGGATAAATATATTGCACCGGGCTCCATTGCAAATCTCCTACTTGTACGCCAAATTGCATTCCGTGGGTGTGGCCAGAGAACATGGCATCCACATCCGAATATTTTTCCAAAACCTCTGCTCGCCAATGACTAGGGTCGTGAGATAAAAGTAATTTAACTGCAGCTTCTTCTGTTCCGGGCATGGCAAGGTCCATTCTGCCTTTTTTAGGGAATCGTCCCGTTCCCCAGTTTTCTATCCCAACTATAGCTAATTTATCTCCGCTTTGTTCCAGAATTCTGTTTTCGTTTATCAATAAATCCCAACCCATATTTTTCTGAACGGTTACTAAATCTTGGAAGTTTTTTGCTTTTGCACGAGCATTTTGCCATGAGCGGTAATCGCCGTAATCATGATTTCCAAGAACCGAGTATACGCCTAAAGGCGCTTTTATTTTATCAAATACATCGGTGTAATTTCTCAATTCATCGGTGCTGTCGTTTACTATATCTCCTGTGAAAAATACCAGATCTGGTTTCTCTGCCATCAATAAATCCACTCCACCGGTTACGGCTTTTTTGTTGTAAAAACTACCAGCGTGTATGTCGGATATTTGGGCTATTCGCAAGCCATGGAATGCTTTAGGTAAATTTGGTAAACGTAGTATTACTCGTTTAATCTTATAGTCGTGCACGCCCGAGAGTATGCCAAAACTTAAGGATGCAAATGGGATAGCAGCCATGGCAATACCAGCTTTTATTAAAAACTCAGATCGGGGAATACTGTCTGAGGTGCTCAAAGGAGTTTTTTCTGTTTTTTTTGAGCGAGATATTTTATTAATCAACCATTTTATCAATCGTCTGATATCATCACTTAAATAAATGGGCAAAGCGAATAATTTGGAGAAATAAACCAGAAAAAACCAAACCATTACTACGGTTCGCAAATTTCTGCCGATTGAAAAAAAGATGCCTATCAGCATTCCTGCCATAGTTATTATGGTAATAACCCAAAATATAGAAAGAAATAGTTTGCGTTTTTTGGTTGCAGTTTTATCAAAAAAATGTAATAGAACTCGCGATATATATAAATCGAGAAAAAGTAAAAAACCACAAACTATGAGTAGGGTTAACTCTCGATTTTCCATGTATTATTATCGGTAATCGTTTTCATCAAAATCGTCTTCGCCCAAACTAATATCGGCATTAAACAAACTATTGAACATGTCTTTAAACTCAATCCCATTGTTAGCATAATGTTTGCTAACCAATGAGTGCTCAGCTAAACCGTGTAAAACTAACTCCATCAATAATACATCTTTTATTTTTTTAGCATTATTTTTTTTCACCAGCTCATTTAATCCCGGAACGGAAAATAATGCTTTTGCAAAATCCTTATCCGAAAGGGTGTCTGATAATTGCAAGGTATTGCCTTGTCCAAACCAATTAATTATATCTGCATACAAATTATTTTGATTGCCATCTGGCGACTTACCTTTTGCTTTTTTAGCTTTTTCGGGGTCAGGAAGGTAATTTTTAAATTGATTTTTGATGGCTTTACCAATAAGGATGTGTGCTACATTGGCAGGGCCTTCCAATTCGCCCTCGTATACCAATTCTATCTTTCCAGTAATGGCAGGAATCAACCCTAAAAAATCTGCTATACGAACGCTAGTTTTCTTTTCTTTGTTTAGGATGGCTCTGCGCTCGGCAGTGCTGATTAGATTTTCGTATGCACTAATGGTTAAGCGAGCCGAAACTCCGCTTTTTTTATCGATGTATTCATTGTTTCGGGCTTCAAATGCAATCTGTTCAACTAAATCTTTTACCAACTCATCCGCTTCAATTTTTACAAAATCATTGTTTATTTGTGCTTCTTGCTGAGTAATAGCTTTTGCAATTTCTATTGTTTTTGGGTAATGAGTTAAAATCTGGCTTTCGATTCTATCTTTCAGTGGCGTAACAATGGAGCCACGATTGGTATAATCTTCTGGGTTGGCAGTAAAAATAAACTGAACATCCAAAGGCAATCGCAACTTGAAGCCCCTGATTTGAATATCGGCTTCTTGCAAAATATTAAATAACGATACCTGAATACGTGCTTGTAAATCCGGAAGTTCGTTGATTACAAATATACCACGATGTGAACGAGGAATTAATCCATAATGTATCACTCGTTCATCAGAATAAGGTAGTTTTAAGGTAGCTGCTTTTATTGGGTCAACATCTCCAATTAAATCGGAAATGGTTACATCAGGGGTAGCTAGTTTTTCGGTATATCGTTCATTTCGGTGTAACCAAGCGATGGGCGTTTGTTCTCCTTTCGTTCTTATTTCATTAACTCCATGCCAACTAATAGGGTTGTAAGGGTCGTCAAATAATTCAGATCCGGCAATATAGGGGATATATTCATCCAATAAATTAACCATCAATCTGGCAATTCGTGTTTTGGCTTGACCTCTTAATCCAAGTAATAAAATGTTGTGTTTAGATAAAATGGCTGTTTGTATATCCGGTATTACGGTATCATCAAATCCTAAAATACCTTCTAACCCAGTATTCCCGTTTTGAAGGTTTTGTATTAAATTATCTCGGAGTTCTTGTTTAATACTCTTGGTTTTATATCCCGATTTTTTTAGTTCAGCAAGGGTAGTAATAGATAATAAATTATTGCTCATAAATAGTTTAATCTCGTGGTTAACGTATGGTTCTTCTTCTGTTTCTGATGTAATCTTCAAATATATATTCTCCCAATCCGTTTAGGGTGCTATAAAATGCTTTTCCGCCATTTACTTGGGTAAATTGTCTTACAAATTGTTGTAAGTAAGGGTCTTTGGCAATCATAAAGGTTGTAATAGGAATGTTAAGGCGTTTGCACTGCCCAGCCATGTTTAGGGTTTTATTAATTACTTTTCTGTCCAACCCAACACTGTTTTTGTAATATTGTAGCCCTTCTTTCAAACAGGTAGGTTTGCCATCTGTAATCATAAAAATTTGCTTGTTATGTGTTTTTCTTCTACGTAAAATATCAACCGCTAACTCTAAACCCGCATAGGTATTGGTGTGAAATGGTCCAACTTGCAAATAAGTTAAATCTTTAATTTCTATTGTCCAAGCATCATTCCCGAAAACCACAATATCCAAGGTGTCTTTTGGGTAGCGAGTAGAGATTAACTCTGCCAGTGCCATGGCTACTTTTTTGGCAGGTGTAATACGGTCTTCTCCATAAAGTATCATGGAGTGCGAAATATCGATCATCAAAACAGTAGAAGTAAGGGTTTTATAATCCATTTCTTCCACTTCTAAATCTCGCTCGGTGAGTGTAAAATCACTTATTCCATGGTTAATTTGAGCATTATGGATAGATTGTGTTAAGTCTATTTGTTCGGCATTATCCCCAAATTGATATTCTCTACGTTCGGCATTTTTTTCATCACCTTGCCCGGAGAAATTTGTGCGGTGGTTTCCTTTGCCAGATTTTTTTAGTTTTCCAAAAATTTCCTCCAATGCAGATTGTCGGATACTTTGCTCGGTTTTAGCAGTAATTTTTATTTCTCCGTTTTGGTTTTCTTCCGATAAATAGCCTTTATCTTTTAGCTCCTGAATAAAATCACCCATGCCATACTCATCGGTAGTCATGTTATATTTTTTATCCAATTCATTCATCCAAGATAAAGCCTCCCCAGCATCTCCTGCGGTATAGTTTAGTAATTCCAGAAAAAGTTTTAATAGATCGTCAAAACCGCCTTTAGGCAATTGTTTGAGAATAAATTTACTGAATCCAAATCCGCGCATGATTTAGAAAGAACGGTCTTTAAGGTCTTTTGTTTTGGATAAATTTAGGCTATAAATAAGCAAAATTTATAGTATGAAACCTCTATTTGCTAAGGTTTACCAGCCATTAATGCTTTTTCTGCACGCTTAATAGCCAACTCTTCCTTCCAACTCATGTACTTGCCTTTAAAGTTAGCTTTCATGATATCATCAAATTTTCGTTGAATGGTAAGATTGAATAAGCTTTTTGCTTTTATTGCAGGTGATTTGTCCCATGCACGCAGACTAATGGAGTACCCACCTGTTACGTATTTCATCCAATGCCAGTAGCCGGTAGGCATAAATAAAGTATCGCCATGTTCAAGGTAACCTTCTAAGCCTTCTACTCCTTTCAATGCCGGAAATTTATCAAAATCTGGATTTTCGATATCGTAATCTTCGAGAGCATAAGTTGCAAAAGGTATACAATACAAACGTTCTTTCCACTTATATTCAAAAAGTTTGATGTGTTTTTTTCCCTGGAAATGGGTGTGAAAAATATGGGCTAAATCAATATCGTAGTGCAAAAAGGTGATAGAGCTTTCGCCCCCAAAAAACATATTAGGGTATCTATCTAAAAAACCACCCATTAATTCTTTCGGACTTCTGTAGTCATCCAGTAACTGTGGGGCATGTTTAAAAATATCGAACAAAAATATGCGTAAATCCGAAGGTTGAGATAACATCATATCCATGTAATCATCAAAACGCATTTCGCTTGCCGGTGTATTGATTGGTTTGGAAGGATCTGCTTTTTCGCTATTGTACAACGGAACAATTTTATCGCCAACCACACTTTTTAAGTATTCGGGAGTCCATTTTTCATAAGCAGGCCAATTTTTAGCATATCCTTTAATAATAACTGGTTTGCGTGGGTTTAAATATTTGCTCTCAAACGTTTGTTTGTCTATATTATCTATAACTTCAATTGGTGTATATGTAATGCTCATGCTAGTATGTGAAATTAAAATGACGTAAATATAATCATAAGGTTAATTGCAATTAATAATTGTTTTGGCAAAAAGTACGAAGTTTTCAGGATTTTGTTTGATAAGTTGAAAATTTTTGCCAAATATTATTCGGAAAATAAACTTAACTCAAAGGCTATAAAAATTAAGTAAAAGGAAAATATATTTAAATCAGGTTAACATAATCCATTGTTGAATTCAGTTTCGTTTGGTCAGCAGATTCAAGCTTTGAAAATGCAGAATATAATTTTGTTGTATTTTTTTGTTGATTAGTAGATTAACAATACCTTAACGCATCAATTAAAAAAATAACACATGAAAAAAAACTACTTAATGATGTGGTTGATGGCCCTAATGATGGTCACTCCACTTATTACTTTAGGGCAGATTACGGTTACTGGCAAAGTGGTTGATGCTAGTTCCGGAGAATCATTACCTGGAGTAAGTGTAACAATTAGAGGTACTACTCAAGGTACCGCAACGGATATTAATGGTAATTTTAGTATCTCAGTATCCAATTCAAACGCCCAACTTGTATTTTCTTTTGTTGGTTACAGCCAACAAATAGTTAGTGCTAGTTCTAGTCCGTTGAATATCCGCTTAAGAGAAGATATTGCTCGATTAGAAGAAGTGGTAATTACCGGATTAGCATCCAATGTAAAGCGTAGTAATTTAGCAAACGCGGTTGCAACGGTATCTGGCTCGCAATTAACAGGTGTAACAAATCCTCAGACACTAGATGGTGCTCTTAGCGGAAAAGTTCCCGGAGCTAATATTGTTTCTAGTTCTGGTGCACCAGGTGGTGGTTTTTCTGTTAGATTACGCGGGTTAACCTCAGTAAACAGTAATACACAACCACTATACGTTGTTGATGGAGTATTTTTAGATAACTCAGCTGTACCTTCCGGTATTAATGCGGTAACCAGAGCATCCGGACAAGGAAACTCATCCAATCAAGATAATGCTTCTAACAGAATTGCCGATATAAATCCGGATGATATTGAAAGCATTGAAATATTAAAAGGAGCAAGTGCCGCTGCTATCTATGGAGCTTTAGCATCATCTGGTGTAATTATTATCACTACCAAAAAAGGGAAAGCTGGTGTAACCAAAGTAAATGTGAATCAAGATTTTGGTTTTTCTCAAATTAGTAAGCGTTTAGGAATGAGAACGTTTACTGAGCAAAGAGTAATGGATACTTACGGCCCATCTGCTGTTCCAATTTTCCAGCAAGCGCAAGCTGCTAATCGTTTTATTGATTATGAAGATGAAGTGTATGGTAATAATGGACTTATTGCAACCACAAACGTTAGTTTAAGTGGCGGTAATGATAAAACTACTTTCTTTATTTCTGGATTATTTTCGGATGAAGAAGGCATCATTAAAAATACAGGATATGATAAAACATCCATAAGAGCTAACATAGGTCATAAAATAAGTGATAAAATTAGTTTAGATATTTCATCCAATTACATAAATTCATCTGCAGATAGAGGATTAACAAACAACGACAACCAAGGAGTAACCTTTGGTGTTGCTTTATCTTCTACTCCAAATTTTGTTGATTTACGTCCGGATGCTGCAGGAAACTATCCCCGCAACCCATTTGCAGCTTCCAATCCTTTAGAAACCAGAGATTTAATTACTAATAACGAGAAAACTAATCGTTTTTTAGGCAGTATAGCTTTAACCTCGTTTATCCAACAAAGCAGTAAATCCATTACAAAAGTAGTGGCAAGAGGTGGTTTCGATTTTTACAATTTAAAAACTACTGCAATTTTCCCAAGAGCATTGCAGTTTCAATCTGGAGGTAGTGGAACTAACGGTGCTTCTATACAAGGAAACACTAATAACTTAAATTTTAATGGTGTTATATCATTAGGTAATGTGTTCTATACCGGTAAAGTAAATTTAACGTCTACTTTGGGAGCCACATTTGAAAACTTTGATAGAGAAACTATCTTAAACGTGGCAACACAACTTATCGGTTCTCAAACTAACATTAACCAAGCTGCTGCATTAACTTCTGATCAGATACTCATTCCAAGAAGAAACAGAGGGTTATTTATTCAGGAAGAGTTTAACTACGATGATAAATTCATTGCAACTGCTGGATTACGCCTAGATAAATCATCTGATAATGCCGATGTGAATGAATACCAATTATTCCCTAAAGCTTCATTAGCTGTAAACTTGAATAATTTTGGATTCTGGACTAGCGAGAAAATCAATCAGCTGAAATTGCGTGTTGCATACGGTGAGTCTGGTAACTTCCCGAATTTTGGTTCTAAATTTACCAATCTACTAAATTCAAACATTGGTGGTCAGGGGGGTCTTTTAATCAGTCCTCAACAAGGAAACGATAAAATTAAACAAGAACGCCAAAAAGAATTTGAAACTGGGTTTGATTTAGGAATATTGAACAACAGAATTTCTTTAGAGGCAACCTATTATCAAAAAAATGGTACTGATTTAATTTTCGCTTCTAATGTGCCAACTTCATCCGGATTTACTACTAAAATCATTAACGGTGGTACTTTACGAAATAGAGGTGTGGAATTAGGATTAACTGTTGATGCGGTGAATAACCCGAATTTTAAATGGATAACACGTACTAGTTTCTGGAAAAACAAGTCTGTAGTTACTCAATTAGATGTACCTGCATTTAATTTGGGTGGATTTGGGAATACCCTTGGTACTTTTAGAATTGAAGAGGGCAAAGAAGCAACCCTTATCTATGGTATAGACGGGCCAAACGGGGTTAGCGTTTTAGGTAATGCCGAACCAAAATTCCAAATGAATTTTAGCAATGATTTTGTAATTGCTAAGAATTTAACCTTCAATTTTCAGTTTCATTGGAAACATAAATTTGATAACATAAACCTTACTGAATTATTGACAGATTTAGGTGGAACCAGCCCGGATTACGATGCGGATGCAAATGGTAACGGAACACCTGATGCGATTGATAGAATAAACACCTTGGGCGTTACTGCTAGAACATTTGTGCAAGACGCAACTTATGTTCGTCTTCGTGAAGCTGGATTGTATTATAACCTTTCAGCAAAAGCACTTTCATCGATGTTTGGAAATAAGGTTTCGAGCATGAAAATAGGTGTTTCTGGAAATAACTTGTTTACTTTTACCAATTATAAAAGCTACGATCCGGAAGTATCCAACTTTGGCGGTCAAGGATTTTCTACTGGTGTAGAAGTAACACCTTTCCCACAATCGCGTAGAATGTTTTTCCATATATCCTTAGGATTTTAATTTGCAACATCATGAAATCATTAATAAGAAATATAAAAATTAGTTCACTAGCTATAGTAGTTATTGCACTAACACAATTATCTTCTTGCAAAATAGAAGATAATGTAAACCCCAATAGTCCTTCGTTAGAAGGGGCATTACAAAATGCTACGGTAGCCGATTTAAATAACATAGTTACAGGTACACTTTCAGGCATGCGAAATGGATTGGGTACCTACTACGATAATGTTGGTGTTGTAGGTAGAGAAATTTATCGTTTCTCTGGTTCTGATCCACGTTTTACTTCCGATTTATTGGGGGCAGGAAATGCAGTATTAGATAATAATACTTTTTATACTACCATTCCTTGGGCATCTAGATATCGTGTGGTAAAAAACACTAATATTTTAATTCAATCAGTAGCCAATACCAATTTTATAACCGAGCAACAACGTCAAGGTTATTTGGGTTTTGCCAATACCGTTAAAGCATTTGAACTACTTTTAGTTTTAAACTTAACGGATGCAAATGGTATAAGAATAGATGTTTCTGATCCTGAAAACTTAGGTCCAATAGTTACAAAAGCAGCAGCTCTTACTGCCATTGCCGGAATTTTAGAAACTGCTAATCAGCAATTAGGCGCAGCTGGTACAAGTTTCGCTTTTAATCTTTCTTCTGGTTTTACAGGGTTTAACACCCCAAGTACTTTCCGTCAATTCAATAGAGCATTAGCTGCAAGAGTAGCTGTATATAGAGGAAATTTTCAGGAAGCACTAAATTTTCTAAATGTATCTTTCTTTAATATCAATGGTTCTACTCAAACAGGTGTATACCATGTGTATTCTAATGCATCTGGTGATCAACTCAATCCGGTATTTTTACCTTTAAATGGTTCCGGAGAAAATAGAGTAGCTCAACCTAGATTTTTAATCGATGCTCAAAATGCCGGTGAAGGGAACGATACAAGGCTTACTAAAATAGCTTTACGAAATAGTTCTGTAACTCAAAGCAGTTTAACAGGCACTCATGATTTAGCTATTTATACTTCCAATTTAAGTCCTATAACTATCATCAGAAATGAAGAATTGATCCTTATTTTTGCCGAAGCCAATATCCGTTTGGGTGCAGCTAACTTCCCGGCAGCTGTTAATGCATTGAATAATATTCGTCAACGATATGGTTTACCTGCTTATGCTGGTCCGTTAACTGAACCCGCATTAATTGATGAAATGTTGAAACAACGCAGATACTCTTTATACATGGAGGGTCATCGTTGGATTGACATGAGACGCTACAATCGTTTGAATCAATTGCCTATTGATAGACCAAACGATGACGTATGGTCTAATTTCCCAATTCCATTTTCTGAAAATGTGAATTAGAACATAACAATTTAGCACAATTTAAAGCCTACCCCATTAAAATGGGGTAGGCTTTTTTAATTATTTTAACACTTTTACTTACTTTTTTCTTTAATAATTTGTTGAAATGTACTTGTTACATAATTTTCATGAAATTAAATTTCTTTTATCAGCTAAAATCAAAATTATAAATGGGTAATTTTTTCTTTTTAAGATGATTTGTAAAGTATAATATTTAATTAGCACTAAATAATAACTAATAATTAAATAATTAAATAATAAGTAAGATTAATCCGTTTTTATTACTTATTGTATCGCAAAATATAATTCTGCAAAATAATTTTGCATCGATACTATTCCCTATTACATTTGCGCCCAATCAAACAAAAATTAACATATGAAAAAAAGCTCTTTAAAACTATGGCTGCTTGCAATTTTGTGTGCAGTTCCATTCCTTACTATGGCTCAAGTTTCAGTTACCGGTCGTGTTGTAGACGCAGGTAGCGGACAAACATTGCCAGGAGTAAGTGTTTTCGTAAGAGGAACAACTATCGGTACCGCTACCGATATTAATGGTAATTTTTCCATTTCTGTTCCCTCCACTACCACTCAGCTGGTATTTTCTTTTGTAGGCTATTCAACTCAAACTGTTGTAGCTAGTACAAGTCCATTAGAAATTCGCTTACGCGAAGACATTGCAAACCTAAGCGAAGTTGTGGTAACAGGTTTAGCAACAAGCGTTAAAAGATCTAATCTTGCTAATGCAATTACTACAATTTCTGCTAAGGAACTAACCGGTAGAACTACACCAACTACAGTAGATGGTGCTTTGAGTGGTAAAATTCCGGGTGTAGTTATTCGCCAAAATGGTGGAGGCCCGGGTGGTGGTTATTCTATGCAATTACGTGGAATCTCTACTCTTACCGGCGCATCTCAGCCTTTATTTATAGTAGATGGAATTTATGTAAATAACAGCCAATTCCAAACCGGTGCAGGTTTAGCAGCATTTTCAGCTGCTGGTGGCGCTGGTCAGGATAATCCGGTTAACCGTATTGCAGACATCAATCCAGATGATATTGAATCTATTGAAGTTCTTAAAGGAGCGTCAGCTGCAGCTATTTACGGTACTCGTGCCAATGCTGGTGTGGTTATCATTACTACCAAACGTGGTAAATCGGGTAGAACTACCGTTTCTTTTGGTCAAGATGTAGGTGTTGCAACCCCAGTAAATTTGTTGGGACAGCGCACTTGGAGTGTAGATAAGATTAATGAGTATTTCGCTTATTTTGGAGCACAAGGTGGTGCAGCTAATATGAGTGAAATAGCCTTATTTAACGCTGCCAATGGTCAGTTTTTTGATTACGAGAAAGAAATTTTTGATCGTAATGCTTTGCAACGTAAAACTCGTTTCTCTGTTTCAGGTGGTAATGAAAATACTACCTTCTTTGTTTCCGGAAATACAGGAGTAGAAGATGGCTTAGCTGCTTTTACTGGATCAAAAAATAATTCAGTTCGTGCGAATATTAATCAACGTGTTGGAAGATTTGTGGACGTTCGTTTGTCGAGTAACTACTTAAATACCTTCAATTCCAGAAGTTTTACTGGTAATTCAAACAATGGTATAGGCATAACCTACGGATTAGCTTATATTCCAAGCTATCATCAATTATTACAAAATGCCGATGGTACATTCCCGAATGCAGTATACGGCGAGAATCCATTAGCAGTTATTAATCGCACTAACAACAATGAGACTACTAATCGTTTTCTGCAATCTGTGAATGGTAACATACGTTTCTTTAACAGTGACAGACATTCTGTAAGATTAAACGTGCAAGGTGGTGTTGATTATTTATTAACAGAAAACTTTTTATACATACCAGACGATTTGCAAAGCCAAATTGGAACAGCTAATCCTGGTGCAGTTCGTAAAGTTAATAATCGTTCATTCCAAACTAATTTGCAGGCATTAATTGTTTACGATGCAAACTTGTTTGATAGTAAGTTGAATGTTACTACACAAGCAGGAACGGTTCGTAATTCATTTGATTTTGACATAAACGCAGTTCAAGGTGTTGGTTTAGCACCTCGCCAAAATAATCCTGTGAATGGTCGTGTTCAAACCATAAACTCATTTCAACAGAGTGCACAAGATGTTGGTTTTATCGCTCAACAAGAGTATAACTACATGGATCAGTTCATTGCAACTGCCGGTGTTCGTTTTGATAAATCTAGCTTAAATGGCGATAACACTAAATATTTTGCATTTCCAAAAGGTTCATTAGCTATTAACTTAACTAATTTTGATTTTTGGGGTGCTGATTACGTAAGCCAGTTTAAATTACGTGCTGCTTATGGTGAAACCGGTAACCCGGCAAACTTTGGTGCATTGTTTTCTAACTTAACTGCAGTAGTTATAGGTGGTAACCAAGGTACAGTTCCTGCTTTACAAGTAGGCAACAAAGATTTAGAGCCAGAACGTGCGAAAGAATTCGAAACTGGATTTGACTTAGGTTTCTTAGGTGGTAGAATTAATTTAGAAGCTACTTATTACAACAAAAAAGTTGTTAATTTATTAGACTTATTCATTACTGCACCTTCTACAGGTGTAACTAGTATTGCTTCTTTCCCGGTTGGCGATTTACGTAACCAAGGGGTAGAGTTAAGTTTAAATGCTAATCCAGTTCGTAACGATAACTTCTCTTGGAATACAACTACTTTATTCTCTTTAAACAGAACAAAAGTTACTCGTATTACTATACCAACAAAAGTAACAGGTACAGGTTTTGGTGCTGCATTTGGTACCAACCGCTTTACATTAGGGGAGTCTCCATCTGTATTTTACGGATTACCAGCACAGCCAATTACAGATGCGAACAGAACAGGTTTAACCAGATACGGAGAATCTCAACCCGATTTTCAAATGTCGTTTAATAACTCTATCACTTTCTTGAAAGATTTTGAGTTTTCTTTCTTATTACATTGGAAACAAGGTGGTAATAACGTAAACTTATCAACTATTCTGAAGGACGAAGGTGGTACTGCTATAGATTTTGATGATGATACCGAGATTCCGGGTTTACCTGGTTCTGGTGGAAACGGAATTAAAAATGGCTTTGAGCGTTTAGATAACTTTGGAGTTACTGCAGCTCATTACATTGAAGATGCAACGTACGTGAAATTACGCGAAGCTTCTTTGTATTATACTATACCATCATCTGTACGTTCTAAAATTTTCAAAGGAGCGATACAAAATGCTCGTATTGGAGTATCAGGTAGCAATTTATTAACGTTTACCAAATACTCAGGCTACGACCCGGAAGTATCTAACTTTGGTAATACAGCCAATGGAGCACCAGTAGAAGTTTCTGCTTTCCCGTTAGCTAAGAAAGTATTCTTCCACTTATCATTTGATTTTTAATTAGTTAAATAGAAAGAATCATGAAATCCATGAAATATAAATTGGTAGCCCTAACAACTATGTTGTTCGCTGCCACCTCATGCTCTCAGTTTGAGGTAGATAAACTTGTCAACCCGAATGCTCCTTCTTTGGAGTCGGTGACTAACAATGCATCTCGAGCACAAATCAATCAATTAGGTGTTGGTTTACAAGCTCAGGCGCGCTCAGGTTTTTACAATTACAGCTTATTTTCTGGCTCTATTGGCCGTGAAGTAATTGTATTAGCCAATACAGAATCTCGTTTTTATATCGATATTTTAGGTGGTGCACCATTAGATGGTTCGGCATTTTATAATGCCTATTGGACAGAGTTGTTTAGTGCTCGCAAAGCTGCTCAAACCTTAATGGAAGCTGCTGCTAATACTACAACAGTTAATGCTACAGAGAGAAATGCTATCAATGGTTATGCTAAAACCATTCAGGCATTTGTAATGCTAAATGCATTAAACATGCAAGGTGAAAATGGAATCCGTATCGATTTAGATAATTTTTTAAATCCTGGTCCATTCGTATCTTACAATGAGTCCTTGGCATTTATCCGTGGTTTGTTAAACTCTGCTGCTGCAGATTTAGCTAACGGTGGTGCTGCATTTCCATTTACCATGACCTCAGGTTATGCAGGATTTACAACTCCAGCTACTTTCCGTCAGGTAAACCGTGCTTTAGCTGCACGTGCTGCGGTATACGCACAGGATTGGAATGGTGCTTTAGCTGCATTAAACGAATCGTTTTTTAACATAAATGGTGCACTTAATCTTGGCCCTAAATTTACTTATGGCTCTGCACCAGATATCTTTAATCCTTTCTTCCAACCAGCTAATTCTAATCTTTCTGGATTAGTAGTGGTTCAAAAAGATTTTGTACCTCAGGCAGAAAATGGAGATGCTCGTTTAAGTAAAGTTGGTTTACGCAATAACCCTAGAACATTAGGTGGTCTTACTGGTACGCATGAGCCTCGTTTATTTGCTACCAATACTGATGCTTTAACGTTTATAAAGAACGAAGAATTAATTTTGATTAATGCTGAAGCAAATATTAGATTAGGTGCTGCTAACTTCGGGGCTGCTGTTACTGCATTAAACAGAGTTAGAACGGCTAATAATTTACCAGCTTATGCAGGTCCAGTAACTGAACCAGCATTAATAGATGAAATGTTAAAACAACGTCGTTACTCTTTGTTTTTTGAAGGTCACCGTTGGGTAGATATGCGTCGTTACAATCGCCTAAATCAATTACCATTAGATTTACCATCTCACCAAGTTTGGGATCGTTTTGTACGTCCAACTTCTGAGACATTATTTGATCAAGGTCGTCCTTAATTAGCTTAATTGAATAGATAAAAAGCCCCTGACATTTATCTTCGGGGGCTTTTTTTATGAAGAATAGGCACTTATGTTACTTTTACTTTTCGGATAAATTTTGCAAAATAACCAGGTAAAAACCGTTTGATTTGAACTACCAATGTTTCTTTTTTGCCAATGTATACTTCCAATTTCTTTTTGCTAACCGCATTTAAAGCTTTTTTGGCAAAAGTTTCCGGCAACATCCCTTGTTCCTGCGCTTTATCCATTTTATTTTGTTTGCTACCATCTCCAAGCAAAGCGCTATAGGTGAGATTAGTTTTTATGAAACCTGGACAAATAATGGTTACGTGAATATTATCCTCAAAAACCTCGGCACGAAAGGAATCAAAAAAACCATGAAGTGCATGTTTAGATGCCGAATATCCCGATCGAAGTGGGGTGCCAAATTTTCCAACCAAACTACTTACAACTACTATATGCCCAGATTGGCGGGCAATCATGTTTGGTAATATGGCTTTAGTGAGATAAATTGCTCCAAAATAATTTACATCCATTAATTGCTTATCTACCTCCCAGCTTGTATCCACTGCTTTTGCACGTTGACTAATGCCGCCATTATGGAAAATAAAGTCTACATACCCGTATATGTTTAATGCCGCTTCTGTTTTCTGTTGTATAGCATCATGTTGTGCTAAATCAAGAGTTAAAACATGAATATTAATGATGTTTTTTGTACAATTCATTTTTACACGGTACAGCTCATCTTGATTTCTGGCAGAAATAATCAATTTTGCACCTGCATCACTTAATGCGTACACCAATGCTTCGCCAATTCCGGAAGATGCGCCGGTTATCCAAACTACTTTATCTTTAAATTTCTTCATCGTTAATAAATAATTGAGATGCAATGCCATCGGCATAAAGTTTCCCTTTTTTGGTTAGATATAAATGATTTTCTTTTTCCATAACAAAGCCTTTATCTACAAACTTTGCGGCATCTGCTACTAATTTATTTCGTACATAATCTCCTCCTAGTTCCAACAGTTTAATTAAAGAAATACCCCACATGGTACGTAAGCTGGTAAGTATGTATTCATTTACTTTCATAGAGTTGGTTAGAAATTCTTGCTCGAAAACTAAGGTATTTCTGCTCAAAGCATCCAAATACTTTAAGTTATTTGATATATTCCACTTTCTGGATTTTTCATTGAAGGAATGAGCCGAGGGGCCAATTCCTAAGTACCAAGCTTGTTTCCAATAATTGGTATTATGTTTAGAATAGTTTTGGTTTTTTGCGAAGTTGGAAATCTCGTATTGCTCGAATTCATTTTCCTCCAAAGTATCTAATAAATATAAAAAATGATTAGAAGCTTGTTCATCATCTATGTTTTTTGTCTTTTTATCCTTAATCATTGCTGCTAAAGCCGTTTTAGGTTCAACGGTTAGAGCATATGCAGAAATATGTTGGATGGATAAATCAAGTGTAGTTTGGATGTTTTTCTTCCATTTTTCGGTACTTAAAAGCGGATACCCATAAATTAAATCCACAGTGATATTATCAAAACCGGCATCTTGCACACGTTTGATAGAATTTTCGGCATCGTGACTATTGTGTGCCCGATTCATGTATTTTAGATCATCATCAAAAAAAGACTGCACTCCAATACTAAATCGGTTTATGTCCGTTTTTCGCAAGGCATTAATTTGCTCTTTGTTTAAATCATCCGGGTTGGCTTCTAGGGTTATTTCTGGATTTTTACTTATTTCAAACTGGGAATAAAGGGTGTCTAAAATTTTTTGTAATTCATCTGCACTAAGTAAAGAAGGAGTTCCTCCACCAAAATAAATGGTTTCTACAACCTGGTTTTCTAAATAGTTTTTCTGCAGGATAAGCTCTTTTTGGATAGCATCCAGCATTTCCGATTTGTATTTTAATGAGGTGCTAAAATGGAAATCGCAGTAAAAGCAAG
Organism: Sphingobacteriaceae bacterium; assembly: GCA_041743935.1. Classification (GTDB taxonomy): domain Bacteria; phylum Bacteroidota; class Bacteroidia; order Sphingobacteriales; family Sphingobacteriaceae; genus JBGTLU01. The sequence goes on from JBGTLU010000014.1 coordinate 45,212, forward strand.
CTTGTTTGCAAAAAGGGATATGAATATAAATGCCTGCCATAGCACGAAGATAAGTTGCGTGGATGATTAAAGCTAACTTTTTAAATCCACCTCGTATATTAGAGGCCTAACCTTTCCGTTTTATAGCTGGTGACTAAAAATCTATTCCTTATTCTCTTACTATTTTTTGCACTAAAAGCCAATGCGCAGGATACTTTATTCTTAAAAATTACATGGAATTGCTCGGATACCATCTCCTATAATTCTGCTTTTTTTAATTCGGCAGAGAGAATTTCTGAACAAAACAGAGTGCTAAGTCAGTTGCAAAATATTGGCTATTTAAATGCAAATATTACCCAAACAAGTAGTAAGGAAAATACAAAACATGTAAACATTGTCTGTGGCGATAAGTATATTTTGACTGAATTAAGGTCAGGTAATTTGCCTGTAGATATTGAAAAGGAAATTAAATTCAGACCTCAGGACTACGAAGGAAAACCGTTTGTACTCTCAGGGTTTAATGCCCTTTTCTCTCAAATTATCCGATCATTTGAAAGTAAGGGATATCCATTTGCATCTGTAAGATTAGATAATTTTCAGTTTAATAATGCTGAAGTTAGTGCATCTATCGTGGCCGAATCAGGAAGGCAAATTGTGATAGATAGCTTGAGATTAGTAGGGGAAAGGCCGGTGAGTATTTTTTATTTGCAAACACTTTTATCCATCTACCCAAATGATTTATACAATGAAAGAAGGGTAGAAGCTATCAACCAAAAAATAAACTCAACTGCATTTATACAAACCACCCGTAGTCCTGAGGTAACCTTTTTAGATGATAGGGCTGTGGTTAATTTATTCTTGATTAAAAAAAATGCTAATCGTTTTGATGGTATTTTAGGTTTTTTACCTTCCGGTAACAATCAAAGAAAGCTGGAGTTTACTGCCGATATTAAATTAGGTTTATTTAATGCATTTAAGCGTGGCGAAATCATCGACTTGAATTTTAGGAAACTACCTTCAGGTAATCAGGATTTTAGGTTTAGATTTAATTATCCATTCTTATTTAAAACACCTTTAGGTATTGATTTTGGGTTCGAATTATACAAACAAGATACCCTGTATGTTAACGTAAACTCCAAAATTGGAATAAATTATTTTATAAATGCCGAGCAGCAAATTAGTGCAAATTATTTTAAAAGAAACTCCGATTTACTAAGCACAAGATTTGTTCAAAATGTAACTGTTTTACCAGATTTTGCGGATGTTTCTACCACAGTATATGGCTTAGGGTATGGTTTTGAAAGGTTAGATTATCGTTTAAACCCTCGTAGTGGGCTAAAAATGAATGCTGATGTTTCTGCAGGTAACCGAGTGATAAAACGAAATCCAAACTTACCTGCATTTATTTATGATTCACTTAAATTGCGTACCACACAATATAATTTAGCATTTATAACTGATTTTTATTTACCTCTTGCCAGAAGAGCAACCATGAAATTAGCGGTGGATGCCGCAAATATCATTAACCCCAATTTATTCCAAAATGAATTATATCGTATAGGAGGTATTAATAGCTTAAGGGGCTTTGATGAAGAGTCGATATTGGCATCACTTTATGCTATATTCACGGCAGAATATCGCTATTTACTAGATACTAATTCATTTTTAACCTTGTTTGTACAACCAGCCTATTATAAAAACGAAAGCTTCGGTATTACTGATTTTCCGCTGGGAGTTGGTGCCGGTATAAATTTTGATACCCGCGCCGGAATATTTAGTTTGTATTATGCATTGGGTAAACAAAAAGGAAATCCGATAAATTTGCAAAAAGGAAAAATACATTTCGGATTCATAAATACTTTTTAATATCAATGTTTAGCAGAATCATCATATCCTTCATTTTACTACTTTTTTGCAGTTCTGCATCTGCTCAATGGCAATTTTATAGGTATACTAAACCGGATTCTGTCTACGTAAATTTCTTTAAAACAATTGATGGTCCGGCACCTACAGATACCGCCAGAAACGCAGAAAACGGCATATATAAGCAATTTTTTTCAGAGATAGAGAAAAACAGCATGTACTTTGGTGATTATAACCTTGCTGAATATTCCTCTTTTAAAAAGCTACCACTGTTACGTTATAAACGGCAAAGCTTAACGGTGTTAATTATAGGAATTGCAGTACTACTTTTTGTAATCATCCGCTTTAATTTTACAAGAGATATTATACAAATTATTGATGGGGCTTTTAAAAACAGAGTTTTTGTACAAGTAACCAGAGACAATAGTTTGCTCACCTCTCAATCGGTCATCCTGTTTTTAAGTTTAGCAGCGTTGGTTTTTGGTTATTCTTTGTATTTGCTTTTTTACCGAGTACATGTAACGGAGTTTACCATTGAACCCCAAAATTATATCATTCTTTCTGCAGCAGTATTAGCATTTATACTGTCCAAAATATTTATTTTAAGATTAATGGGTTTTATATTTAATTTAAAACCAATCGTTTCAAATTACATTTTAGTACTATATATTGGATATGCTTTTTTCGCCATATTCCTATTACCTGTGTTAGTTTTACACTTATTGGGGCCAGTAAGTTGGGCAGGTTTTTTGCAAACCATTCTCATTTATGGAATAGTAATTCTAATCCTTTACCAGTTAATAAGAGGCATCTATTTTTCATTAAAAAACTTTCAGTTTCCTCTTGTCTATTTGATTCTATATCTTTGCATCTTTGAAATTTGTCCGTTAATGATTCTTTATAAGTCATTATTACAATAAAATATAGCGATAAGATACACCGATACCGATGATTACAGATAAATTGCTTAAAGTCAAAACCATATTAGTTACCCAGCCCAAGCCCGAATCAGACAAAAATCCATACTCAGATTTAGCTTCAAAATATAATCTAAAGATTGATTTTAGGCCATTTATACATGTAGAAGGGGTAGAAGCGAAAGATTTCAGAAGAGAAAAAATTAATTTGGCAGATTTTACAGCGGTAATACTAACTAGCCGAACAGGTATCGATCAATATTTTAGATTATGTGAAGAAATGCGATTTGAAGTTTCACCTGAGTTAAAATATTTTTGCAACACTGAATCTACGGCCTTGTATCTTCAGAAATACATACAATACCGCAAACGAAAAATATTTTTCCCTAAAAATACAGGAGAAGATTTATTCTCAATATTAAGAAAACACGCTACCGAGAAGTTTCTTTTTCCATGCTCTGATGTCCATAAAGAAGATGTCCCTACTCAAATGCGAGAAGCCGGTTACGATGTTACCGATGCCATTATGTATCGCACTGTAGTTAGTGATTTATCAGACTTGGCAGATGTAAAATACGATGTATTGGTTTTTTTCAGCCCTTCTGCTATAAAATCATTGTTTGCCAATTTTCCTGATTTTGTCCAAAATTCAACCCTAATCGCTGCATTTGGGTCCACAACTCAAGAAGCAGTAGACGAAAATAATTTGCGACTGGATATTGCTGCTCCAAAACCAGAGTCTCCGTCCATGACCATGGCAATTGAAGAATACATCCGCGAAGCCAATAAGGGATAAGAAATTTGCCTTTTTAGTTATTCTTAAAATAATTTACCTTGCAAGTCGTTTCATAATCACTTTTTTAAACCTAATTTCGCTAACCTATTATGTCGAGATACTTTTCTGTCCTTTGCCTGGCGATATTTACTATTGGATTATACTCATGCCAGACAGGATCAACAGTACCTTGTGCCGATGGAACTTCCGCCTTAAAACGTGATTTACCAAATGGAATGGTTTTCATTCCCTCTGGCACATTTATCATGGGCGAAACCGATGGAGACAAACTCATCAATCCAATGAACCAAAGCAAAGGTGTTTCAGTATCTGCCTTTTACATGGACGAAACCGAAGTTACCAATGCTCAATACCGCCAATTTGTGTATTGGGTAAGAGATTCGTTGGCACGCAAACTATTAGCTGCGAATGAAACGGCTAGCTCAACCCCGAGAAGAAGAACCGGACCCGCATCTGGTCCAGCCAGAGGTTTTGGTTCCAGAACCAGTACAAGCGGAAGAGTTATATTTTTTAAGAGAACCAGAAGTGGAATTGAGATAGTTGAACAATTAGAGCCACTTTTTAAACCAGCAGAGCAGAGTCTATTTGGTGTTAGAGAATTAAACGATACAATATTAAAATATACCTACACTTGGTTTGATTTTCCTACGTATTACGAAAACGAATTAAATAACCCCGGACAAAGAATCCCCCTCGAAGATTTAATTAAGAAAGATGAAGTAGGCGTTTATCCTGATACTTTAGTTTGGATCCGCGATTTTAAATTTGCCATGAACGAACCCTTCGTTTGGCAATATTTTTCTAATCCGGCATTTAATAATTATCCGGTTGTAGGGGTAACATGGCGACAAGCACGAGCCTATGCTCACTGGAGAGAATACAAAAGTCAGGCTGCATCTTCAAAAAGAAATAAAGATCCGTACCGAAATCAAATATCCTTACCAACCGAAGCACAATTTGAATATGCCATGCGTGGAGGTAAAGTTACAGGAACTGATTTCCCGATGGGAGGTCCCTATTTTAGAAATAAAACCGGTTGTTATACAGCCAACTTTAAACCTGGTGATGGAGATTATGCCTCGGATGGAAGTGTATTTACCGCCCCTGCTCGGTCTTATTTTCCTAATGATTTTGGTTTATACAACATAGCAGGCAATGTTGCCGAGTGGACAAGCTCCACCTACCAACAATCTTTTACCACAATTGTAGGTGATGTAAACCCTGAATATGGATTTGACCCAACGGATAGAAATAATCCTGCAAAACAAAACAAAGTAGTTAAAGGAGGTTCTTGGAAAGATGTTGCCTATTTCTTGCAACCAGGTACCAGAACCTATGAGCACTTAGATAGCGCCCGTTCTTTCATTGGATTTAGATTGGTTTCTACCTATACTGGTGCTACAACTACCAATCGTTAATTAGAAAACTGTGTAATGAGTACAAAACAAAAAATTAAATACGATCTAAACTTTTTTCAATCGTTATTCGCTGCTCCGGTTATTCTGGGCGCATTATTTAAACTACAAAACTGGCCTGCTGCCGATGGGATGCTTATCGTTGGTTTAGTATGCGAAGCTGTAATCTTCGTCTTATTAGCATTTCAGCCTACCACCGATACCGTAAATGGTAATGGAAGCGCTGCAGTTGGAGTTGCAGGTAATGCAAATATTGGTGGAACAGTGGTTATAGACCAAACCAGTCAGCAATTAAATCAAATGATGAAAGATGCTGATATAGGGCCTGAGTTAGTAAAAAATTTGGGAGAGGGGTTAAAAACCTTTGGAGATAAAGTTGCTTTAATCTCAAATGTAACCGATTCATCGGCTGCATCGGCACAATTAAAAAATAAGATGGAAGATGCTGCAAAATCCATCGAAGAATTTAACGGGGCTTACCAAAAAGCATACTCATCGGTTGTTGATTTTTCAAGTTCTTTGGGTGAAGTATTATCCTTCAACGAACAACTTACCGATTTATCTAAAAACTTAAAAGCTTTAAATCGCATATACGAATTAGAATTAACCACTTCAGATACCCATTTGCGTTCTTTAGGTAAATTTTATGAGAACATCAGTAGAACCGTTCAGGATTTAAACGACTCTATGGAAGATGCTCGTAAATACAAAGAAGAATTATCTAAACTAACCCAAAACATGGCAACACTTAATGCAGTATATGGCAATATGCTTACTGCTATGAATGTTCCCAAGGCTCAATAAAAATGGCTAGACCAAAAGAAACCACACGTCAACGACTTATAGGCATGATGTACCTCGTGCTATTAGCCTTATTGGCATTAAACGTTAGTAGCGAGGTGTTGGATGCTTTTAAAACAGTAAAGGATGGTATAGAAACCACCACCAAAACTACTCAATCTACCATTGACGATACCATGCGCTCTTTTGCAAAAGCAATGGATAATGATAAAGAAAAAGCAGAACCATTTTTTCTGAAAGCTCTTGTTGCGCAAAAAACTACCAGAGAATTATATGCATACATAGAGGAGATAAAAGAATTAATGATATCCGAAGCTAACGGATTAAACGATGAAACTGGCGACATTAGAAAAAGAGAGAACACCGTAATTCCGGGCAGGATCATGATTGATAATATTGCTGGTAAAGCTTATGGCCCCGAACTTCGGAACAAAATAGATAGCGCTCGTGCGCTTTTGCTAAGTTTAGTGGATTCTGCCGATATAAATACAGTAAATCTGGTTTTATCTACCCAAAAACCATTAGGTGCTGATGTTACCCAAACCTGGGAATCGAGTATGTTTGAATACAAACCGGTAACGGCTGCAGTAACCTTATTAGCAAAGTTGCAAAACGATGTAAAAAACTCAGAAGCAGAAATTCTTAGATACTTACTTAGATCTGTTTATGAATCAGACTTTAAGTTTGATGTTTTAGAAGCTGCCGTTGTACCTAACAGCAACTTTGTTTTGATAGGTCAACCGTATGAAGCCGATATTTTTGTGACGGCTTCAAGTACCACTCAGCAACCAGAAGTAGAAGTAAACGGACAAAATATTCCGGTAGAAAACGGAAAAGGTAAATACAGAATCACGCCAAACAGAGAGGGCATATTTTCATTTAAAGGGGTAGCAAAAGTAAAAGCTCCCGATGGTTCCATCAGTGATTATCCGTTTACACAAACTTATCAGGTAGGAGCACCAGTAGCGGTAGTATCGGCAGAAAAAATGAATGTTTTATACATTGGAGTGGATAATCCTATGTCTATTTCTGTTCCGGGTATACCAAAAGATAAATTACGTGTAAGTTTAAGTGAAGGAAATTTAGTGGGTTCTGCAGGTAATTATGTTGCCAAAGTAAGTACTCCTGGTAGAGTAAGGTTCAATGTATCAGGCGAAGTAAACGGACAATTTAGGCAACTAGGTTTCAAAGAGTTTAGAGTTCGTCGGGTGCCGCCACCATTGGGTAAATTTGGTGGTATAACCAGTGGCTCTTTGTCTGCAGCCGTTGCAAAAGTACAACCAGGTGTATTTGCAGAGTTAGAAAATTTTGATTTTGACTTGAGTTATACTGTAACTCGTTTTACCATAACCATTGCTCGCAGAGGCCAAGACCCATACGTAGAAACCATTGCAGGTAATGCATTAACTGCCCGTACTAAACAAGTATTAAATACCGTTGCTGCAAGAGATATTATTTCGATAGATGATATATTTGTTCGTGGGCCTAGTGGCGTTGAAAAATTACCAACCGGAATAACCGTTAGAATACAATAAAGATGATAAAAACCATTCTAGTAACTTTAGTCGTAATTTGTATTAGCTTACAATCTTGGGCGCAAGTTCCTCGTGAGGGAGCTTTTAGCAAAGAACGTGTGCTAACAGCTAACTACATACCTTATCCTCCGCTGAGTGAGAAAGATGTAGTTTGGTCTAAACG
>JBGTLU010000015.1:0-41089 GCA_041743935.1 Sphingobacteriaceae bacterium
GCTAAATAAGTAACGGTTCCGCCCATCTTTTCTACATGGTAGCACGAGTCTAAAGTGGCTTTGTGCTCGGTAGTAAGGGTGATGATATGATTTCCTTTTTGTTGATACATTTCAAACACACCTTTGATAGCAAGGTTGTTAGATTCTGTTGCTCCAGAAGTGAAGATGATTTCTTTTTCGTTTGCGTTGATGATTTTAGCCACTTGTTCACGAGCATAATCTACGCCTTCTTCTGCCACCCAGCCAAAAGGATGGTTTCTACTGGCAGCATTTCCAAATTTTTCAGTAAAATATGGTAACATTGCATCCAAAACACGAGGATCCATTGGAGTGGTTGCATTGTTATCAAGATATATCGGTAACTTCATGGTACAATTTAGATTTTGTCTTAATTAACTGCAAATATACAAATTTGTTTTCGTTAAGTTATGATTTTACACTTGTTTAAAAGCTTAGAATGATGTTAAAAATTGACCATATTGGTATTGCAGTAAAAGATTTAGCCACATCCAAAATTTTGTTCGAAAAATTATTAGGTAAACCAAGTTATAAAACCGAAGAAGTAGTTTCAGAGAAAGTTGTCACCGAATTTTATGAAATAGGAGAAAGTAAAATCGAATTGGTTTATGCTACCGGACCTGAAAGTCCAATCGCCAAATTCATTGAGAAACGTGGAGAGGGTATACACCACATTGCTTTTGAAGTTGAAGACATACATCAGGAAATTAAAAGATTAAAAGATGAGGGCTTTGATTTCATAAGTGATGTGCCCAAAATTGGGGCAGACAATAAATTAATTTGTTTTTTGCACCCAAAATCAAGTAATGGTGTATTAGTTGAACTTTGCCAAGAGGTAAAAAAATATTTTTGATATTTGATTTGTAAATGATTAACACTACATTTGCAATCCGAAAAATTAAAAATAATGAAAGAAGGAATTCACCCTAAAAATTATAGATTCGTTGTATTCAAAGACATGTCTAACGATTACAGCTTTGTAACTCGTTCTACTGTGGAAACCCGCGAAACCATTGTATGGGAAGATGGTAATGAATACCCATTAGTTAAATTAGAAATTTCTCATAAATCACACCCGTTTTATACTGGTAAAATGAAATTAGTAGATACTGCAGGACGTATTGATAAGTTCCGCACACGTTACGCTAAATCAGGGAAATAAAATATTATAGCTCAATTGTAAAAAGTCCTTCGTTCTGCGAAGGACTTTTTTATTTTTGTTCAATGAACTACATACTTTTTGATGATGCTTCGGCAAATCAGTTAGCTCCGTTAACATTTACCAGACCAGTTGCCGAAATCAGAACAGGCATACTTACCATCAGAGAAAAATGGGAGATTCATCTACAGCAAAAAGTATCGTTTAAAACTCAACCTCATCTACAAGCTAAATTTCCGTTGCTTACTGCCGATGAATCTATATTTATCAATAGCTCGGTTTGTCCGAATACTAAATTACTGCTACAGATAAAACTTTTAAGAGCAAATGAAATATTGTACTCAGGTGATATTCTTATTGCCACTAGAATAGAAGGAAAAAATAGTATTGAGTTTGATTACAAAAATCCCAGTGGTAATAGGATAGAATTTGAAGGAGATTTTATTAAAATCAATTTTCCGGAAGATATTTTTTATCTAAATGATAAAACGTTAGCTGAAGATTTTGAACTATTAACTGCCGGAAGAAAATCGGCAACAATACCTACAAATAACACACTAATTGGCGATAAAATTTTTGTTGAAGATGGAGCAGTAATAAATTGTGCAATATTGAATTCTTCTACAGGGCCAATTTATATTGGCAAAGATGCCGAGGTGATGGAAGGCGCCATGATTAGAGGTCCTTTTTCTTTAGGCGAACATTCGCAAGTAAAAATGGGAGCTAAAATATATGGTGCAACCACCATTGGTCCGTATTGCAAAGTTGGCGGAGAAGTGAGTAATTCAGTCATTTTTGGTTACTCTAACAAAGGTCATGAAGGGTTTTTAGGAAATTCTGTTTTAGGGGAGTGGTGTAATATTGGTGCAAATTCCGATACATCTAACCTAAAAAACAACTATGATCAGGTAAGATTATGGAGTTATGAGAAACAAACTTTCCGGAAAACCGGATTGCAGTTTTGTGGATTAATTATGGCAGATCATGCAAAATGTGGGATAAATACCATGTTTAATACAGGTACTGTAATTGGAGTAAGTGCTAATGTATTTGGCTCGGGTTATCCACGTAATTTTATTCCGGACTTTGCTTGGGGAGGTGCTTCTGGATTCGAAGTATATCAGCTAAATAAATGCTTTGAGACAGCAGAAAGAGTATTTGCTAGAAGATCCAAAGAATTTGATGATGATGAAAAAGCAATATTAGAAGAGGTTTTTGCTATGACATCTACTTACAGAAATTTTTAAACATGAGAAAGAAAATTGTTGCCGGTAATTGGAAAATGAATTTAAATTACGAGGAGGGATTACGTGTTTTTTCTGAGATCGTTCACATGGTACAAGACGAAATTAAAAGTGATGTACACCCCATAATCGCATCCCCTTTTATTCATATATCTGCTTTAGTAAAACTAAACAATGGCAACGTTAAGATTGCAGCTCAGAACTGTCATTGGCAAGATTCGGGTGCGTTTACCGGAGAAATATCACCAGCCCAACTAAAATCTTTAGGCGTTAGTCATGTGATTTTAGGGCACTCAGAACGCAGACAATTTTTTAACGAATCAGATTCGGATATATTAAAAAAACTAGAAGCTGCATTACGAAATGATCTTATTCCAATACTTTGTATAGGGGAGCATTTGGAAGAACGTAATTCGGGCGATTATTTATCAGTGGTTAAAAAGCAACTGAGAAATTCTGCTTTTCTATTGCCTCAAGATGAATTTAGGAAAATAATTTTAGCATATGAGCCCGTTTGGGCTATAGGAACAGGTCTTACAGCCAGTCCGGAGCAAGCACAAGAAGTACATGAAGAGATACGGGGTTCAATTTCGATGAAATACAATTACGAAACTGCTGTAAATACATCAATTTTATACGGAGGTAGTTGTAATGCAAATAATGCAGCCAGTCTATTTTCCATGCCAGATATTGATGGTGGCTTAATTGGCGGAGCTTCCCTAAAATCCAGAGAGTTTTTAACCATTCTTAAATCCTTTAGCTAAATATGAAGAGTTACAAAGAATTGGTTTTTACAATTATAAGCTCAGAAGATTTTGTTCGCGATATTTTAATTGATGAATTATCTGCCATTGGTTTTGATACGTTTGAAGAAACTGATTTAGGTTTTAAGGCTTATATTCCTAGTTCCGATTTTAATGAGGAGACTCTTACATCTGTTCTTTCTGTGTACGATGGGGTGTATACCTTTGAGTATCATATCAATTTAATACCAGATAAAAACTGGAATGAAGTATGGGAAAGTAATTTTGATCCCATAACCATTGCCGATAAATTACACATTAGGGCTACATTTCATCCCCAAAAACCCGAATTTCCGATAGAGATTATTATTGATCCAAAAATGTCTTTTGGTACAGGACATCATGAAACCACATACCTAATGGCCGAATACATCTTACAAAATGATTTTAAAAATAAATCGGTGTTAGACATGGGATGTGGCACTGCAATTTTAGCAATATTAGCTTCTAAAATGGGTGCAACAGATGTTACAGCAGTAGATATTGATGAAGTTTGTGTGATGAGCTCCCAAGAAAATGCGGTATTAAATAACGTAAGAGATATGATTATTTACAATGGGGATATAGACAGAGTAAAAGGAACTTTCGATGTGATTTTAGCCAACATAAACCGGAATATTTTACTTGCACATATTTCTTCTTATGCGAGCATGCTCGTGCCCGATGGAGAATTATATTTAAGCGGTTTTTATGAAGATAAAGATTTAGAAACGATACAATCTGGCGCAGCAAAATTCGGATTAAAATACATTAGTCACTACCAAAAAAATAACTGGGTGGCAGCAAAATTTGTAAAATAATAAATGAAAGTTCATCTCATTGCCATTGGTGGAAGTGCCATGCATAATCTTGCCATTGCTCTACATAAAAAGGGGTTTAAAATCACTGGTTCAGACGATGAAATTGTGGAACCCTCAAAATCAAGATTACTAAAGCATGGATTATTACCCGATGAAGAAGGATGGTACCCGGAAAAAATAACCCAAGATTTGAACGCCGTTATTTTGGGTATGCATGCAAGAGTTGATAATCCGGAATTGCTAAAAGCTAAAGAATTGGGTATTAAAATATATTCTTATCCAGAATATATTTACGAACAATCCAAAGATAAAATAAGAGTAGTTATTGGGGGTAGTCATGGGAAAACGAGTATAACTGCCATGATTTTGCATGTTTTAAGCTTTCATAACCTAGATGCCGATTATTTAGTTGGTGCGCAACTCACCGGTTTTGATACCATGGTAAAACTTACTAAAGAAGCACCAATCATCATCATTGAAGGCGATGAATATTTAGCATCACCAATCGACAGAAGACCAAAATTCCATTTATATAAAGCCAATCTGGCATTACTGAGTGGTATAGCTTGGGATCACATCAACGTATTTCCTACGTTCGAGAACTACATCGATCAGTTCAGAATTTTCTTACAAACCATTTCAGCTGATGGCTCACTAGTTTATTTTTCTGGAGATGAAGACTTAAAAAAGCTTATTCAAGCAGAAGAACAAAATCTTTCGCTCAAAACGATACTTCCATATTCTGTTCATCCTCATAAAATAATAGAAAACACAACGTATTTAAAAACAGATGAAGCAGAGGTTCCTTTAGAAATTTTTGGGGAGCACAATCTGACTAATTTAAATGGTGCACGATTAATTTGTCAATTGCTTGGAATTACTAATGGACAATTTTATCAGGCTATTTCTACCTTTAAAGGAGCAGCTCGCAGACTAGAACTTATTGGTAAAAATCAATTTTGTAATGTTTATAAAGATTTCGCTCACTCGCCATCCAAACTAAAAGCAACCACCAACGCAGTAAAAAATCAATTTATGAACAGAAAATTAGTTGCTTGCATGGAGCTACATACCTTTAGTAGTTTAAACAAAACATTTTTGGAACAATATTCAGGTTCAATGGCAGCAGCAGATGAAGCCATCGTTTATTTTAATCACCATACTATTGCACACAAAAAATTACCTCCAATTACAGAAACAGAAGTAAAAGAAGCATTTGGAGGACATATTAAGGTATTTACAGATACACAAGTTCTTCAAAACTATTTATTGAACAAGAATTGGGTAGATACAAATTTACTGCTCATGAGTTCTGGTAATTTCAATGGAATTGATTTAGATACATTCGGACAGAAATTAGTGGGCAATTAAATCGGCTCTTTACACTCAATTAGTATATTTGCGCATATTACATACCATGGCAGTAAGAGAAAACCGAAGACGTAATGAACTTAGAGAGCCTGAGATAATTATCAAGCCTGAAAAAAAGCAGGAAAAGAAACAAAATTCAACCACACGCTTTCGGCTTCCTTCTTTTGAGAATCATCCTATAGTTAAGATTTTAGGGTCTTTTTTTCTATTAATTTCCCTATATCTTTTAGTTGCATTTAGTTCGTATTTACTTACTTGGAGCGAAGATCAAGACGTTGTTCTAAAGATGACTTGGCAAAAGGTTTTCGACCCGGCAAGTAATCAGGTAGAAAACTGGATGGGCTTATTTGGAGCCATGCTTGCTCATCAGTTTATATACATGTCGTTTGGGGTGGCGTCTTTTCTATTTGTGATTTTATTTTTTGTGCTAGGCTACAGATTATTGTTTCAAGTATCTGTTTTGCCAATAGTTAAAACCATTGCATACACACTTTTTGGCTTAGTTTTTTTATCTGTTTTATGTGGATATGCGAACGCGTTTTTTACAGACGCTCCACATTTTGTTGAAGGTGTTTTTGGGTATCAAATAAACGCTTGGTTAAATGCCGCATTAGGGATTCCGGGTACCGCCGGATTACTTGTTTTCCTAGGTCTAACCGCTATAATCATTGCTTTTAACCCAAGTTTTAAGCGAACTCCAAAACCACAACCGGAAGAAAACACAACACTACCTGAACCAGAAAATGTAGAATTGGTTAAAGAAGAAATATCAAAACCAATTGTTTTTGATAAAGAAATAGAAAAAGTTGAAACACCTGAAATAGAAACGGAGACTACTTTTATACCCCGAACCCCACTCGTAATTGAAGAAAACGATACCGATGCCTTGGCAGATGAATTAGTTAAAAAACAAGGCGTATACGATTCTACCTTAGATTTGGGAGATTATAAATATCCACACATTGATTTATTAGAGAAATATGGCAACAATAAAACTGTTGTAGATAGAGAAGAATTAGAGAATAACAAGAATAAGATAGAAGAAACGCTACTTAACTACGATATAAAAATTGATAAAATAATGGCAACCGTTGGTCCAACGGTTACGCTTTATGAAATTGTTCCTGCGCCTGGTATTCGCATATCAAAAATCAAAAACCTGGAAGACGACATTGCCTTAAGTCTTGCTGCATTAGGTATCCGAATAATTGCTCCAATACCTGGTAAGGGTACCATTGGGATAGAGGTGCCAAACCAACACCCTGAAATTGTAAGCATGCGCTCCTTATTGGCAAGCGAAAAATTTAATAACACCAGCATGGACTTACCCATTGCTTTGGGTAAAACCATTTCAAACGAAGTGTTTATTGCAGATTTAACCAAAATGCCTCACTTACTTATGGCAGGGGCAACCGGACAAGGAAAATCAGTAGGTATAAATGCGTTGTTGGTTTCATTACTTTTCAAAAAACACCCATCGCAATTAAAGTTTGTACTTATAGATCCAAAAAAAGTAGAACTTACCTTATTTAAAAAGATAGAAAGACACTTTTTGGCAAAATTGCCTGGTGATGGAGATGCCATCATCACCGATACCAAAAAAGTTATCTACACTTTAAATTCGTTGTGTATAGAGATGGATCAACGCTATGATTTATTGAAAGAAGCACAAGTAAGAAATTTAAAGGAATACAATCAGAAATTTATTTCACGCAAGCTAAACCCAATGGATGGGCATCGGTTTTTACCTTACATAGTATTGGTAATAGATGAGTTTGCAGATTTAATGATGACAGCAGGCAAAGAAATTGAAACTCCTATTGCACGTTTAGCCCAACTGGCTCGAGCTGTAGGAATTCATTTGGTAATTGCTACTCAACGCCCATCTGTGAATGTAATTACGGGTACTATTAAAGCAAATTTCCCGGCACGCTTGGCGTTTAGAGTTACATCTAAAATAGATTCTAGAACCATATTAGATTTAGGAGGAGCCGATCAGTTGGTAGGAAGAGGAGATATGTTATTATCTACTGGAAGTGATATTATTCGATTACAATGTGCTTTTGTTGATACCCCAGAAGTAGAAAAAATCACCGAATATATTGGTTCACAACGCGGATATCCTACGGCACACATGCTGCCAGAATACGAAGATGAGAACGAAGCAGCCATGAAAGAGATTGATTTTGATGACCATGATGCATTTTTTGAAGAGGCAGCGCGATTAGTGGTAAGGCATCAACAAGGTTCTACTTCGCTCATCCAACGAAAACTTAAATTAGGATACAATCGAGCGGGCAGAATTATTGATCAATTAGAAGCAACTGGTATAGTGGGGCCATTTGAAGGAAGTAAAGCTCGCGAGGTTAGATATCAGGATGAATATTCCTTGGAACAGTATTTGAATTCTTTAAACGACAAAGAAAAATAAATGTTACTTTTGCAAAATCAAAACAACACAATGAAAAAATTCTTATCTATTATAGTAATCAGCATATTAAGTACTACATTTCTTATGGCTCAAAAGAGCAAAGAGCAGATTGCCAAAGATATTCTGAATGGGGTAAGTGCTAAATATCGTTCATATGATATCATAAAAACGGACTTTACGTATACTTTACAGAACACAAAAGCTAAAATTAACGAAACCCAAACTGGCGTACTTTATGTTCGTTCTAAAGCAAATAAATACAAAATTATGTTAGCCGGACAAGAAATTACTAGCGATGGTAAAGTATCTTGGACTTATTTAAAAGATGCCAAGGAAGTACAAATAAGTAATGTAGATGATAGCCCAGAAGCAATAAATCCTGCTCAGATTTTTACCATTTATGAGAAAGGATTTAAGTACTCTTTCCGCGAGGAACGTAAAGTGGGAAGTAAAATCATGCAAATCATTGATCTTACACCAACCAATTCTAAGCAATTTACCAAGGTAGAGTTGATGGTAGATAAAGTAGCTAAACAAATTCAAGAAATTAAATTGTTTGACCGTAATGGAAACCTTTATACCTACTCGGTTAAGATTTTCAGTCCAAATCCAAAGATTACGGATGCGTTTTTTACGTTTGATGTTAAAAAATATCCAGGAGTGGATGTGATTGACTTAAGATAAGTATACAAACCTTTTTGAATCCCTTTTAATGATGAATTAAAAGGGATTTTTAATTTTATGGTATGTTGATCTGATAACATACCTGCCCAAAGTAGATGTAGCATCGTAGTAAATTTTCTATCTTTGAATATCCTACATTCATACATGCTAAATATTACCAACCACTCGCTAGATAAATTAGAAACCATCATCCGTGATTTAGGTTACAAAGTGCGATACGAAAAAGGAAACTTTAAGTCGGGCGCTTGTATTTTACAACAAAGTAAAGTGGTAGTAGTAAATAAATTCATCAATCTAGAACAAAAAATTAATGCTTTAGCAGAAATATTGATAATTATTGATGCAGATGAATTCTTATTGGATGATAAGCAACGACAATTATATAATTCATTGAAACAAACAAAACTAACCTTGTGAAAATTACATTTCTTGGAACAGGAACTTCGCAAGGTGTACCAGTAATTGCTTGCGAATGTGAAGTATGTGCATCTGATAATGCTAAAGACAATCGATTACGAACCTCTATTTTAGTAGAAGATGATAAAACCAAAGTAATTATTGATACCGGCCCCGACTTTAGGTACCAAATGCTACGAGCAAAAGTGAAAAGATTGGATGGGGTAGTATTTACTCATGAGCACAAAGATCATTTGGCTGGGTTAGATGATATACGGGCATTTAATTTTAAGCAACAAAAAGAAATGGATGTGTATGCTAATGCTCGTGTTCAAGAAGCTTTAATTAGAGAGTATGGCTATATATTTTCATCTATTAAATATCCGGGTATTCCTAAAATTAAATTAATTGAAATACAAAATAAACCGTTTAAAGTAGGCACTTTACATTTTTTGCCAATTGAAGTAATGCATTTTAAATTACCTGTTTTAGGTTTTAGAATTGGTGATTTTACCTATATAACTGATGCAAAAACCATTAGTGATGCGGAATTTGAAAAAGTAAAAGGGTCTAAAATTCTAGTATTAAATGCACTACAAAAAGAAAAGCATGTTTCGCATTTTACTTTAGATGAAGCAATAGAAATGGCAAATAGGGCTAATGCTGAACTCACCTATTTTACTCACATTAGCCATAAACTAGGAAAACATAATGATGTTGAGAATGAACTTCCGACCAATATTCGATTGGCATATGATGGTTTAGAGCTTACTCTTTAAACGAATGAAATGGAAAGCCTTGCTATATTAACTCCCATAGGTTTTATTTCTATTGCATTGGAGCTCGATCATTTGGTTTCTATTCAATTTATCGAACAAAATTCTTCCCCAAGTTCAGCAAAAAATCCACTTTTACAAGAAGTCGAAAAACAATTACTTGCCTATTTTGAAGGCAAACTTCAACACTTTGATTTGCCTTTAAAGCCAATTGGAACTGATTTTCAGCTGAGAGTTTGGAAGGAGTTACAAAACATTTCCTACGGCAAAACTATTTCGTATTTACAATTGGCGGAGCAATTAGGAGATATAAAAATAATTCGATCAGCCGGAACGGCTAATGGTAAAAATCCAATTCCAATTGTCATACCATGCCATCGGGTAATTGGAGTAAATGGTAAAATGATAGGTTATTCAGGTGGTATTACAAATAAAAAATGGCTGCTTCAACACGAAAAAAATACCATAGGCATAGGACAAACAGAATAAACGTTTTGATATTTCTGTTTTTTGAATTCCCATGTTGCCATTCCTACTAATGGATGTTTTAATAGTATTACAATCCGATTTAAATTCCTGTTTATCTATCTAAAAATTTATTATATTTTTGGGACTTAACTTACAAGTAATGATCAAGATAAAAGACGTAGAACATAGCTATGCATCCGGTCAAAAAATTTCATTTTCTGATTTAGAAATTGAAAATGGAGATCAATGGTTAATAATTGGAGGTTCTGGTAAAGGTAAAACTACTTTATTGCATATTTTGGGTGGGATATTAAAACCCACTTTCGGTAATATTGAGATTAATGAAACAGCAATAAATTTACTAGAAGGCTCGGCGTTAGATAAGTTTAGAGGAAAACACATCGGTATCATTTTTCAGCAACCTCATTTAATTAAAAATTTTAGTGTTTTAAATAATGTGCTTGCTGCACAATATTTTGCCGGTTTAGTACAAAATAAAAACGAAGTTTTGCAGGTATTAGATCAGTTGGGCTTGGCAGATAAGGCAAATGCAAAGCCCGATGAATTAAGTCAGGGGCAAATGCAAAGAGTAGCCATTGCAAGAGCTGTGATTAATAAACCTACCATTATCATTGCCGATGAACCTACCTCTGCATTAGATGACGAAAACACCGAAGTGGTTTTAGGGTTATTGCAATCTTTAGCTAAAACAAATAATGCTACACTATTAATTGCAACACACGACGATAGAATTAAAAATAAAATTGCTAAACACTATATCTTAAATTAATGAATCTATTTAAATTAAGTTGGTTTAATCTGAAGGCAAATGCCTTATCCACAGCATTAAACATTTTATTGCTTTCCTTCGGAATTGGGGTCATTGCTGTATTATTATTAACAGGTTATCAGCTAGAGAAAAAATTAACAAGCAACGCTAAGAACATTGATGCAGTGGTAGGTGCCAAAGGTAGTCCGCTACAATTAATATTATCCAGTATATACCACATTGATTTTCCCACAGGAAATATTCCATTAGAAGAGGTAAGAGGATTACTTACCAATAGGGCAATTAAAAAAGCAGTTCCATTGGCTTTGGGCGATAGTTATGAGAATTTCAGAATTGTAGGAACCGACAGCAGTTTTTTGTCATTATATGAACTAGAAATTGAGCAAGGAACATTATTTAGCAACCTTTTTGAAGTAAACATTGGAGCCAATGTTGCTAAAATAAAAGGATTGAAGGTAGGAGATAAAATTAAAGGTTCTCATGGCCTTACCACCGATGGCGATGTGCACGATGAACATGATTTCACCATTAGCGGTATATATAAAGCTACCGGCTCAGTTGCTGATAATTTGGTTTTAACCAGCATTACAACAGTGTGGGCAACTCACGAAGAGCACGATCATTCTGACGATACAGATGCATCGGATACATCTGGAACCCACAAACACGAAGAAGAAGGTCATAAACATAATCACGAGGAAGATGTACATTCAGGCGAAGAAGAACCATTTCATGAAAATGTACATTACTTAGAAAGTAAAAGAGAAAACAGAGAAATAACATCCTTATTAATTCAATATCGTGGGCCTGCTGCCATTGTGTCTTTTCCAAGGTTTGTAAATCAACAAACAATTATGCAAGCTGCATCTCCGGCAATGGAAAGTGCTCGTTTATTTAGTTTAATTGGTGTTGGATTAAAATCACTACAAGCATTCGGAATTTTAATTGTAATTATTTCAGCATTAAGTGTTTTCATTAGTTTATATAACTCATTAAAAGACAGAAAATATGATTTGGCAATCATCCGAACCATGGGTGCCAGTAAATTGAAATTATTTACTTTGATTATTTTAGAAGGATTATTCCTATCGGCAATTGCCACTTTTATTGGCATTGCTTGGGCGCATATTGCATTGGAGTGGGTTGGCAGTTTGCAAGATGCTGAGCAAGCTCGATTAACTGGATTAATTTTTATTGCCGATGAAGTGAAACTTATAATTGGTGGCATAGTTGTTGGAGTTATAGCAGCCTTGTTACCTGCTATACAGGCTTACAAAACAGATATTTCACGTATATTAGCAAAAAATTAATTTTTAGATGAAAGCAATCCTTCAATCCATATTTAGTGGTTTATTATTAGTTTTAATTGTACAAACTGCCAATGCGCAGGTGGTACCTCCAGAACATTTGGCAATAAAATCTGCCAATTGGGAAATTATTAATGAACTTACCTATACCATGGACAAGGAAGGGTCTTTTATACCTGTGTTTTCAAAAAGATTAAAAGATATAGAAGGCAAATCCTTGGAATTTAAAGGGTATATAGTCCCCTTTAAAACCGCTGTTAACCACCAAGTTTTTGCTTTATCTGTTTTGCCATTGGCTCAATGCCATTTTTGCGGAACCGGTAATATTCCACCATTCATTCAAGTGGAATTAAAAAACCCAATTTCTTATACCGACAGGATAATCACTATTAAAGGTAAAGTAAAACTAAACCCTGCAGATGTTTCTAAATTAGAAATTATTCTAGAGGGGGCAGAAGTTATAGATTCCTCCAATTAATGACTTTTTTTGAAAAAATAAAGCCTCATTTAAATGTAAAAACCGTTGCTTACATCGCAGGAATTGTACTCATTATATTTTTAATATCTAACATCAGGTTTTCAGAAAAACAACCCGAAAATACCAGTGAACTTACTGATACGGATTCGTTGTTTGACTTTAATGCCAACATCCCAGATTCGCTTTTAAATACTCCCCCTGAACACGAGTTTGAGCATTTATTGGTAAAAACACCCATCTGGGATATACTAGCTACATTACAATACCGAGAAGAAATGTTGAACGGAGAATATTGGGGCGTACCAGATTTTAGTGACGAAATTAAAAAGCTGGATGGTGCCATTATTGAATTAAAAGGATATATGATACCCATTGAAGAAGGTAAAAACCAACATAATAATTTTTTAATTTCGGTATTACCCTTAGCACAATGTTTTTTTTGTGGAAAAGACGGTATCCCTGAAATGGTAGAAGTATATTCCAAAAATGCTCTGCCCTTTACCGATAAAATAATTACCATGAAGGGTAAGTTAAAACTGAATTATAATGACGAAAATCATTTTGCGTTTATGCTAATGGATTCGGAGAAAATTTAAGATGAAAAAATTAATTATACTGTTTTTTATTTTTTGGAAATCTGCTGCCTTAGCACAGCCTCAACATATTTTTGATGAAATGATAACCTCTCCCGTTTGGGAAATAATTGGAGAACTAAAATTTAAGTATGTTGATGATTATGAATATTACCCAACCTTTACACCAAAACTAAAAGCGTTAGCTGGTAAAACAGTTGATTTGGAAGGATACATGGTTCCGATAAGAGAAGGCGTAACACATAAACGATTTTTTCTCTCCACCTTGCCTATTAATCAATGTTTTTTTTGTGGGCAAAACGGAATTCCAATCATGATAGAGGTAGAGTTAGCAGAACCCATGCGTTTTACTTACAATACCATTAGAATTAGAGGTGAAGTTAAATTAAACGATAAAAATGCTGCAGAAATAACACCAATTTATATCCTCAATTCTAAACTTTTAAAATAATTTACTTTTTAATTAAAGTTCCTTAAACATCAATTGGTGTAAACCTACATCTCTAACTGGATAAAATTCACCAACAGCAGAATAGTTTAATTTTTTGTAGAAATCTTTTGCAGCAACTCGGGCATCAAACCAAAGCAGTGCAATTTTTCTTTTTCTCAATTCTATTTCGGCAAACTCCAATAACATACTGCCTGCGCCTAAACCCGAATAATTTCTATTGCTTGCCATACCTCGTAAACGATACTGGGGCATTACGCTAAAATTGGAATTACTTTGCTGTGCAAAAGTTCCTATGCTTATGATTTCCTCTTTATAAAATGATCCTAAATGAAAAGTGGTATCATCCAAATCGGCATCAATGGTGTAGGGAGCTTTCCACCCTAAAACATCTCTACGTAAATCAAAGTGTTGGGTATAATCGATAAAATTTACACTAATCAAACTTCGTTCTAGAATCATTTTTTAAAATTAAAGAGATTACCAACCTCCACCGCCGCCGCCGCCTCCACCGCCGCCAGAAAATCCGCCACCTCCACCACCACTGCCCGAACTAGATCCTGGCGCAACCGATGAAGAAGAAATGGTAGAGGAAAGAGAACTACTTAAACCAGCAACGGATGATGTAAAATTATTGGTGTTGAATGAACCTCCGTACCAAATTGGACGATAAGCTCCTTGCCCGCGTTCATTTAAATCGGTAGTTTCAAATAATTTGGTAAACTGGTTACTCCATTGTTTATCCACGTTTAAAGCAATAGCATAAGGCAAAATCTTCTCAAATAATTCGGGAGTTTTATTTGGAGGATTTAAAAGTTTTAGTCTTTCTTCTTCCGTTGCAGTTAAAAACATTTTAAAGCCTTCCACTTCGTCCATCTTTTTTCGGCCTAAAATGGTGGGTGCTTTAATTAAATAATAGAATAAAATATTTACCCCAATAATGCTGATTATGAGCAAGATGGAAGCTACGTTGATAAAACTGCTCAAGTTAATTGCAGCAAATGCACCAGAGCCTCCGGCTCCAAAAAACAGCACGATAAATACGATTAGTTTTAATATTCCCCCAAATCCTTTTGCAGTTTTAAATGATTTAAATAATAAATATCCTATAACGCCAATTACTACGGTGGCTATGGTGGTTACAATGGTTAACAAAACAATGTCGTCTAATCCATAAAAAGGATTTAACACGATCATCAGAACTCCAGTAATTATAGAAATTAAAATTCCTGGAACTAAATATTTATAATTATGCTTAAAATGAATGTTCTCTAATTCCACCTTTAAGCTTTCTTTTAAAATATTAATTGCTCCACTTATTTTAGTGTGGTTTTCATTTTTTAGGGTGATATTATTTTTACTTCCGAAAAGATACGATGCAATATTTTTTTCTGCAGTAGTTAATACCGAGTCACTAGTTCCTGTTTTGGTAAGGGTGTAAGTAGAGCCGCTTTGTTCTATTTTCAGGTATCCTCTAATGGCCATATCTACAATTGTTGCGGCAAAAGCCCTATTGTCATACCCCATTTTCATGATGTAACGAGTGGCAGCAGGAGTGAATCCTTCTGGTGCATCGTATAACGGAATAATAGTACCACTTGGTGGATCTACACCTACTTTTTTCCAGGCATTAAAAAAATACAGTATGGTGAGTAAAAGTCCGATGATTCCGATAATGATACCCAAATTATCTTTTATAAAATACCCAAATTGTTGTTGGGCTGTTGGTGCTTGTACAATTCCTTTTTGCCAAGAAACAGCTATGGTAAGTCCCTCATTAGGGGATAATTCGCGGGTGGTAATGATTACTACTTGATTTTTGCCTTGTTTGTTAAAGGTTACATCCGTTCCATCTTCTCCAAAATAACCTGTATATCCAACGGTTTTATCAATTTCTGCAGAGCTTGGTAGAATCAATACGGCAGAAGCATTTTCTATACTAAAGCCCCAATCGTTGCCGGTGACATTCCAGTATAACTCATCAAAATCCTCAAAAAAGCCAATTTGTCTGTTCGTTTTGTATTGAATGGTGTACGTATATACTCCATTTTCTAAATATATATTGGCATCACCTATGTAAATTTTCTTACCGTTGGATGCATTTTCTACGCGAAAAGGTTCGTCTTTACCATTTTTTAAAACCGATAGAATTTCAAAACCTACTCTTATTCTTTCGCCTTTACTGCCTTTATAGGTGGTAGGAAAAGTTCGGAATATTCCTCGTTTAATTTGACTGCCTCCGGCGAAAACTGTTATGTTTTCAGTGATGATAACATCGGCAGATTCAAGTACTTCAATTTTGGTATCGTATTGTAAAATTCTCTCGTAGTTTACTTGAGCATTGGCAAACACAAAAGAAAAAACCAGACTTGCTATTAAAGCGAGTCTGGTTAGTATATTCATTTTCTTCATGCTATTTAGTTGAAAGAAACTTTAGGAGCATTTCGTTCTTCGGCAATTTCAATTTCGTAATAAGTAAACTTCGTGAAATTGAACATACCAGCAATTAAATTGCTCGGGAATGATTCTACCAAAATATTGAAATTACGAGCAGCACCATTGTAATATCTGCGCGCATTTTGTATGTGATCTTCAATGGTTGATAATTCTTTTTGTAGTTCAGCGAAGTTTTGATTCGCTTTTAGTTCAGGATAATTTTCGGCAACCGCCATTAAGTTCATCATCGCTTTTCCTAATAAACCATCTGCTTTTACTTGCTCATCTACCGTGCGAGCACCCATACTTTGCGAACGATACATGGTTACTTTCTCAAACACTTCTTTTTCGTGGGTAGCATAACCTTTAACGGTTTCTACTATGTTCGGGATTAAATCGTTTCTGCGTTTTAGCTGAACATCTATACCGCTCCAACCTTCTTCTGTTAAGTTTCTGCCTTTAACTAGGTTGTTATATATGCTTATTATCCAAAATATCAGTAGAACTACTACTGCGCCAATAATTAAAAATATAGTCATGGTTTTTAGTTTATGTTTTTAAAAGTAGATAAATTAATTTTTAAAAATTAAATGTTTCTTAAGATAATTTGCAACAATGTTGTATTAATTGATTTCAGATTCTCCAAATTCATTAATGTAGTTTACGTATTTGCTTTCGTTTTCATCCCAAGTACTTTTGCCAACCCAATATCCAAAACTCAAAAAAACAATCAGAGAAATAAATACAACCAGCAAGAACTTAAAGGTTAAAAAGGGGCGTGGGTTCTCTGTAATTAAATTCATAATCATTGAATTAAGTAAACCAAAAACTCCCCAAGCAATCATGTGTTGCCTTATAAATTTTTCTCTACCAATGGTTCTGGTCTTCTTCCAATTTTTTGCTAAGCCTAATTCTCTGGCTTTCTCAAAATCGTTCATATCCTTATTCTTTTTTAGGTAATAGTATTAGTTGATGGTATCTGTTTTCTGCGTAATCCCAATTAGTTTTAGCACCCTTCCACCTCTCATAAATCTGATAAATATTTATAAAACAAATAATGTAAACCCAATGAAAATTAGAGCTTGGTTCTAGCATTAACAGGAAACTAATTAACAAGATTGCTAAATAGGATGAATAGGCATAAAAACTCAAATAGCTTTCTTTAGCTCGGTAATTTTCAAAACCTTTCTCCCGAATTTTCGCCCATTTGGCAATGAATTTTTCATCACGGTATAAAAACTTATCCATACTTAAAAGTAAAAAGTAAAAAGGAAAAAATCAAAAAATGTAAATATCTGTTTGGTTGTATTATTTAGTATTGAGAGAACTTATCAAAAATTGTGAATAACCTGATTTCATGAATTATATATAGCTATTTTTACCAATGTCATTCAAATCAACCATCCTAAAAAATGCAACAAAAAACGACGCTTTGGCTCAATGAAGTAAATTTAAGCAATATCGATCTAGTAGGAGGCAAAAATGCTTCATTAGGCGAAATGATCCAGCATTTAATACCCAGAGGAGTTAATGTACCCATGGGTTTTGTCATCACTGTAAACGCTTACAATCAGTTTATAGAATTCAATAATCTAGAAGATGAAATTAAAAAACTAATCATTGCTTGCGATGTAAACGACATGGAGCAATTGGCAAGAACCGGTTTAGCCGTTCGCCAATTGATTACCAATGCCACTTTTCCTAAAGAACTGGGCGATGAAATCATCCAAAAATACCAAGAACTCTCCGCAAAATATGGCAATCAGCTTACGGATGTTGCGGTACGTTCATCTGCTACCGCCGAAGATTTGCCCGATGCATCTTTTGCAGGTCAACAAGAAACGTATTTAAACGTACGGAATGAACGGGATTTACTTAGTTGCGTTCGTAAATGTTTTGCATCACTTTTTACCGATAGAGCCATTTCTTACAGAGCACATTTTAATTTCGATCATTTTCAGGTTAAACTTTCGGTAGGTGTGCAAAAAATGGTGCGCTCAGATTTGGCAACCTCAGGTGTAGCATTTTCTATCGATACCGAATCAGGGTTTAAGGATGTTATTTTAATCAATGGTTCGTATGGCTTAGGCGAATTATTGGTTCAAGGTTCGGTTTCGCCCGATGAATTTTTGGTTTTTAAGCCAACTCTCGAAAAAGGTTTTCCTGCTATCATCGAAAAAAAGATGGGAAACAAAGACATCAAAATGATTTATGGTAATAATCTGGAAGAAAGAGTTAAAACCATCCACGTAGAAAAAGCCATGCAAAAAACATTTTGCATTACAGATGAACAAGCTTTACAAATTGCAAAATGGGTTTATGAGATTGAGAAATATTATTCTAATCTGAAAGGATATTGGTGCCCGATGGATGTAGAATGGGCGGTAGATGGTTTTACCAAAGATTTATTCATTGTGCAAGCCAGACCGGAAACTGTGCATTCTAGGGTTCGAAATAAAGATATCATCGAGTATAAAATTGAACACAAAGAAGCAGTTAGCCCCATTGTTACAGGAATAGCCGTAGGTAATAAAGTTGCCACCGGAAATGTCAAAATCATGTACAGCATGGATGGACGTGACGGGACATTAGATGGCAAAGATTTTAAAGAGGGCGATGTTTTAGTTACTGAAATGACCGACCCAGATTGGGAACCATTAATGAAAAAGGCTTCGGCTATTGTAACCGATAAGGGTGGTAGAACATGCCATGCAGCAATCATTGCACGCGAAATGGGAATTCCTGCCATTGTAGGAACTCAAAACGGCTCAGAAATTTTAGAAAACGGACAAAGCATAACGGTTTCTTGTGCCGAAGGAGATGTTGGTTTTATCTACCAAGATGCCCTTAGTTTTACTACCGAAATTACCAGAATGGAGGATATTCCGGTTACTAAAACCCCCATTATGCTGAATGTAGGTTCGCCAGAAATGGCATTTAAGTTTGCCAATCTCCCGCATGCTGGTGTGGGTTTGGCCAGAGAAGAGTTTATCATCAATAATTACATTCAGGCTCATCCAATGGCTTTATTAAAGCACAGAACATTGGGAGATGAAAAATTATCATCCGAAATAGAAAAACTTATTCAAGGATATGCCAATGAGGAGAGTTTTTTTATCGAAAAACTATCCTACGGTATTGCAAAAATTGGCGCTGCATTCTATCCCAATAAAGTAATCGTACGCTTCTCTGATTTCAAAACCAATGAATATTACAACATGTTGGGCGGAAAATACTTTGAGCCGCATGAAGAAAATCCAATGATAGGATGGAGAGGGGCATCTAGATATTACAGCGATAATTATAAAGAAGCATTTCTGATGGAATGTAAAGCCATAGCAAAAGTTAGAAATACCATAGGTTTGAACAATGTAACCGTAATGATTCCTTTTTGCCGTACGGTTTTAGAATTGCAAAAAGTGTTGGCAATTATGGAGGAAGGCGGATTGAAAAGAGGGGATAACGGATTGGAAGTATTTTTAATGGCCGAAATACCTTCTAATGTCATTCTCGCCGAGGAGTTTGCAGATTATATAGACGGATTTTCTATCGGTTCTAATGATTTAACACAACTTACATTAGGTTTAGATAGAGATTCTGCATTAGTAGCCCACATTTACGACGAACGAAACGAAGCCGTTAAAAGCATGATTAGTCGACTAATTAAAACGGCTAAAGAAAAAGGAGTTAAAGTAGGAATTTGCGGTCAAGGCCCATCTGATTTTCCGAATTTTGCGCAGTTTTTAGTGAAAGAAGGTATAGATAGCATATCTGTAACGCCCGATTCATTTTTACGAACTGCCATAGCAATAAACCAAGCCGAGAAGTATTGAGATGCAAGAAATTATAGCCTATATTTTAGCAGCTTTAATTGGTATTTCACTAGGTTTAATAGGGGGTGGCGGTTCTATCCTCACTGTGCCAGTTTTGGTTTATGTTTTAGGCATAGATGTAGTTACAGCAACTGGTTATTCGTTGTTTATTGTAGGTACAACTGCATTTGTTGGTTCAATTAATTATGCCAAACAGAATTTAATAAGCTTTAAAACTGCATTATATTTTTCCATTCCGTCTTTAATAGCCGTTTTTATAGTTCGCAAATACGTAGTACCGGCATTGCCCGAAAATATGTTTACCATTTTGGGATTTAATGTTACAAAAGACATTTTTTTACTTCTATTGTTTGCCATACTGATGATTTCGGCAGCATATTCTATGATTTTAAGCGGAAAAAAAACATTACAACCAACGGGCAAAATAAATTATGTTGCTATTTGGATAGAAGGATTAATCGTAGGGACTTTTACAGGATTAGTAGGAGCAGGAGGGGGTTTTTTAATCATACCGGCATTGGTTCTTTTTGCCAAACTCCCTATGAAAGTTGCCATTGGTACTTCATTATTAATTATAGGTATAAAATCATTGCTTGGTTTTACCGGAGATTTGTTAAATCTGCCTTCTATAGATTGGTTTTTATTACTCGTCTTTACAGCAATTGCATGCGCCGGAATTTTTATAGGCTCCAATCTTGCAAAAAAAATAGAAGCCAACCGATTAAAAAAAATATTTGGATGGTTTGTGTTGGTTATGGGAATTTATATCCTAATTAAAGAATTATTTATTAACTAAAATAAAATAGAATGTCAGTACTAGAATATTTAAAACAACCTTGGCCTTGGTATATTGCTGGGCCGTTAATTGGGTTAATCATACCTGCATTATTAATTATTGGCAACAAAGCCTTTGGTATTTCTTCTAATTTGAGACACATATGTGCAGCCTGTATTCCAGCAAATATTTCTTTTTTTAAATACGACTGGAAAAAAGAATCTTGGAATTTATTTTTTGTTTTAGGAATTGTGGCAGGAGCTTTTTTAGCATCCACAATTCTCCAAAATCCTAATCCAATGGCATTAAATGCAAATACTGCCAATACCTTATCGCAGTTAGGTATAAATAATTATTCTCAAATGTTACCTATTGAAATATTCTCGTGGGAAAATTTATTTACACTTAAAGGATTTATATTTATGATAGTTGGAGGCTTTTTAATCGGCTTCGGTACAAGATATGCCGGTGGATGCACTTCTGGTCATGCCATCATGGGAATATCTAATTTACAATGGCCATCACTTGTTGCCACCATTTCTTTTTTTATTGGTGGATTAATCATGACACATTTTCTATTACCTTATTTACTTAATCTTTAACATGAAAAATGTACGATTTACATTGGTAGGATTAATTTTCGGTATTGTTTTTATTAAAGCAGAAATTGTATCGTGGTTTCGAATCTATGAGATGTTTAGGTTTGAATCGTTTCACATGTACGGAATCATAGGGAGTGCAATTTTGGTGGGTGCAGTATCTATACTAATCCTAAAAAAATATCAAATTAAAACAGTGGATGGCGAAAAAATTAGTATAGCGCCAAAAGAGTTTAATTGGGGGATGATCTGGGGCGGATTACTTTTTGGTTTTGGATGGACAATTACCGGCGCTTGTCCGGGGCCATTATTTGCACAAATTGGTGCAGGTTTTACAGTGGTTTTAATAACACTGTTAAGTGCTGTATTAGGAACTTGGACTTATGGATATTTTAAAGAGAAGTTACCCCACTAGTAAAATAACGAAGTATAATTTTATTTTTTGAAGAAACAGGAACAAACCGTGTGTCCGATTTTTAGGTAATTTTTTGCTTACTACAACCATTTTGAGAGACGTTTAATTGAATAACGATGATGTAACTTTGTTATTACGTTGCAAATGTACTCTTTTTGTTTATAAATGAAATACGAATTCTATGTTGATCTAGTTTCCTTTTCAATCCTTTTTCTTAGCTCCAAAATTCCTCCAATTAATGCTTCAGGCCTTGGTGGGCAACCTTGCACATATACATCCACCGGAATTATTCTATCTACCCCTTTAACAACATGGTAACCGTGTTCCCAATAAGGGCCGCCACAATTAGAACAGGAACCCATAGAAATGACATATCGAGGTTCGGGCATTTGCTCATATAAACGTTTAATCCGTTCAGCCATTTTAAAAGTGACCGTACCTGCAATAATCATTACATCACATTGGCGAGGAGAGTTTCTTGGAAATACTCCAAACCTATCTAAATCGTAATGGCTAGCCATAGAGCCCATCATTTCCATTGCACAACAAGCCAATCCGAAACTTACCGGCCACAAGGAAGATAAGCGAGCCCAGTTTAATAAATCATCAAACTTAGTTACTATTACATCTCCGCTATTAAGTTTTGAAGTGGTATTTTCCATTTATTTCTTTAAGAATTGGGGTCTAAAAGCAGGTTTTTTAGGTTGATTTTCAGGTTTAGTTTCTTTTACTTCTAATGGATCCTTAACAGGCTCCAAAATAAATGGAACTACGGTAAATTTTTCTTCGTTCAGATAATTGTATGCAGAAGTAGGAATGGCGGTTTCTACCGTAGGAATACTCGGGTTTGGTTTTATCCAATTTAAATCTCCCTTAACCCAAACATACACCAACCCAACCAATAATATACTGATGAAAATAATCATTTCTATAAAAGTAAGCCAGCCCCATTGTGGTATTGCTGCAATCATTTCTTTATCTCCAAAAACGGTTGCCCACGGAAATAAGAAAACAATCTCGACATCAAATAATAAAAAAACTAAAGCGATGATGTAAAATCTCACGTTAAACTGTGTATGTGCAGAACCTTCTGATTCTTCGCCACATTCATAAGTGCTAAGTTTTTCTGGATTGGGTTTGCTTTTACTTAACAAGCGAGTAGCCAAATAAGCAACACAAACGAAAAAAATACCAAGGGCTATAAAAACCAATACATTTCCGAACTCACTTAATTGAACGGTACCATTCATTATACAAATATAGAATTGTTGTGGGTATTTTCTTTTTGCTTTTATATCTACCTTCGTCAAAAATGGAAAGTAAATTCGATGCTGTAATTATTGGCGGTGGTGCATGTGGTTTGATGTGTGCCGTTCAGGCTGGCTTTCTGGGTAAAAAAACCTTATTAATTGAACACAACACCAAAGTTGGAGCGAAAATTCTAATCTCCGGCGGAGGCAGATGCAATTATACTAACCTACATACAAGTTCCCAGCAATTTATATCTGAAAATGAGCACTTTTGTAAATCAGCATTAGCTCAATGGACGGTACATGACACCATTTCATTTTTTGAAACGTACGGCATTTATGGTAAAGAAAAAACATTAGGCCAATTATTCCCAACTACCAATAAAGCCAAAGATGTTATTGAGGTTTTTACTAATTTATGTGATGATTTGGAACAAAAAATTCAATGTAATACCTCAGTAGAATTCATTAAAAAGTTAGATAATGGGTTTGAAATAAAAATGATTTCAGCCGGAAATACTAATATAATAGAATGTAATTCTGTAGTTATTGCTACTGGAGGTTTGCCCATCCCTAAAATGGGGGCAACCGATTTTGCCTTTCAAATTGCCAAACAATTTGATATAAAATTAACCAAAATTGCCCCGGCATTAGTGCCTCTAACCATCGGTCATACCTATAGAGAATGGTATCAGAAATTATCTGGTACAAGTATTTTTGCACGGGTTTGGAATAACAGAGCATCTTTTGAAGAAAATATTTTATTTACACATTGGGGTTTAAGTGGGCCTGCTATTTTGCAAATTTCTTCGTATTGGAAACCAGGCGAAGATATTTTTATGGATTTATTACCAAATAGAGACATAATTGATTTAATTACCAAAGAGCGTGAGCAATCCGGAAAAATGCTCTTAAGTAATTTTTTAGGTCGATTTTATTCTAAACGATTTGTAGATGCTTCTCAAAAATATCTTCCTACTCAAAAACAATTAGCAAACCTCACTGCCAACGATTTGATTCTTATTCATCAATTTATTCACCAATTTACTGTAAAACCAGCCGGTGATAAGGGATATGATAAAGCAGAAGTTATGCGAGGAGGCATATCAACCGATGAAATATCTTCCAAAACATTGGAAAGTAAAAAAGTGCCGGGTTTATTTTTTGGTGGCGAATGTGTGGATGTAACAGGTTGGTTGGGAGGATATAATTTCCAATGGGCTTGGGCAAGTGGATACGTAATTGCACAGAACATTTGAACCAACATTTTTAGTTTTTATTCGTTTTATCAAAAAATAGTCATGAAAAATTTACTTTTTATTTCATTAATCAGTTTGCTTATATCTTGTAACAATACACAAAAAACGCAAACCATTTCTGTTAATTATCCCACAGATATTGACAATTATTTCAACTCAAATTGGGCTGATACTACTTTTTGGGACGATGGTTTGGCCGAAGTAAACAAATACGTTGCTTCTCGAACAATTTATGGTAAGGAACGTAATTTTGAGTACGTTTTAATTGCGGTATCAGAAGATTTTAATAAAGAATTTAGCGTAAAAACGGATGATTATTCTCGTGAAGATTTATACAAAGTAATTAAACTAAATGCTTTTGCAAGCATACCAACAGATAATTATCCTTATCATTTTCTAACCAGCACCTTTGTAGATAGAAATAATTCTCTTTCGGTAATAAAATTAACCCAATCTTCGCAAGAGTGGTGCGGCAATACCACTAAAGAATTTTCACCATCCGATACTTCCATGCAACTTACCTATACCTCGTATTGGGATGGAGAAGGGGCTGGAATAAAAAAAATAAGTAATGGATTCCTTTTCGAAGATCAATTGCATTATACTTTGCGAAGTTTAAAATTTACCGAAGGATTAACTTTTAATACCCAAATACTAGAAAATCAGGTATCTAGTAAAATTGGCAAACTGGTAAAATACAATGCTACCATTACGGTAAGCTCTTCTCAGATTATGGATGCAAGTTTGATTGATTACGAAACTTGGCTAGTGGAAGTACAGTTAGATGGAAATAAAACCAATACTTATCATTTCGATACTAAATTTCCACATACTTTAATCCAACAAAAAACCTGGGACAACAGAAATCTTTTACTAAAAACTGCCGATCGATATGCGTATTGGAATAACTAAGCTTTTTTATTTTTTCACTGTATCCTTTGCACTTTTCATACCTTCCTGTGCATTTACCTCTATCAACACAAACGAAAAGATAAATGGTGCCAATATCGAAGCGCCACGACAAGTAACAGATGCCCAATGGATTGCCGATTTGCAATCGGCCAATGTTCAATGGATGGCCATTATTCCTTATGCCTTCAGCGAACAAGGAAAACCAGCAGTGAACTACGATGGGATTAATAAACGCTGGTGGGGAGAAAGTTTTGCCGGGGTAAAAGCACAAATTGAACAAGCACACGAAATAGGATTAAAAGTGATGCTCAAACCTCAAGTTTGGATGCGAGGTGGGGTTTGGATTGGCGATTACGATTTACAAGAAGAAACGGATTGGAAAATTTGGGAAGAAGATTACCGTAAATACATACTCAGTTTCGCCCGAATTGCAGATTCTACCAAAGTAGAAATGATTTGCATTGGTACCGAATACAGAATGGCCGCAAAAAAACGACCTGAATTTTGGAAAAGTTTAATCAAAGAAATTCGTACTTTCTACAACGGAAAACTTACCTACGGTGCAAATTGGGATGATTTTGAGCAGGTTACCTTTTGGAATGAACTGGATTACATTGGTTTTAGTTCTTACTTTCCTCTATCCGAAAAATATGAACCCCAAGTAGATGAATTAGTAAAACTCTGGAACCCGATAAAACAAAAACTTAGAGAGTACTCAAAAAAACACAAAAAGCAAATATTGTTCACCGAATTTGGTTACCGTAGCATAGATGAACCTGCCTGGAAATCATGGGAAATAGAATGGCAGAAAATGAAACCAAACCAACAAGCACAAGCTAATGCTTATGAAGCCTTCTTTCAAACTTTTTGGAAAGAAAATTGGATTGCCGGTGGTTTTTTATGGAAATGGCACGTTAACGACGCTCGTTATGGAGGCCCCGACGATTCGGATTGGACACCGCAAAATAAACTGGCCGAAAAAGTAATTGCAAACTGGTATAGGAAGTAGGGTAAAATATGAAATATGAATTAGGAATTATGAATTAAGAATTGGGAAACTTAGTATTGAGAATTAGTATTCATATCTCATATCTCTTTCCTCACACCACATTCCCGTATAAATCTTTTACCGAGCCAAAACCAATTGCATCTTTTACTATACCACCATTTTCCAACTCAATGGCTTTCATTATGCGGTCGTCGCCGTAACGGGCTTTTATTTTATAGACTTCTCTGCGCAGTAAATCTCGCTCTATTCGTTTTTCGAAGAGATTAGATTGCAATAAATCGGCACTAACAAAATGAGATACGGTAACTCCAATAGCCGTTACCGAAGTATTAATCAACGGGGGGCATTGGTAGGTAGCACAAAACTTTTCTATCCTCCCTAAAACTAATCGGTAAATATCGGTACCATCTTGCACCGGATTATCCGTTCGGATTAAATCTCCCCATCGTTTATTTTCCGGATACTTAATAACAATACTTAACTCCTTGCTAAATACATGTTGTTTTACCATGCGTTGCTCCAATCGCATGCAAAGCGTTAGCAATATCCGCTCGATGTTTTCTCTACTTTCTCGCTGTTTTCCCGAAAGGCTTCGCATGGCCGCCATGTT
The DNA here is from genome assembly GCA_041743935.1 of Sphingobacteriaceae bacterium. Taxonomy (GTDB): domain Bacteria; phylum Bacteroidota; class Bacteroidia; order Sphingobacteriales; family Sphingobacteriaceae; genus JBGTLU01. The sequence goes on from JBGTLU010000015.1 coordinate 26,865, forward strand.
CTTATAGCCCATTTCGTGTACCAAGTCTATCTCCGAAAAATTTAGGCGGTAATGCCAGTATAGACCCAGCACACTTTTACAAGCTGCGCGCACGTCTTCTACCTTTGCGTGGCGCAATTCTAAGGGTGTTTTTATGCCAAAATTTCGTAATCTCCTGCCCATACCGGTACTTATACCCGGTAAATCTTCTAATTGAAGGGAGGATAAAACATCATCTATGTTTTCTCTACCGATGAGTAAAAGCCCATCTGGTTTACGAACTTCGGTAGCCAATTTTGCTAAAAAAGCATTAGGAGCAACGCCAATAGAGCAACGCATCCATTCGCCAACTTGCATCTTAATGTCGTATTTAATCCGGCGTGCCACTTCCATTGGGTCTTTATATTTTCGTTTGTAGGCATGCAAATTTACAATGGCCTCATCAATGCTCTTGGGGATAACATCTTCTGAGTATTGGCGCAGAATATTCATGATTTTTACGTGAAACTCTCGGTATCTGCCGGGGTGCGTTTCTACCGGGATTAAATCCGGACAAACTTTCATGGCTTCATCCAAGCGCATACCCATTTTAATGCCGCGTTGTTTCGCTTCATACGAGGTGGCAATTACAGCACCATATCTTCCTGTATACACACATACCCCAACCGGCCGGTTGCGCAACCAGTAATTTACTTGTTGCTCGCAACTGGCAAAAAAGGCGTTCATGTCTACAAAAATCACCCAGGATTGCTCATCGGGCGCTATTCGGTTCTGATTCATCGTAAAACGAATGTACTGTATTTTGCTAATAAATTTAGCATTTAACGATTGTTTCTTTAGAAAGTTTTGGGTAGATATTGGAGAAAGATAGAAGTAATACAAAGCTCTGATAATTAAAGAAATAATTTTTGCGGATTTATTTTAAGAATTAGTACTTTTGCAGCCCCCACCGGGGAAAGGAGAAAATTAATGGCAAAAAAATTAAAAGACCAAGAAGAACTCGCGGCAGAGTTAAAGAATGCCGAATTAGAAAACATGGGTGATGAGGCTGTTACCACCGAAAAAGAAGCAGCAATTGAATCGGAAGCAGATTCTATCTCTATCGAAGAAATTAAATCAGCAAGTTTATTAAAACCAACGGCTGATTTTGATTGGGATTCTGACGATGCTGGCTCTGGAAGCTACTCGGAAGAAGAACGCACCCGATTAGAACAACTTTACGGAGATACCCTTACCTCCATCGAAAAAGATCAGATTGTAACCGGTACAGTAGTACACATCAACAACAAGGATGTAGTATTAAACATTGGTTTTAAATCAGATGGTATGGTGCCACTTTCCGAATTCCGCGACATGCCGGAATTGAAAAAAGGAGACAAAGTGGAAGTTTACGTAGAAGACCAAGAGGACAAAAACGGCCAACTGGTTTTATCTCGCAAACGTGCAAAAACACAACAATCTTGGGAGAGCATTAACATCGCCCTAGAAAATGATCAAATCATTCAAGGATTTGTAAAAAGCCGTACTAAAGGCGGTTTAATTGTAGATATCAATGGGGTAGAAGCATTTTTACCAGGTTCTCAAATTGATATTAAACCAATCCGCGATTACGATATATACGTTGGTAAAACAATGGAATTTAAAGTGGTGAAAATTAACCACGAATTTAAAAACGTAGTAGTATCTCACAAAATCTTAATTGAAGACGATTTAGAAAGTCAGAAAACCGAAATTGTAGGCAAACTAGAAAAAGGACAAGTATTAGAAGGCACCGTTAAAAATATTACATCTTTTGGTGTATTTATTGATTTAGGCGGTGTGGATGGCTTGCTACACATTACAGATATTTCTTGGGGCCGCATAGAACATCCAGAAGAAGTATTAAAATTAGATCAAAAAATCAATGTGGTAGTTCTTGATTTTGATGACGAGAAAAAACGTATTGCTTTAGGTTTAAAACAATTATCTGCACATCCTTGGGAGTCATTAACTGAAGATATTCAAGTTGGCTCTAAAGTAAAAGGCAAAGTAGTTACTGTAGCAGACTATGGTGCATTCTTAGAAATTGTACCAGGAGTAGAAGGTTTAATACACGTTTCCGAAATGTCATGGTCACAACACTTACGTAATCCGCAAGATTTCATGAAAGTTAGCGACGAAATGGAAGCTGTTGTTTTAACCTTAGATAGAGAAGAACGCAAAATGTCTTTAGGCATTAAGCAATTAACTCCAGATCCTTGGGTAGATGTAAACGAGCGTTATGCGGTGGGAACTAAACACAATGCAATTGTTAAAAACATTACCAATTTTGGTGTTTTTGTTGAAATAGAAGAAGGAATTGATGGATTAATACACATTTCAGACTTATCGTGGTCGAAAAAAGTAAATCATCCGCATGAGTTTACCAAAGTGGGAGATGCATTAGAAGTAGTTGTTTTAGAATTAAACGTTGAAGAACGTAAATTAAGCCTAGGACATAAACAACTAGAGGAAAATCCATGGGATACTTTTGAAACCATCTTCACAAATGATTCTGTACACCAAGGAACTGTAATGAAAATTACTGATAAAGGAGCTATAATAAGCTTACCATATGGTGTAGAAGGATTTGCTCCAACCAAGCATCTTGGAAAAGAGGATGGCAAATCTGTACAGGCGGATGAAACAGCAGAATTCAAAGTGATGGAGTTCAATAAAGAAAGCAAACGTATTTTAGTTTCACATGCCCGTATCTGGGAAGAAGTTAAAGCTGCCGAAGTTGCTGCTGTAAAAGAAGAGAAGAAAAAAGAAGCTACACAGCAAGCAAAAGTGGTTAAGAAAGTGAAAGAATCGGTTGAGAAAACCACTTTAGGTGATTTAGGCGTTCTTGCAACTTTAAAGCAAAGTTTAGAAACTTCTGAAGCGAAAGCCAAAACTAAAAAAATAAAAGAAAGTTAAATCTTAATTTTATTTAATACGTAAAGCCACTTGTTCAAAGAATAAGTGGCTTTTTTAATATACCTAGTGCTAGGTATTGTCTTATCCAATACATTTTAATTATGTTTATACTTTAATTTATAAGAATTACACATATATGAAAAAAAGGGCAGGCAGATTATTCATCGCATTAACCATAGCCATATTATTTACTGTACTTTTAGTTATATTTTATAATGTTACCTATGTGCCTTCAGAAAAATCCATCACCAACAGAATTCTAGTTGCTTTGGGTGGTAATATTGTTGCAGGCGGATATATTCAATTTCTTACCTATTTTATTTTTATTTGGGGTATTATAGAAATTAGAGCGCTTTTAAGTAGGATAAAATATGAGGAACGTTTTTTTAATGCCGATTTACTACCTCGAGAAGAGCATCAAATTTTAAATGCAAACGATGTTAATTCTATTCGCATAAAAGTTCTGCATTACCTCGAAACTAAAAAAACGTACGACGATAATCACAAATATTACTTGCCAACCATTGTAAAGAAAGTATGTACTAAGTTCAGATCCAACCAATCCGTACCCGAAGCAATGGAAGTATTAACTGCGCAAAGCAGAATTAATACATCCAAAGCAGATAGTGAACAATCTTACATTCGATATTTTGCCTGGGCAATACCATCTATTGGCTTTATAGGCACCGTACTAGGTATTTTGCAAGCTTTGGGTTATGCCAATACCAACGATTTAGATTTAATAACTAACTCTTTGGGCTTAGCGTTCGATACCACTTTAATTGCTCTCATCTTAAGTATATTTTTAATGTGGTTAATCCATGATTTACAAGAAAAAACAGAACAACTGCATTCTGATATAGAAGAGTATGTCTTAGAAAACCTCATCAATAAGATCGATACCAATTAATGGCAAAACGAGATATTAATATTTTCGGTACCTCTTTTTTAGATCTTCTCTCTGGAGCATTGGGAGCAGTGATATTATTATACATCATCGTTCCTAAACTGGGTATCACACCAGAGGAATTTCAAGAACAAAAAAGATTGTCTGAAGAAGTAAGTAAACTAGGGTTACAAATTGATGAACTAGCCGGATTAATACCAAATTCGCAATTAGATGCCATTAAAGCACAGATGGATGCAGTTGTAAAAGCCAAAGTAGATTTAGAAAAAAGAATTGGCGAATTACAGGTGCAAAACCAACAATTACAAGCACAAGTAAGTGATTTACAAGCCAAACTACAAGATGCACTTTCTGCATTAAAAAAATGCGAAGAAATGAAAGCCGCACTCGATGTGGATGTTGGTTTTAAATTTAAAGGAAAGAATATCTTATTTATAATTGACATTTCTGGTAGTATGAGCAACGAAGATCGTATCGGTCAGGTAAAAGCTGGTTTGAAAATGCTTATTACCACAATGGGAGATGAGTTTAGTATAGATATAGTTAAATTTCCGGACGTAGCAAACGGAAAAGATTTCAGTTCACTTTGGACTTCTACCCGATCCATGAACGAGCAGAACTTAGAACAAGCAAAGCGTTATTTGAATGCATTAAAAGCAGATGGTGGTACCCCAACTCGTGCTACTCTACTGTATGCTTTAAGTAATTATTCTAATATCTCTGATATAGTAATACTTTCTGATGGTGAGCCTACTGTTAGCGGTTCCTCCGGAGATAAAGATAATATACAAGATATATTATCCATGGTAAGAAACCGTAACACGTCAGGCATTAGATTTAATTGTATTGGAGTTGGTAATGATTTTTTTGACAATAAAAATGCAGATAAAGTAATTTTCCTTAGAGAATTAGCTTTACAAAATGACAATGGGTTTTTCTTTGGATTTTAATTAGAAACAGAAATTAAGTAATTATTAAATACTATAAATACTAAGATTTAAAGCAAAATTTTAAAACATTCAAAACTGAATTAAAAGAACCAATTAAAACTAAAAAAATGGCATCAAGAGCAACCCAAGCCCTTACTACAGGGATGAAAATTTTAGGTGGAGTCAACATTCCAACCTATACCTTAGAGTTTTTAAGCAATTCTGCACGACACAAACAAGGAACTTTTCAAACCATTGTGGTTCCTTTTATAGAATTAGGCAGAGACAAAAACTGCGCAGTATCTTTCGGCGACGATTCACCAACCGTTAGTAGAAAACATGCTTCCATTGAAAGAAAAGGTACAGATTTGTTTATTAGAAACCTTTCTCAAACCAATCAAACCTTAGTAAATGGCAGACCGGTTGTTGCTGAGCAGCAAATCCAAAACGGAGATGAAATTCAACTCTCCATGGAAGGGCCTCGTTTGCGATACAATCAAACACAAAGCGGTACGGCCCGTATGGGATTTACCTCCAAAATGAATTTGGTAATGCAGCAAGCCATTCGTCCATATAAAGCTGCTGCAATGTCGTTATTAGCACTTTTTATTGCAGTTAGCGCAACTGCCGGTTACTTTATCTACGCACAAGGCAAAGAAATTGTGAAAATGGAACAAATTACCATGGCACAAGCCGATTCTATTGCTGCTATTAACCAAAAAAATGCACAATTAGCGGCAACTGTAGATAAAAATAAAACAGAGTTCCAGCAACGTTTAGCATCACAACAAGTTAGATTACGTGAAGAATCTGCTAGAAATAGAGCAGCACTAGATAGTACACTAACTACTGCAGGGGGTAAAACGTTTGTGCAATTAATTGAACCTGTAAAAAATTATACTTTAGCCATTTTTGAAACCGGTATTAAAGTAGAGTTTAATGGAGAAATCATTGCAGAAAAATCATACGAACCAGATTGTATGTGTACTGGCTTTATGCTAGAAGGAGGCACATTTGTTACTGCCAGGCATTGTATTGATGCAGGCTTAACAGGAGATGATTTTACCAATTTCATTGAACACAGTGGTGGTAAAACAACCTATTATTATCAAGCTGTTTCCTTTGATGGCAAAATTAATTTTAGGTTTACTAATCATGACTTACAACAGGATAAAACAAAAGATAAATTAGAAAAAGTAACACTAGAAGGAATGAGTGGTGCCATTCGTATACCCGATTACTTCACAGGAGCCGATTGGGCCTTCATGCAAACGAGTTATAGTGCCGGTATGCCTTTCGATAAAAGTTTCTCTAAAACCTTGCCTGCCGGAACAGAATTGTTAGTTTTGGGTTATTCTTACGGGATGAAATACAGAAAATCTGGGACTCTTGAGCCTTATTTTTCTACTGCTAAAGTAGCCTTATCAGGCGTTCAGGCTGGTACCATCAACGTTTCGGAAGCAGGATGGGATGGCGGAAATTCAGGAGGTCCGGTGATGGCAGTTAAAGACGGTAAAGCGTATGCAATTGGTCTAGTAACAGGAACATTCAGAAAACCAGAAAGAACCAGTGATGGTAAGATTGTTTGGATAAATGCTGGCATAAAAATGGTTACACCCGTATCTAATTTTTAAAAAGTATTCATGAAAAAAATAATCATTCTTTCTTTTTTGGTAGTATTTACCAGTTCTGTTTATGCTCAATTTATTCGCTTGTCTGATAATTGTAATCCATTGATGCGTTCCTTAAATGATGTAGTGTATGTGGTTAAACAAGATTATCAACTTATAGATAAAGATGGAAAAGTATATGGCAAAGACGGGAAAGATTATTTTGGGTTTGCTTATGGCGCAGGGGTATTAGTAGACGGTGAACTTGCTTTTAGCAATCATGTATATAAGCCATACACCAACGATTCAACCATAAAAGCATTTGGCGATGAGTTTAAACCAAAATCAGGAAACACATTTTATAAGAAAATAAAAGAAAGTGTCCTAACGCTTGCAAACCCACAAAATGTAATAGTTAATCCTTTGGGTGTTCATATTCAATTACCGGATAGTAACCAACAAATAAAATTTAACCCCATCAGTGTAGAAAGCAAGATGAAGTGTGTTGTAGTTACTTTTTTAAAAAGATCTCAAATAGTAAATGATGCAACACCCTATGATTTGAGCTATGTTTTTACCGAAGTAGAATGGCAAAATAACGATGGTAAACTAACTATCAATGAATTTGGTAACGATGCCGTTTTTGGTTTGATATTTTATGAAAAAATAGGGCATGGAGAAGCAAGCATGGTTTTGGGAGGATTTTTAGATAAAATTAATGATAAATGGGTAATCAGCAAATACACAAATATAAAACCTATCAACATACCTCAACCGGTAAATACCCCCGGAAAAGGCAGGAGAAACTAAAAGAAAAACAATGAAAATTGAACTATTTGCATCCACCAACGTTGGTCAGGTTCGCGATCATAATGAAGACAATTTTGCCGTTTGCAAAAACCTCTCAGAAAAAGACTGGACATTTAAGCGAGAAGAAATAATAGAACTATCTGAAATGGGTTCTGTGATGGTCGTGGCCGATGGCATGGGTGGTACTAATGCCGGAGAAATTGCCTCAGACTTAGCTCAAAAATCCATCGAAAGACAATTTTGTGAGCTAACCGAATTGCCTAAAGAATCAGAAATTATAAATTTTCTGAAAAATACCATTGTAGTTGCTCACAACGATATTGTAAAACACCAGCAAAGTAATTTAGAAACTGCTGGCATGGGAACAACATTAGTTGTTGGATGGTTGCTAAACAAAAAACTATATACTGCATGGTGTGGCGATAGCAGATTATACATCTACAGAAAAGATATTCCTTTATATCCCCACACGGATGATCATTCTTTAGTTTGGGAATTAGTAAAGCAAGGAGAATTAACTCCCGAAGAAGCAAGATTACACCCAGAAAGCAATATTATTACTCAGAGCTTAGGCGATGCAAGTAGAAGCCCTAAACCAGATGCTAGCATCACAGAAATTTATAAAGGAGATAGAATACTTACCTGTAGCGACGGTTTAACCGGGATGATTAGTGACGAAGAAATTCATCAAATTCTCACAGATAAAAAAGAAACTCCTGAAGCAGTAAAAACACTTATTGAAGCTGCGAACAGAGAAGGTGGTACGGATAACATTACTGTTATTTTGTTAGACGTTATAGAAGGAGAAGAACCACCAGCAGATTTAAAAGAAAAGAATGCAGCAATGGCTACATTAAAAATTAAATCGAGAAGTAAAGAAGAATCTGAGCAAACCGCTCAAACTCCAACAGCAAAATTAAAAGGTAGCGTTTTTAGCCGAAACATAATTATTGCAGTTTTAGTGATGATTTTAGCTGCCGTAGTAACGTATTTCATGGTTTTTAAAAAGGAAAACGGAGGTGCAACGGCCAAATTAGAAACCCAACGATTTACCATTGAAAACTCCACACCAATAAATTTTGATTTGAATTTAGTTTTAACAGGTAAACCTTACGATTCCATCACATTTACCCAACCAGAATACGGTACATTATTTAGTAATTCATCTGCAACGTTTAGTTACATGCCAGATACTATACCCCATGCAAAAGAGATTACTTCATCCACAATAAAAATATATGCTAAAAATAAAGATGTGTATGAAGTGGTAGTAGAATTTACAGATTTACGTAAAAAAGCTGTTAATACTCCAACATCTACCACAAAACCAAAAGACGAACCAGTAAAAAAACAGGAAGAATCTAAACCTCAGGGTGAAGAGGAGCAAAAGCCTGCCGACCCAAAACCTACAGAAAATAAACCAAGCGAAGTTAAACCCATTATACCTAAACCTACACCTGTGGATACAACCAAAAAATCTGGCGGTGAAATAAAAACTGAAATATGAGATGTACAGAATGTGGCTTTAAAAATGCAGAAGATGCAAAAATTTGCATCAAATGTGGGACTAAATTAATTGCCAAAGAGCAGGCAGTTGATAAAAATCCTGCCCCAAGCCAGGCACCATCAGGAGGAATTGCTACCATTGCTTCTAAAGGCATAGTAGATAATACTGTATCTTCAGACGGTGTGCCTACCATGAAAGGGCAAGCCATTGCAAGTTCTACTTGGGATAATCCTCCCAATTCAACAATACAAAATACTCCATCTAAACATAACAGTGTCTTAAAATGCGATTCCTGTGGATTTTATCCACTCCGTTTTATGGTATCTGCACAAAATCCTTGTCCAAATTGTAATTATACTGGTGCTGCAGTGGCACCTATGGCACCCATTACTAATGAACCAAAAATAGTAATGCAACCTGCTGCAGAAGCAAGTATTATACCACCACCCATGCCTAATCCTATAGTAGAAAAAGTGGCTACTCCTTCTTCATCAAAAACCATTAGTATCAAAAATCTACAAATTGGCGAAGAACAAAAGAAGTTTTCATTGATTGAGGTTGGAGCTAACAGAAAAGTAGAATTTGTAGGCAAAGAACATATACTCAACCGTAGTAATACTGATCCAAGCAATAACAGCATATCCTCACAAAAACATGCCGAAATTGTATTTAAAGATGGTAAATGGAGGATAAGTGACCACAGCAGTAATGGAGCTACATTTGTGCAAGTGCAAAATGAAGTAGAGTTACAAAGCGGAATGCAATTAATCATCGGAAATAAAATTTACGAAATAGAATTCGAATAAAATGTCAGTAGAAAGTCCACAAGCCATCACCGTAGAAAATGGGACTCGGATAAACTCCGAGCGCAGGAGTTATCTTGTGGATAAACAATTGGGAGAAGGCGGATTTGGTACAGTTTACCGAGTTAGCGATGGGCAAGAAAAATTTGCATTGAAATTAACCAAAATGTGGGTTTTCATGCCTAATGAGCGTTTAGAGTATGCAAAAAGATTCCGCCAAGAATACGAGCTTTCCAAAAACTTAAAAAGCAATTATGTAGTACAAAGTCATGATTTCGCAAGCGTAGGTGGCAATCCGTTTATGGTTATGGATTATTGCCCAAATGGTTGCTTGCGTGATAAAATGGAACAAAATCTGGCATTATCCGAAATTAATGAAATAGCAATAGGTATTTTAAGAGGATTACAATGCTTACATCGCGAAGGAATTATTCACCGAGACATAAAGCCTGAAAATATATTGTTTGATGAGAGCGATAATCCTCGTTTAGCAGATTTTGGCATTTCGGCATCCGTTAAAAAACGCCATACGGTAGCCAATTTTTTAGGTCACGCTAAAGAAGTTTTTGCTACAGGCACCTATTCCCCGCCCGAACAATTAGACCCTGCAAAGGCCATGAAAGTAATGGGCAATACCAACGATATTTATGCCTTTGGTTGTGTAATGTATGAATTTTTAACGCGTGGTGGGTTGCCATTTGGTGGTTTCGAGGAATTTATAAATGATATGCTCGCTTACGAGAAAAAGAAGAAAAATGAAGAATGGAACAGAAGATTACTTGAAAGTCACGTCCAAAACAACATTTGGGTTCATATCATTGAAAAGTGCATAAAATTTAAACCCGAAGATCGTTTTCAGCATACCGATGAAATTTTAAAATTATTAGGCGATGATGGCAGCACTCGTCGCAAAAACATTCAAATACATCCCAACTCCCATTATTTGCTACAAGTAATGAATGGAGAGGAAATAGGCAGAAAGTATAATCTAACCAACATATCAAAACAAAAGAATCATACCATTTTAACCATCGGATGGTTTGATGAAGACGAACCATTCAATAATGATATTGGCATTACTGAGCATTTTACTCAGTACATATCTGGCTATCATGCCACTTTAGAGCACAATGCCGCAAATAATTTATGGTTTGTAAGAGATGGGCAATGGCGAAATAAAAATGGAGCAGACGGATGGTATCCATCTACCAATGGCGTACTATTAAATTCTATTAAAGTTTCTGCAGAACCCGCCCAATTATTACCCGATGATATCATTACCATAGGAGACACCACACTAAAAGTTATAATTAATTAAAGGAGAACTAAATATGCAGTACCATCCAGAAACAATGTTTGCAAACCGTTACAAACTAATTAAAGAGTTAGGTAGAGGCGGTTTTTCAGTAGTTTGGAAAGCACAAGACACCATGGCCGACGATACTGAAATTGCAGTAAAAATCTATGCACCCGGAACCGGCTTAGACCAAAATGGTATTAAACTATTTAGTCGAGAGTACAGTTTGGTGCAATCTCTCAATCATCAACGGTTGTTAAAAGCATCTTATTTTGATGTTGCTGATGGATCCCCGTTTTTAGTAATGCCTTACTGCGAATCAGGCTCTCTTAACTCATTATTACAAGAGAAAGAAAACTTTACAGAAGAAGAAATTGCTACTGTAATGGCTCAAGTAGGAGAGGGATTAGCCTATTTGCATAAAAATGAAATCTTGCATCAAGATATAAAACCAGATAATGTTTTGGTGGATAAACATGGCGATTATCTGTTAACAGATTTTGGAATCAGTGGTCGTATTCGTAGCACTTTGCGTAAAAGCGTTGGCAGTGCTGGAAGCATGACCGTAGCATATTCCGCCCCAGAACGATTTTCATCCACGCCACAAAGCGTACCAGAGAGCGATGTATTCTCCTTAGGAGTGATGTTGTATGAATTAGCTACAGGAGATGTTCCTTGGAATGGTAGCGGTGGCGTAATTATGCTTCAAGGTGCCGAAGTGCCAGATATGCCCGAGGCTTATAGCCGTAGAATGAATCAATGGATACAAGCATGTATGCAAAAAAACTCAGGCGATAGACCAAGCTCTACTCAAGTTGCAAATGCAGCAAATGAGTTTCTTAAAACCGGCGCTTGGCCTGCGGTTCCGGTAAAAGCAGCACCAACATTAGGCGCTACAGATGCTCCAAAAAAAGTGGGTAGAGTAACAGAGGCCATTCCACAAGGATCTTTAAATATTCCTCCTGTAGCAGATAATAGTGCTTCAAAAGGTACAGGAAGTGCCACCATTCGCGAAGGTTCGGGTGGAAGCATCGAAAAGAAAAAATCTGGCTCAGGTATGGCCATAGGAATAGCAGCTTTGGCTATAGTGGTTATTGGTATTGCTCTATATTTCTTTGTTCTGAAACCAAAACCAACAGACCCAACTATTCCGGTGGTAACTACCAATGAGCAATTTGAAAAATTAAAAGCAGAAGCAATGACTTTGTATAATGCTGCAGAATATGAAGAAGCTAAAATCAAGTTTAGTGCTGCTTTAGCGTTTGATGATACTGCAACGGATATTAAAGCTTTAATTGATAGCTGCACCGCTAAACTCAATAAACCTAAAGATAAAGAGCCCGTTGTAGTTGCAAAAAACAACGATAAAATAGTAAATCCTAAGCCCACAGATGATAAAACGGTTATTCCTAGAGTTACTCGTGGTACTTTAAACCTAACCAGCGTGGATGGGGATAAATTTACTTATACAGGAGAAATTGTTAACGGCATGGCGAATGGTTACGGTCGCGCGGAATATGAAAACGGGAACAAGTATGAAGGAAACTGGGAAGATAACAAACGAGTGGGCAGTGGCACACTTAATTATTCATCTAATGTAAATTATGTTGGAAATTTTGATGGAGATAAATTATCTGGGCGTGGAATTATGACTTGGCCTGATGGTGATAAATACGATGGGCAGTATTCCAATGGTTTACGCAGTGGAAAAGGAGTATATACTTTTAAAACTGGGGATGTTTACAGTGGAGATTGGACTGCTAACGTGAGAACCGGACAAGGCACTTATACCTGGAAAGACGGATCGAGATATGTTGGCGGTTGGAAAGACAGTAAATACCACGGATACGGAACCATGTATTCCACTACAGGATCCATTACCGAGCAAGGTAATTATGAAGATGGTAAATTCATGGGAACACCTGCTGCAGCTGCAAATTATCTGTATACCAATAACTTTAATGGTTCTCAATCTGAATTTGCCTCTACAGATGGTACTTCCAACAACATTGTAAATGGTAGTGGTAAACTAAATTTTAAACATAAAGGCGGTAAAGGATTTTTCGGGTATTATACTCAAGGATTCTCTAGTTTAGATAATACCAAAAATTTATCCATAGAAGTTACTGGCAGGGCTATGGATATACCAACCGATGCAACATCTGTAAACTATGGTCTTATATTCGGTAGAGATGGAAGTAATTACTATCGTTTTGCAATAGGTACTGACGGTCAATTCGCTGTACATCGTTACTCTGGTTCTTGGCAAGCCATTATAGATTGGAAAGCTTCTTCCGCTATTTATAAGTTTAGTGCTAACAAATTAAAAATTACAAAATCCGGAAGCACCTACATATTTTATGTAAACGGTACCGAAGTTGGTAGAACCTCCTCTATTACATCGTGGTACGGTACAGGAATTGGTTTTGGTGTTTCGGATGGTGGAACGGTAGATTTTACCGCTTTCCGATTTGAAGGAACCCGTAAATAAACTACTTTCTTAAACTATAGAACTGGCGCAAGACTAAATCTTGCGCCCGTTTTGTTATTTATCAGTAGTAAACATGGGTCGCGAATATTTTATTTTCTATGGTTATTTTTAATTTTCAGTAGAAGAAAATGGATTAATTGATTTAGGTAAGCAACATATAAAAAATCAAAAATGAATATTACAAATACAACTATTGCAATAATATTTATCAGTTTCTTACTGACCTCTTGCTGTAGATTGCACACAGAGGTTGATTATAGATATAATGGGATTTTAATAAAACGTGTGGATGTTTGTGGGGAAACTAGTTTTACCTATTATGACAAGGATGGTAAAAATAAGGGTAAAGTATGGGCTGAATACTCTGGTATGAGTGGAGGATTTTCGGGTTATTTGGTGTTTGGTGAAGATCAAAAGGTAATGATTCTTTCGGGAGATGGTTATTTTCAAACATTAAATCTCGACACAACAAGATTTGAATACAAAAGAATTAGCTATGAGGATATTACTTTAGGCAAAGGAGTCTATTTCATTATGCTGGCTACCAATTATGAAAAAGAGAGAAATCTAGAAACGGAAACTGAAGTCGAGGCAACTTATAGAATTGACTCGAACGAGTGGTGGTAGGATTGCCCTACCTAGCGCTAATGTTGTGCGTAAGCAAGAGTCAAGGTCATCCGTGCTTTCTGTTAGCGTTTTAAATTAATCAATCCAATTATCGGATTTTGATTCCAATTGAATAATGTAAGTTAACAGATATTTGCTTAATTTTCTCGAATAATGAGCGAAAAGTATAAAATAAGAGATCAGGAAAAACCATATTTTGTGACTTTTGCTACTGAAGGATGGGTAGATGTCTTTACCCGTCAGGTTTACAAGGATATTATTGTTGATGCTATAAAATATTGTCAATCTAAAAAAGGTTTATTGTTATATTCGTGGTGTTTGATGACTA
>JBGTLU010000016.1:0-1677 GCA_041743935.1 Sphingobacteriaceae bacterium
TCTATTATTTCTTACTGTTTGGTAAAGAGAATGAAGTTTCAAGGTGTTTTCATCGTAATGAACATGGTGTGTGGTAGTATTAGATACCAATGCAACTTGGTCATATGCATCTTTATCGGCAGCACCACAAAAAACAGAGATAATCTTTTCTCCAACTGCCATATCAAAAGTACCCCAAGTAGGCTCAAACAATGTTTTATTGCCGTCTTTTACAGTGCAATCAGTAAAAGAAATAAGTAATAGATGGTTGTTTTTAAAGACCAAGTCTTTCACTAAGCCAGCAACGGTTACACCACTTTCGAAGCTTAAAAAAGCATTATTATTTGGCTCGATGCCAATATTTTTCAATTCAGCCGGAGTAAATAATGCCAAATCCTGACGGGTATCTTTCAGCTTACCAATTGGAGAACTAAAACCATCGGCATGGCATTCTTTGCCATGCCCTTCTAATTGGTTATTATTAAATGATAAGGCAGATTCCCCTTTTAGTTTAAGATAAATCGGTTCATTCTTATTATCTAAAATTACATCTTCTATAATTCCAGTTACTTGCAGCCCTGAACTATATACAGCCGTGCAAACATTGCGGCATTCTATGGCTTTTATAACTCCTTTTGTGCCACCAGTTCTGAAACTCATGGTGTTAGCAAACTGTTCTAAAACAGCAATTAAATTTTCAAAAGTGGGGGTTACAAATAACTGCGGTTGAGGCTGAGTTATGTCGTAAGAATAATTTAATGCATCAATGGTATACCATAGTTTTTTTACATCTGGATGCATACAAGTGGCACTTTCTCCGATGGAAGAAAGTAAGCCTGCTCCATAAATTTTTGGATTTTCTAGTGTTCCAATTAAACCATATTCTACCGTCCACCAATGCAAACGGCTAAGAAGAGCCATCTCGGAAGGCTCGCCCAAGTTTTTTTGTTTAGCAATGAGGGCTTTTTCTGCTTCGGCTAATTTTTTAGGATCAGCATAAGGCATTTCTTTGAGAATGGATAATACACGAATAGCCTCATACAATTCAAAATCTTTGTACGAAAACATAGCTTTAGAGCCAATTTCGCCAATGTAGCTAAGGTATTTAGCATAATCTTCATCGGCAATTATAGGTGCATGCCCGGCAGATTCGTGAATTATATCGGGTGCAGGAGAGTATTCTATGTGATCCAGTTGACGAATATCGGCAGCAATAACCAACACTTTACAAGCTTGGTATTCCATAAATGCAACCGGAGGGATAAAGCCATCTACTGTAACGGCACCCCATCCAATTTTGCCTAAATTATCATTCATTTCTTGCAGGTTAGGGATTTTTTCGATGCTTAATCCTGCCTTTCGTAAACCCGGAATGTATGGATAATAGGCTACATCCTTCAAATAACTATAATTTTGGCGCATAACGTATCGCCAAACTGCATGGTCAACCGGAGTATATTTTTCGTAATGTTGATCTACTATGTATTGTTTTAAATGATTAGGTAGATTGGCTACCTGTTTATTCCCGAAGTCGTTGAAATCACTTATCATAATGAAAACTAGACACGAAGTTACCATTTTTTGTTTTTTTATTGGCTAGAAATTTGTAACATTTGAATGAAATCTAAACTTAAAACCATGAAAAAATTATTTGTTTTAATCCTTTCTGCCACGCTACTTGCGGCTTGTGGAAATGAT
>JBGTLU010000017.1:0-5125 GCA_041743935.1 Sphingobacteriaceae bacterium
TACTTTCTAATTTAGAGAGCATAAATGCAGTTCTAATTAATCAAGGTATAGAACAACCCATAAGGTTGAAGCAACTCAATCAAATAGCTATAACACAGATGAAATCTCTAGTTGCTAACAAACACATAAAGAAACTAAAATAAGTTTAACTAAAAAAGAATTTTCCAACTACATTAAGCAGTTCAATTTTCGTGAACTGTTTAATGATATGGGCTGGAACAATGATAAAACATCGCAGCCAATTGTTGTAGACAACGAAACCTACACTTTGCTGCACCTGCTCTAACCCTGCTCACAAGCCCACCAAAATGTTCCCGGTTTTAAAAGAAAAGTACTACATTTAGACCTCCCCCATGAATTTTACTGAATTAAATGTAATGGCACTAAAAAAAATAGATGCTTTAACATTGGATTTGTTAAGACCTAAAAGAAGACACAGCCAACAATGATCAGACCGCAAAATCAAAAGAGCCATTTTTTGCTCCCGATGGCTATCGGGACACCGACAAGAATGATAACTTTACGAATTGATAAAAACAGAGATAAATAATGTTCGAACAAACTTTTAAAAATATTGACGATATACTTCACAAAGACGCAGGTTGCGGCAGTGAATTAGACTATGTGGAGCAAACCTCTTGGATTTTGTTTCTCAAATATTTGGACGACTTGGAGAAAGACCGAGCCACAGCAGCCGAACTCACAGGCAAGACTTACACGCCTATTATTGACAAAGATTACCAATGGACAGTTTGGGCAATGCCAAAAGGCAATGACGGAAAACTCGACCACCACAAAGCCCTGACAGGTGACGACCTCTCCGACTTTGTGAACAATAAACTCTTTCCTTACCTCAAAAAGTTTAAGTTGAGTGCCGAAAGTGCAGACACTATAGAATACAAGATTGGCGAGATTTTCAGCGAACTGAAAAACCGCATACAAAGCGGCTACAATTTGCGTGAAGTGATTAACCGCATTGACGAATTGCGTTTTAGAACCCACGCAGAGAAACACGAAATGAGCCACTTGTATGAAGACAAAATCAAAAATATGGGCAATGCAGGGCGAAACGGTGGCGAATATTATACTCCCCGACCGCTCATTACCACCATTGTAAAAGTAGTTGCCCCAAAAATAGGCGACAAAATTTATGACGGTGCAGTAGGCAGTGCGGGCTTCCTTTGCGAAGCGTTCGACTACTTGCGAAATAGCAAATCACTTTCTACCAAAGAAACCGAGATACTTCAAAAACGCACCTTTTACGGCAAAGAGAAAAAATCATTGGCGTATATCATTGGCATAATGAATATGATTTTGCACGGTGTGGAAGCTCCCAATATTATACACACCAACACGCTTGCCGAAAACCTTGCAGACATACAGGAAAAAGACCGCTATGATGTGGTGCTTGCCAATCCGCCTTTTGGTGGAAAGGAACGTGCCGAAGTGCAACAAAACTTTCCGATTAAAACAGGCGAAACCGCTTCACTCTTTTTACAGCACTTTATTAAAATTTTGAAAGCAGGTGGCAAGGCAGGTGTGGTTATTAAAAACACTTTTTTGAGCAATACCGACAATGCCACAGTTGCCATACGCAAAACCTTGTTGGAAAATTGCAACCTGCATACCGTGTTAGATTTGCCGGGCGGAACATTTACCGGTGCAGGTGTAAAAACCGTAGTGTTGTTTTTTGAAAAAGGCAAAGCCACTCAAAAGGTTTGGTTTTACTCGCTGAACCTCGACCGCAATTTGGGCAAGACCAACCCACTCAATGAAAACGATTTGGCAGAATTTGTAGAATTACAAAAAACCTTTGCCGAAAGCGAAAACTCTTGGACGGTAAACATAAAAGACATAGACCAAAGCACCTTTGATTTGAGCGTAAAAAACCCGAACAAAAAAGAAGAAGCTGCCCTACGCCAACCACAAGCCATTTTAGAAGAAATGAAAGCTTTGGATGAAGAAAGTGCAGAAATTTTAAACTCAATTTTGGAACTAATATGAAAGAGAAATTGGGCTTGCCAAAAGGTTGGGAAATAAAAACAATCGGTGATGTTTGCGTAAGTGCATCTTCAAATGTATCGCAAAATAAATTAACGGATGATGAAGGCGATTACCCAATTTATGGAGCAAGTGGATTGATTAAAAAAGTAAGTTTCTATCATCAAGACAAACCGTATCTGTCAATTGTAAAAGATGGTTCAGGATTTGGTAGAATTACAAAAATGGATGCTTACACGTCTGTAATTGGAACTTTGCAATACATTTTACCGAAAGAAAATATTGATTTAGATTACCTGAACTATTCTTTGATGTCCGTTGATTTCAAAAAATATGTTTCAGGCGCAGCTATTCCGCATATCTATTTTAAAGATTACAAGAATGAATCATTCTTGTGGATGCCTCTCCCCGAACAACAACACATAGTTTCCATCTTAGATGAAGCCTTTGCCGCCATAGCCAAGGCAAAAGCCAATGCCGAACAAAATCTTAAAAACGCGAAGGAGCTTTTTGAGAGTTATTTGCAGGGGGTCTTTGAAAGTAAGGGTGAAGGTTGGGAAGAGAAAACTCTTGGAGAAATATCTTTTGTTAAAAGTGGAGGAACACCTTTGAGGCACAAAACTGAATATTGGAGTGGAGATATAGCTTGGTATTCATCAGGTGAGTTGAATGATCTTTACACAACTAATCCTGAAAGACACATCAACGAATTAGCTATAGAAAATTCTAATGCTAAATTATTTCCGAATGGTTCATTGCTAATTGGAATGTACGATACAGCCGCTTTGAAGATGTCTATATTAGACAGAGATGGAACTTTTAATCAGGCTATTGCAGGTGTAAAGCCAAATCCGAAAATTGATTTGATTTTTATCCTTCACGCAATTAATGCCATTAAACCCGAAATTTTAAATTTAAGACGAGGTGTTCGTCAGAAAAATTTGAGTTTAGAGAAAATCAAGAATGTTCCAATTGCACTTCCACCACTCAAAGTACAAAAAGCCATCGTCCACCAATTAGATGTCTTCCGAACAGAAACACAAAAGTTGGAAAATGTATATCAAAAGAAAATTACTGATTTGGAAGAGTTGAAAAAATCTATTTTGCAGAAGGCATTTGCGGGAGAATTGAAAACTGAAAAAGCATTGGTCATATGAGTTGGAACGAAAAGAACACATTAAACGAGCTACCCGGTGAATGGGGCGGACCCTGGACAGAGAAGAAATTAGAAGCCTTTTCAAAATACGTGTGGTCTTACCTTACCATTATGAAGAAGTTTCCGTATTGGAAGACCATCTACTTTGATGGTTTTGCTGGCAGCGGAACACGAGAAAAACAGGTAAACGCTGACCTGATGCAACAACTAAAAATCACCGAAGAACAAGAACGAATTTACAAAGGGGCAGCCGAGAGAGTGTTGGGGCTTCAGGACTTGGGCTTTGATTTTTATTACTTCATTGATAAGAAAGAAACCTCCCTCAATAACTTAAAATCGAAATTAGATGAGAAGTTTCATGATAAAACAATCGTTTACAGGTCGGGAGATGCTAACCATCAAATTACGGAACTTGCCAAAGCATTAAAAACAAAAGATTATGCAGCATTGGTTTTTCTTGACCCATTCGGAATGCAGATAGATTGGAATTCAATTGCAGAACTGAAAGACTCCCGTTCAGACGTTTGGATTTTAGTGCCAACAGGCGTTATTGTAAATCGTTTGTTAGACAGAAAAGGCAAATTGGAGTTCAGCGACAAACTGCAATCATTTTTCGGATTACCCATTGAAGAGATAAAAGCCCATTTTTACAAAGAGAATAAAGTGCAAACACTTTTCGGGGAAGAAGAAATTATAACCAAAGTCTCACAACCAATCGAAAAAATTGCCCGATTATATGCAGAACGAATGAAGACAATTTGGAAACACGTAACGGATGAACCACTGGTATTGAAAAACAGGAGTGGCTCCCCGATTTTTCATTTTGTATTTGCATCAAATAACGAAAACGCTAAAAAGATTGCTAAACAAATAATTCAAAACATTTAACCTATGGCACAATCAAGCATAGAATGGACAGAAATGACTTGGAACCCCACAACGGGTTGCGATAAAATTTCGGCAGGTTGCAAATTCTGCTATGCCGAAGTAATGGCAAAACGGCTAAAAGCAATGGGCGTTGAAAAATATGCCAATGGTTTTAAGTTGGCAATTCACGAAGATGAATTGAAGACTCCTTACACTTGGAAGAAGTCGAAAATGGTATTTGTCAATTCAATGAGCGATTTGTTTCATAAAGATGTTCCGATTGAGTTTATACAAAAAGTGTTCAGAGTAATGAAAGAAAATCCACAACACGTTTTTCAGATTTTAACTAAACGGGCAGATTTGCTTTTGTACTATGATAAAGAAGGCCTGTTGGAGTGGACACATAACATTTGGATGGGTGTTTCAATAGAGAGTAAAACCTTTATGAACAGAGTTGATCTATTACGACAAACCAATGCGCGAACAAAGTTTTTAAGCTGCGAGCCGTTAATCGGTCCCTTACCCAACTTGAATTTAAAAGGAATTGATTGGGTGATAGTAGGCGGTGAAAGTGGGAGAACACCACGCCCAATGAAAAAAGAATGGGTTTTAGAAATTAAGGAGCAATGTAAACAATCAGATGTATCCTTCTTTTTCAAACAATGGGGCGGAACTAACAAAAAGAAAACGGGCAATCTACTAGATGGAAAAAAGTATTTGGAAATGCCGGAATTATTAGAATCCTATTGAGTAAAACCTGCAAGAAAATCAATAAATGCTCAATAGAAATCAATAAAATATGCTAGGTACATGCCATTTTGGGCATAAAATCATATTTGATAGTCATTTTATAAAGAAATTATGAACGAAGCAGAAACAAGAGCAGAACTCATAGACCCCAAGCTAAAAGCTTGCGGTTGGGGTGTTGTAGAAGGCTCTAAGGTCCTTCGTGAATACCCCATTACAGCAGGTAAAATTCAAACAGGCGGTGGCAGGGGCAAAAGAGAAATTGCCGATTATGTGTTGGTTTACAAAGGCATCAAATTAGCTATTGTAGAAGCCAAAAGTGATGTGCAGGAAGTTGGCGAAGGTGTAATGCAA
>JBGTLU010000018.1:0-67959 GCA_041743935.1 Sphingobacteriaceae bacterium
CGAACTCGTTTCTGCATCTATCAAAGAGATGGATTAGTTTCACGAACTTGATGTTGTTTTTTGGCACAACCATCCTATCAGAAATGCTGAAATAAATTCAGCATGACAGAATTATGCTACTTCAAAACCACGGCTCCCAAGCCATTAGACAGGGCTATCTTAATCGTGTTTAAATGTTGATGTAATTTCAGCAGAGCGTCTTCTTCCTGCTCTGTTTTGGCAAGCTTCATTTTTTCCTGGTTTTCTTTCATCAAATGCATTAGCTTTTTAAGCTTCAATTTATAAATGGCAGAGAGAACCGCAGTGCTTAAATCTTCGGGCTCTTTTGCCACTAAAATTTGGTGCATGCTAAACCAATTTTCGCTGAGAGTATAAGGAGTAGTAAGTAATGTAACTGCTAAATGGCTGATGTTTTGATTGCTGTGCATGGTAAACTCATGCTCGTTTATTAATTCGTTTTGTGCCAACTGTTCTTGCAAGCGGGCAAACATTATTTTCACTTCGGGATGCTCAAAGCTTACATCGGCAAGTTCTGTAAACAAGTAGGAAGCAACCGAATTTTCTTCATCAAATTGTATGTTGCCGTATTGTAGCAATAGTCGAATGATTTCTATCTCGAAAGCATCGTCGCTAGCTATGGCAATTTCTTGTTCGGGTATTGCATTTTCTATGCCCAACGCTTCCGGATGAATCTCCGTTTTAGCCTCAGATTTTACTTTTCTAAGTTTTAATTTATTGAGTTCAGATAATAAAACACGTTCTTCCATGCCCAATATCCTACTGGTTTCGGCAACAAAAACGGAGGTTTTTATGGAGTCGGGTATTTTAGCAATACTCTCTACAATATCCCGAATCATTTCGGCACGTTTTAGCGGGTCGTTTTTAGCTTCTTCGAGTAATAAATTAGTTTTAAATAGGATGAAATCTTTTTTATTGGCAATAATGTACTCTGTAAAAGCACTTGCACCCACTTTTTGTATGTACGAATCGGGGTCTTCCCCTTGGGGAAAAAGCACAATTTTTACGTTCAATCCTTCCTCCAAAATCATATCCATTCCACGCAGAGAAGCTTTAATACCGGCCGGGTCGCCATCAAAAAGGATAGTAATATTTTGGGTAAATCTGCCAATTAAACGTATTTGCTCGGTAGTTAATGAGGTGCCCGAAGAAGCTACCACGTTTTCTATTCCGGATTGATGGAGGGAAATTACATCGGTGTAGCCTTCTACTAACATACACTCGTTTTGGTCGCGGATTTTGTTTTTCGCAAAGAAAATTCCGTACAGCGTTTGGCTCTTGTGGTAGATGATAGACTCCGGAGAATTTACGTATTTAGCAGCTTTGGCATCGCTTTTTAAAATCCTTCCTCCAAAACCAATCACTCTGCCCGTGAGATTATGGATGGGGAACATCACCCTACCTCTAAATCTATCAAAGAGTCCTTTCTCAGTTTTTACACTTAAACCACTTTGTTCCAAAAATTGCTCTTTATACCCATCTTTTAGCGCTTTTTGGGTAAACCCATCCCATACATCCAAACAAAATCCCAAAGAAAATTTTTGGACGGTATCTTCACGGAAACCGCGCTCTTTAAAGTAACTAAGCCCAATGAGTTTACCATCGGGGTGCTCAAAAAGTTGCGCTGCAAATTGCTTGCGAGCATATTCATTGAGCAAGTATAAACTTTCGCGGTCGTCGTTTTCTTGAATGTTTTCGGGACTTAAGTCTTCTTCAATCTCTATGTTATACTTCTGAGCCAACCACCGAAGCGCTTCTGGATAACTGTATTTCTCGTGCTCCATTAAAAACGTAACCACCGAGCCACCCTTGCCCGAACTGAAATCCTTAAAAATATTTTTGGTTGGAGAAACTGTAAACGAAGGTGTTTTTTCGTTGGCAAACGGACTTAAACCCACGTAATTAGCTCCTCGTTTTTTGAGCGTAACAAAATCGCCGATAACCTCTACAATATCAGCAGCCTGCATTATCTGGTCAATGGTTTGAGGTTTTATCATGGGAGGATAAAATTAGAAAAATAGCCGACTATTTTTTAAACTTAAAATTAATATGCAGTAAAATTTCGAGGACGAGGTTTTAAATATTTTACAAAAAAAGCACGCGCGTTCCGCGTGTGCAAGTTGGGTTGAGTTTAGCCTCAAAATTTTTATTAATTGTATAAATATCTCAAAAAATTATTTTATTGATGCTGCACACTTTAATATTCGGTTGATGGAAAACTATATATTACAATTGGTTCAATTAACAAGGTGGTGTTATGATCTATAACATAATTATCCCATACGTTATATACCAATTTATTATACCACTCAAGTTTATCCATGCATCTATTAGGTTTGATAAATATGATTAATGGTTGTAGAATAATTTGCTTACCATACCTGTTGTATGTGTTTATTATCCAATCCGACTTAATAATTTCATTTAGTGGTCTATTGGTAAATTTAAACGTAGAGTCTATTAACCTGATAATTTGTATTGTATCACTTTGAATCTTAAATTCAATTAATCCAATATATTGAAAACAAGAATCAATTAACCTCGTGTCTACCCTAAATTCTCTTACAATTGACTTAGTATAAGATTCTTTTGTTACTTAAGCATTCATGCTTGTAGACATAAATAGTGTAAGAGCTAAAAAAAATAAGTTAATTACATTTTGTACCTTCATTACCATCTCTGTGCTTAGTTAATGTTTCATATATCTCGTTTTTTCTGCATTGCTAAGGTTTTGCCAAGCTGCGGTATGTTGTAAACCTCCCCAAGTTAGCCTCGTAGCTATTGTATAGCTAACGTTAAAAATATTCATTAATGCAGTTTTCATCTAATTAAAATATTTAGCATTTGACATTTCATTAAGATCAAAATCTGATTCCATTTTTTGTAGCCCTGAAATAGGCATGCATAATCTCATGAAAATAAACGCTACCAATATATTCTTGGTAGAATTTTGGGGCATTTCTCAATGCTTCAAATCTTGTACAATTGGTTTAGTACTCTTGTCTCCAGGCAAATAAACTTGTTTCCCACCGTGTATTCTCTCTACTTCATTTGGTCTGAAGTTTTTAGCAGTACCTAGTTTTCCACTTTTATCTGGTAACTTGATTTTAACTTTTGGAAATAAAAATGGTTCTAATTCCTTCTTGAAATTTTGGACAGATTTTCTGGAATTATTAAATTCTATTAGGTTTTCATTTTGTGTAGAATAAATTAAGATTATTTTATGACTATATTTCAAAAAATAGTCGGGGTATCTACTAGTAGATTTTACATTATCAAACGAACTGTAATTGTGATTAAGCCGGAAACTCTGACTTGCATATTCACCCTGATACATCGTTTCGCCTTGTAGATAAATGGTAATATATCCAATGCCTTTCGCAAATATTGAGTCGCTTTTATCGAGCGAATCTATGTAGTTCTTTACAACATGCAAAAATCGTTCATCAGCTATTTGTTCTTTTACAATTCGTTCACAACAGTTCTTTATTGGTGTAATTGCTGTGCTATTGTTTGAAACTACACAAAAACAAATAAACAGAAAACAGACTATAAAAAGGTTACTATGCATACTTACTTTATTTTATCACAAATTTCATTCAAATCGCCAGATGATTTATTAAAAAATGGCCCAAACTCTTGAAACTCTGCAATTGCGTTACAGCCAATTACCCACTGTCTTAGCCCTGGTGTACTTTTTGCAGATTCCTTGTCATTATCACTGACCAATTGATTCACTCCTGAGCCACCTTCTGTTCTACATGGAGCATGAGTATGAAATCTTGCAACAACCATTATATAATAATTTGGTCCAGATGGAAAATACTTAACATTTGAAGGAGGTCCTAAACTTTTTGGATAGTGATAGAAATATTCACCTTGGTATGAATATGCCTTAAGGCTTTCACCCTCCCCAAAATACCCCAATACGTCTGTTATGATTACTTCTCCGTCTTCTGTTATATAACCCACCACCTCATTACTTGGAAAATTATCCCATGCGGCAATGACGCCTTGACATTTATCTACATACTCAGCAATAGGTTTTTTACCAACATTTGAACCTGGATTAGGTTCCAATCCATCGGAACCAGACGTACCACTACCGCCCCCTCCTCCACTTCCTTGTCCGTAATCATCCGGAGCCAATGTTTCTTCGGGTGGTGCATCATAGGTGCAACTCATGTAAGTGTATTCGTAGCAATCGGTCCCTTGATATTGCCCTTGTACATAATAGTCTCTGCATTTTGTAAATTTTATAGTTTCACATCCGCTAACCGCCGTTGATTTATAATTTGAGTTTTCTAATAAAGTCAAAGATTTTGTCAAATTATTCTTCTCTATCAAATATCCCTTTACAAAATTACCCTCCCAATCCTCAATGAGTATCCGCCCACTAAAGCGTTTATTAGGGTTTTTATTCAAAAGGTATTCTGCATTCGGTATTTTATAGATTAACTCATGATTCCAATCTCCTTGTATGTTCTGATAAGAATATAAGTATGATTCGTAGAATAACTTATGAGAAGCTCCATTCGTAGATAAACTAATGGACATGTAGTGTAATACGGGGACTATAACCACCTTTTGTTTGGCAAATTGGTTGGTATATGCTTTATTCCAATTTGCTTCTTTTTTACTTTTTTTATTCGAGGATGCAAAACCAATTTGCTTGGGGTCGTCTAAAGATTTTTCAGCTTCAAAATTGGCTTTTGCTTGTTGTATAAGCTCTTGCTCGGGGCTGGTAAACTCTGTTTTTCTGCAGGCATTAACACTTAGAAAGAGTATTACCATAACAGCAATGGCTAAGAGATTTTTCTGGGGGGGGGTGAGTAAATGATTTCATGTTTTCTAGGTTTTACAAATTGAAGGTAAGAGAAAATATTATGAAATAGAAACATTTAACCAAAAATTATTTTCTATACCCCATGTGTTTTATGGTAAAAGCGGCAGCTTCTTTTCGTTTAAAAGGGATGTTCCAATTGCCGTCGTAAGTAATGCGCACCGGAAGCAGTTCTTCGCCAACGTAATTTAGTTCTATGTTCATGCGTACATCAAAATCAAAAAGGGGAGTTTTGTAGCGCATGTCTATGTATCTACCTAAAATGGTAAAATTGCGTGCATCAAAAATCGTGGTTAGTTCCTTAATCATGGTGTTGCCACGCTTAGTAAATTCTGGTTTTACTTTACATACGAAAGTAAAAATTGGGACATCGCCCAAATAAGTGCCTTTAAAATAGGTGTAATCATAATATTTACTCAGTTCGGGCTCAAAAATGGCGGTTTTGTTGCTGATGAACGGGATTCCTTTAATCGGTCGGCCTGGATTAAACAACAAGGTTTTTAGTTTGTCTTTATAGCCTTCTTGTGTAGATGCAATAGGTAAATCCTCTTCGTCGTCAATAAAATCAGAGTTATAATCGTTCTCGAAAATGTAATTAAACATTTGTACTGTGTAGTGCCGGTATTTGCCATTTCGTTTATATACTTTTCCGCTATCTGTGGCTATTAATTCTCGCTTCTTATAGGCAGATCCGGTATTATCGTGCAAAATGCGTTTAAATATTCTGGATTCGATGCTGTTTTTTTTATCGTAGGTAAAAATCTCATTCTCTGCAGTAAATGTGTAATATTTCATCTGCTGAAAAGCTTTGTAAAAAAGCGTATCGTTTAGCATTTGATCAATGAAATCTTGAGCAGAAAGTCCACGGCTTTTAATTACAATGGGAGAATCAATAGTATAACTCAGAGTTGTATCGGGTACGGTACGGAAAAATGGATTCACGTATTTTTGAGCCGAAACGCAATAATATACACTCATCCAAACCAAAAGAAAAACGAAAACAATTTTATTCATCCTAACCAAAACCATTATTATCTAGATTTATTTTACCTAAACAACTATTTGGCAAAGATAAATCATAAAATAGCAGGTAAACTGTATCTTTGAGCATGAATTGGCAAGAAATTTTAGTGTTGCTTTTGTTTGTATTGGCCGTTTGGTTTATTGGCCGGATGATGGTTAATCAACTTAAATCTAAAAGTGCTAGTTGTGGCAGCCAATGTAAATGTGGGGCAGATTTCAGTTCTATTCCTGATAAATTGCAGAAATAACCATGCAAGAAATCATCAGCAGTTCACAAAATCCAAAAATAAAACAACTCCAAAAACTTCAGGAAAAATCTTCGGAAAGAAGAAAAACCGGCTTATTTGTTATAGAAGGAAAGCGAGAATTGCAATTAGCAATAGAAGCTAGTCATACCATTAAAAGCCTTTTTCATTGTCCCGAAATTGCAAAGTTGGACTTACCGCCAACTGAACAAAATAAAGTACTACAGATTAACAAAGAAATTTTCAGCAAGTTGGCTTATCGCGAAAATTCAGATGGAATTATTGCTGTTGCAACTGCCAGTATATACAAACTAGAGTCCTTAAACTTAACTAAAAATCCCTTTATCATTGTTCTGGAAGCGGTAGAAAAACCCGGGAATTTGGGTGCTATACTTCGCACAGCTGATGCTGCCAAAGTAGATGCCGTACTCATTTGCGACCCCAAAACTGATATCTATAATCCGAATGTGATACGCTCCAGTGTGGGTTGTGTTTTTACTTTACCAATAATTACCGGCACCAATGATGAAATATTTGACTGGTTAAATGAAAAAAATATCACCCCTTATTCGGCCGCTTTGACTGCAAAAAAATTATATCAAAACACAGATTTTACTACTCCATGTGCTATTGTGATGGGAACCGAAGCAACCGGATTAAGTGATTTTTGGTTAAGTAAAACCAAGCAAATAAAAATCCCAATGCGCGGCAAAATAGATTCTTTAAATGTATCTGCCTGTACCGCCATCCTTACGTTTGAAGCCATGAGGCAACGAGGTTTTTAAAAAATAGTGCCTTTGTTTGCTTTTAAAGGTGTTTTACTAATTTCATATTACTTATTTAAAATTATTCTAAATAATTTTGGATTTTAATGTTTCTACTCTACATTTGCCCCATAATTTTAATTTAATCTAAATAAGGCATGAAGCATATATATACACTTTTCGTTTTAGTCTTGCTTTTTACGGCAATCACGGCATCGGCACAAGAGAATCAAAAAAACAGTGATACTTTAAAATCAGTTACTGCTTCTGAAGTGGTAATTGTAGAAGACAGAAGTACTCTATTTAGAAAAGTACCTGGAGCTTTAACGGTAGTTACTTCCAAAGACATCGTTCGTATTGGTCCATTAAGCGGAAACGAAGTTTTTCGTAAAGTACCTGGACTAAATGTGGTGAATGAAGAAGAAATTGGCTTAAGAATTAATGTTGGTATACGAGGATTAGACCCAGATAGAAGTCGCGGAGTATTGATGTTGGAAGATGGTGTGCCTATCGCGCTTAATCCATACGGAGAACCCGAAATGTATTACACTCCTCCAATGGAGAGAATGAGTGGGGTGGAAATTTTAAAAGGCTCAGGACAAATTCTGTACGGACCACAAACCATTGGTGGTATTATCAATTACATTACCACAGAACCTCCTGCTTTTTCTAAAGGTTTTGTAAAAATTACCGGGGGCGAAGGTGATTTATTTAACGGTTTGGTTTCGTATGGTAATACTTTCAATAACACTGGTTTGCAACTCACTTTCTTGCGTAAAAGTGGTAATAACGTTGGCCAAAAACTTAATTACGATATCAACGATTTCAACGCAAAAATACGTTTCAGAATAGCCGATTTGCAATCCTTAGGCTTTAAAATAGGAGTGTATGATGAGATTTCTAATGCTTCGTATTTGGGGTTAACTGAGCAATTGTTCCAAAATGGTGGATTTGACCGAGTGATTTTAGCTCCGGATGATCAACTGACGGTACGTAGATATTCACTTTCATCTACTTATACAGCTGCATTCAATGCATTTACTAAAATTAAAACTACAGCTTACGGATACACCACTACACGTAATTGGATTCGCCAAGATTTTTCTTACGATCCAAATGCTTCAAACAAAACCGGGGTTGTATTCGGAGATCCAACTCAACCGGGAGCGATATTCATGAGAAATGGTACTGGAGCGCGAAACAGACAATTTGAAGTGGCTGGTATAGAATCTCGCTTATCTCATGAATATGGTAAAAACTTTAATAAAGTTGATGTAGGTGTGAGATACAACTACGAACGAGCTTTTGAGCAACGCGTAAATGGCACAAAAGGCAATGCAAAATCTGGGGCTTTAATTGAGGATGAAATTAGAACTGGTTATGGATTTAGTGCCTTTGTTCAGAATACATTTAATGTAAGTAATCAATTTAGCATTACTCCTGGTATTCGGTTCGAAAACTTCGACTACGAAAGAAACATACTACGCAGAAGATTTAATAATGTAATTAGAGATACTAGTTTAGTTACCAATAGTTCTACTAGTGAGATTATACCAGGCTTAGGTTTAAATTATAACCTTTCAGAAAAGGTGAGTGTATATGGTGGTTTGCACCGAGGTTTTGCACCTCCAAGAGTAAAAGATGCCATCACTAGTGCTGGAGTTGCGCTTGATTTAGATGCAGAACTAAGCTGGAATTATGAGTTAGGCTTACGTACTCAATTGGTAGAAGGTTTGAAAATGGAAGCTACTGCATTTTACTTAGATTTTTCTAACCAAATCATTCCCGTATCTCAATCATCTGGCGGAACCGGAACAGGCTTAGTTAATGGTGGCGAAACCGAGCATATAGGAATAGAAACAGGTATTTATGCTAGTTTGGGTACTCTTTTCAAATCTAAATACACATACGACTTAGATATTAGCGCTACGTTTGTTGATGCAAAATACAGTTCAGACAGATTTGTACAAGACGGTAATACCACCGTAAACATCAACGGAAATCAAACGCCATATGCTCCCAAATTTATACTAAACACAGGTTTTACGTTTGAAACACCGGGTGGTTTTGGATTAGGGATTACTGCTAATTACATAGGTGAGCAATTTGGAGATGAGTTAAATGAACAAACTGGTAGCATAAACGGTTTAGAAGGAAAACTAGATGCATATACTACCCTTGATGCCACGTTAAGGTATACAATCAAATCCATCAACTTAGGCTTTAATGCCTCTGTTAAAAATTTAACCAACGAAAGATACATTTATACACGTCGCCCGGAAGGAATTAGAGTATCTATGCCACGCTATGTATTGGCGGGTGTAGAGTTTAATTTTTAGTTAGTTTAGTGTTACAAACGAGCGAAGCCCCGACATAAATGTCGGGGCTTCGCTCGTTTATTATATTTCATAAGCCATGGCCATACAAGCCGAAGAAGGTATCAAATCCCGATTATATAGCCAAGCCTATGGAATTTATTTTTCAACTACACTGACCCAATGCTACCCAAATGATAATAAAAACAATTATAGTACCTAGGCAACCACCTCCTAATTTTTTAGCTCCAAAACCTGCAATGAGTCCTCTAAAAATATTGTTCATAAATCTGTGAGTTTTGGCGATAAATTAAACTTTATGTTCAATTCCGTTATTACTAGTAAATATTTCTTGATCATCACCATCACCAATAATGTTCAATTTATTCGCTTTTTTAGCCACCAACTTAGTAACTGCAAATTGTACTACTAATCCAAGCAATTGTTTTAATGGGTTGATAGTTCTACCAATTAATAGTTTCTTAGAAACAAAACCTGTTCCCAACCCAATTGCGATACTAATTAAATTATTCTTAATATTAGGTGCTTTAGTTAATTCATTATATGCCGATTTAACTAAACTACTTGGCCTTAAACTATCGCGAGTTACTTTTAATTGTTCTTTCAATAAAATCAAATCTTCCGCTTGTTTTATCTTCAACTCACGGATTTTTGCATCCAATCTAGCTATTTCGTCCATGATAATTATGCTGATTTTTGTTTCATCATTTGTTTGATGATGGAATTACCCATCGGGTATTTTAACCATTCATTCCTGTAATTGTGAAACAAAACAGCTATTAAAATATAGAAGCCCCCTATGATAAAAAATCCTAAATAATTATCGCCCAATATATTCCCCAACCATAACGCAACGCCGATGTTAATAATTACTAGGGATAAAATAGCTATAAACAATACCGCCAATCGTGCAATGAGAGATGAAACAACATCAGCAAATTTATCTACCGACTGAAGCATGATTAGCTCTTGGGTTGTTTTACCATAGTTTTCCATTTTTTCTAATAGAGTTTCTATGGAACTTTCGGGATTGTTCATGCTAAATTTGTTTTATCTATATTATTAAAAGGCTAAGAATATTTCTCTATATTACCCTATTAATTTCGGATTGGGCTTTATTGCCGTAATCTTTAGCTGTGTTTTTTGCATCTCTAGTTGCGTCAGAAAATCTGTCTTTTCCTGCCTCTACTAACTCATTAGCACCATCTTTTACACTTGCATATTTGTTTTCTAAGGACTCTAATACCCCGTTCATTTTTAATTTAAAATCTTCTGCATATTCTTCTCCTTTATCCAGAATCTTTTTACGAGTTACCGATCCTTTTTCTGGTGCAAACAAAATACCTGTGATGGCACCTAAGGCAAATCCTGCCAATGTTCCTAATACTACTTTTCCTGAATTCATAACTTTTTTTATTTATTTATTTAATGTGATATTAATTATTGAGCCAACCACTCTCCAATAGTTGGCATTTCATGTACTACTTACTTGTTTCTACCTGGCTCAGGTCTTTTGTCATCATTAACTCTACCCAATGCAGAATCACCCGGTCTCTTATCTCTATTGGTAGTATTTGGAATAGTATTCTCATCTGAACGTTCATAATGCTTACCATCTTTATTAGATTCCCCATCGCGATAAGAATCAATGTCGTGATCTGGATTATTCGCATTTATTTCTTCTTTTGGTTTATCTTCAATTCTTGGAATTTTAGTCTCATTCGGATCGTTTGGGTTTGGTTCCTTCTTGTTATAATCCTGATTCGTTTTCTCTTTTAACAAGTTATCATTACTCTGATTACTTTTGTCCGTTTGATTATTTCCCATTTTATGTAGATTTATTTATAGCAGAATTGCTATGGTATAAAAGTAGATATATTAAAATGCAGCCTGCTACACATTTATCTGTAAAGATTATACAATCCACATAAAAACTAAGATTAGCAGCATAAAAAGCAATAAATCCAATTTGCTATAAACAAAACAGCCGACCTTTTTAAGTTGGGCCGGCTACTTTTATGAGTTCGTGTTCTCTTATGGTTTCGGATCTTCTTCCTTTTTCTTGCGTTTAGGTTTAGAGCCTCCGCCACTTACTACCATTTCATCTTTTTCTTTATCGTATGAAATCTCTAATGTTCCGCCCTCTACAAGTTCCCCTTTTAGGATTTCTTCGGCAATCGGGTCCTCTAAAAATTTCTGAATCGCACGTTTAAGTGGTCTGGCACCAAAGTTAGAGTCAAAGCCTTTATCGGCAATCACCGCTTTAGCGTCGTCTGTTAATTGGATAGTATATCCTAATGCAGAAACTCGTTCGAATAATCCTTTTAATTCAATATCAATGATTTTGTAAATATCTTCTCTACCTAATGAATTGAAAATTATTACATCATCAATTCTATTTAAAAACTCAGGCGCAAAAGCACGCTTTAACGCAGTTTCTATAACACCTCTAGAATGTGCCTCGGCAGCCGATGATTTGGCTGAGGTGGTAAATCCAACTCCTTGTCCAAATTCTTTTAATTGGCGAGATCCGATGTTGGATGTCATGATGATTACGGTATTTCTGAAATCTACTTTTCTACCTAAACTATCGGTTAATACTCCTTCATCTAATACCTGTAATAATATATTGAAAACATCTGGATGTGCTTTTTCAATTTCATCAAGCAATACTACAGAATATGGTTTTCTGCGTACTTTCTCTGTTAATTGTCCACCTTCTTCATATCCAACGTATCCCGGAGGCGCACCAACTAAACGAGAAACAGCAAATTTCTCCATGTATTCGCTCATGTCAATCTGGATTAAAGAATCATCCGTATCAAACATAAAACGAGATAATGCTTTTGCTAGTTCGGTTTTACCTACACCGGTTGGTCCTAAGAAAATGAAGGACCCAATTGGCTTTTTAGGGTCTTTTAATCCGGCGCGTGTACGTTGTATGGCTTTTACTAATTTTTTAATTGCATCGTCTTGTCCAATGATTTTTTCCTTCAATTCATCTAGCATACCCAACAAACGGTTGCTATCTGCTTGTCCAACTCGCTGCAATGGAATGCCAGTCATCATGGAAACAACTTGTGCTACATCCTGATCGGTAACGGTATATCGTTTAGTTTTGGTTTCCGATTCCCAAGCCACTTTAGCAACTTCTAATTCCTCTAGTAATTGTTTTTCAGTGTCGCGTAGCTTAGCAGCTTCTTCATATTTCTGACTACGTACTACACGATTCTTCTCCAATTTTATTTCTTCGATTTTTTCTTCAATATCGATGATGGTTTGTGGTACATGAATATTAGTTAAATGTACTCTAGAACCAGATTCATCCAAAGCATCTATGGCTTTATCGGGCAAAAACCTATCGGTAATATATCTAGAAGTTAAACTTACACAAGCTTCGATGGCTTCGTCCGTATAGGTAACCCCGTGATGATCTTCGTATTTTTCTTTAATTCTGTTTAAAATTTCTACCGATTCGGTAGGCGTTGCAGGCTCAATCATCACCTTTTGGAAACGACGATCTAAAGCGCCATCTTTTTCAATGTATTGCCTGTACTCATCTAATGTTGTGGCACCAATACATTGAATTTCTCCACGTGCCAATGCAGGTTTAAACATATTAGATGCATCTAATGAACCAGATGCACCACCGGCGCCAACAATGGTATGTATTTCGTCAATAAATAAAATTACATCCGGAGATTTCTCCAACTCGTTCATCACCGCTTTCATACGCTCTTCAAATTGTCCGCGATATTTGGTACCTGCCACGATAGAAGCTAAATCAAGGGTTACTACCCGCTTATTAAAAAGCACTCTAGATACTTTTCGTTGGATGATTCGTAGTGCCAAGCCTTCTGCAATAGCAGACTTACCTACACCTGGCTCACCTATTAGAATGGGGTTGTTTTTTTTACGTCGAGATAAAATTTGCGAAACGCGTTCTATTTCTTTCTCTCTACCCACTATAGGATCTAATTTTCCTTCGTCGGCTGCTTTGGTTAAATCTCTGCCAAAATTATCTAATACCGGGGTTTTAGATTTAATATCTGTTGTTTTTTTGGCTCCTCCAGAACCTCCAAAATTTTCTTCTTCACGGAAGCTGTCTTCATCCGGACTTTGAGGGGCTTCGCTTTTTATTCCACTTCTATTGGCTTCTACTTCACTTTTATATGCTTCGTATGTAATGCCGTATTGATTTAAAACTTGAGCTGCAATATTATCAGGCTCACGTAATACAGATAAGACCAAATGCTCCGTTCCGATTACTTCACTTTTGAAAATTTTAGCCTCTAAATAGGTTATTTTTAATACTTTTTCGGCTTGTTTAGTTAGGGGGATGTTGCCAAGATTTACATTATTGCTCGAAGTACCTTTTACAACGTCCTCAATTGTTTTGCGCAAACGAGCAGGGTCAATACCCATGGCTTTTAATAGTTTAATCCCTATACCGTCTCCTTCCCGCACTAAACCTAATAGCAAGTGCTCGGTACCTATATAATCGTGTCCCAACCGCAAAGCTTCTTCTCTGCTGTAGGATATTACGTCTTTAACTCTTGGTGAAAATTTGGCTTCCATATAATTTATACTGAAATATACTACTTATTTAGAATCAACGGCTAAAATATTAAAATGTTTACATTGGATTTAACCCAATGTTATATACATATCAACAATTACGCCATCTATCAACTAAAAGATTGATACTACTAGTAAACTGTAAGCAATTTAATTTTTAATCTGCTAATAGGGTAATTTTTCGATATTTGCAGGCTCAATAAAGACGCAAATGGCCGACGAAAAAATAATCTTTTCTATGGCGGGGGTAAATAAAATCTATCCTCCGCAAAAACAAGTTTTAAAAAACATATACCTCTCCTTTTTCTACGGAGCAAAAATTGGGGTGATAGGTTTAAATGGCTCTGGTAAATCCAGCTTACTAAGAATTATTGCAGGTTTGGATAAATCTTACCAAGGCGAAGTGGTTTTTTCGCCGGGCTATACCGTTGGTTTATTATCGCAAGAACCGGATCTAGACCCAAATAAAACGGTAATTGAAGTAGTAAGAGAAGGGGTGCAACCCATCATGGATTTACTTAAAGAATACGAAGACATAAATGAAAAATTTGGTTTGCCAGAGGTGTATGAGAATCCGGATGAGATGGATAAACTACTGAACAGACAAGGCGAATTACAAGATAAAATTGATGCAGTAGGTGCTTGGGAAATTGACAATAAATTAGAGCGTGCCATGGATGCGTTGCGTTGCCCCGATCCAGACACGAAAGTTGCCGTTTTGTCAGGTGGTGAGCGCAGAAGAGTGGCAATGTGCCGATTGCTTTTACAAGAACCGGATGTTTTGTTGTTGGATGAGCCAACCAACCACTTAGATGCCGAAAGCATTGATTGGTTAGAACAACATCTGCAACAATATAAAGGAACCGTAATTGCCGTTACCCACGACCGTTATTTCTTAGATAATGTAGCAGGTTGGATATTGGAACTAGACCGTGGTGAAGGCATCCCTTGGAAAGGAAATTACAGCTCTTGGTTAGAGCAAAAAGCAAAACGTTTGGCACAAGAAGAAAAGCAAGAAACTAAACGTCAGAAAACACTAGAACGAGAATTAGAATGGGTACGGATGGCGCCAAAAGCTCGTCATGCAAAATCCAAAGCTCGTTTATCTAATTACGATAAATTGGCAAGTGAAGAGAACCGAGACAAAGAAGATAAATTAGAGCTATTTATCCCACCCGGACCAAGGTTAGGTAATGTGGTAATTGAAGCTAATGAGGTTACCAAGGCTTATGGAGATAAATTATTGTTTGAAAATCTAAGTTTCTCACTCCCCCCTGCCGGCATTGTGGGCATTATTGGACCGAACGGAGCCGGTAAAACCACTTTATTTAAGCTGATAACCGGGCAAGACAAACCCGATGCAGGAACATTTAGAGTTGGAGAAACTGTTGCATTAGGCTATGTGGACCAAACCCACGACGATTTGGAAGCAGATAAAAGTGTGTGGGAAAACATAACTGGCGGACATGAAACTATATTGCTTGGCAATAAGCCGATGAATTCAAGAGCTTATGTATCTCGTTTTAATTTTAATGGTGCCGATCAGCAAAAAAAAGTAGGAGTTCTTTCTGGTGGAGAGCGCAACCGAGTGCATTTGGCTGTAACGCTAAAAAAAGGCTCAAACGTGCTCTTATTAGATGAACCAACTAACGATATTGATGTAAATACGTTGCGCTCACTAGAAGAAGCCATTGAAAACTTTGGTGGATGTGCTGTGATAATTTCGCACGATAGATGGTTTTTGGACCGAGTTTGTACCCACATTTTGGCTTTTGAAGGCAACTCCAGTGTGTATTATTTTGAGGGGAATTACACCGAGTACGAAGAAAACCGCAAGAAACGTTTAGGCGATTTAACTCCAACAAGAATTAAATACAAACCATTGGTGCGATAATATTTTTATCCGGGCTTTGTTCAAATGTTAATAAAAAGATAACGCAAGTATTTCGACTATACGAAATTAAATGCATTATCTTAGGGTGACCTTTTAAAAGTGGTCGGTTATTTTTAACGTGAAAAACTATGGCCTGGCGAAAATTCAACGGAGAAATCATCCACTTTTCTATCCTAGATGAGGTAGAAGCAGTGTTGGAGCGCGAAATTGCACTCGGCAACAAACTTAAGGTTTGTATCGGGACCGACTCTCAGGTAAAAGGAGAAATCACCGAATTTGCTACGGTAATTGTTTTTCTGCGAGAGAAAAAAGGCGGATTTATGTTCATCCACCAAGAAAAAACTCGTAAAAAAATGAGCATCAAAGAGCGCATGCTTTCTGAAGTTTCTAAATCCATTGACATTGCTTACCAATTGTGTGATTTACTGGATCTATACGATGTAGATTTGGAAGTGCATGCCGATATAAATACCAACCCCAACTTTAAATCTAACGCTGCATTGCACGAAGCCATGGGCTACATATTGAGCATGGGCTTTGTTTTTAAAGCCAAGCCCGAAGCCTTTGCCAGCAGCTACTGTGCTAATAAAATAGTGCAGTAGTTAATTAGCTAATTTTTAGATGAGTGATTTGGGAATGAGTTTAAGTTTATAACATCAAAAAGTTAGCAGAAGCTTAAATTTTTCAATTTAAAACCTCTAAAACCTGCTCCAAACGCATACTTCTAGAGCCTTTCAGTAAAATTTTACTTTGTTTTTTGGGTGGATTTGCTTTTAGGTAATCCAAGACATCTGCCGTTGTATTGAAGTATTTGGCTTGCTTTTGTTTTTGAACTTGATTGAAAGATTTACCCACAAATATCAACTCATTAAACCCAGATGCGCAAGCCAGATCATGAATTCGTTGATGTTCCATCAAAGCAAATTCTCCGAGTTCAAACATATCCCCCAAAATTCCAATTTTATATCCTTCTTGATGACCAAAACTTTGAATGGCTGCCTGCATGCTAGTAGGGTTGGCATTATAACAATCTGCCAAAATATGGTAATTGGCATGTTTTATTTCTTGCGATCGATGATTAGATGGAATATACTCTTCTATACCTCGAATTATATTCTCTTCGTTTATCCCAAAATGTTGTCCAATGGCAATGGCTGCTAAAACGTTTTCGAAATTATACTCTCCCATCAAATTACTTTGGATGGTGATTTCGCCCCATTTAATTTTCAAATACGAATTACTAGTAAGTAGAGTTGCTTTTAAGGTTGTTGCAGAATAAAAAATAGCATTTTTTACTTGCTTACCCATCTCTAGCAGATGCTTGTCATCGGCATGGATGAACGCTATGCCTTGGCTTAATTCCAAAAAATCATACAACTCCTTTTTTCCTTTTTTTACCCCTTCAAAACCGCCGAACCCTTCAATATGTGCTAATCCTACGTTGGTAATTACGCCATGAGTTGGAAGCGCTAATTTTGCTAGTTGTTTTATTTCTTGTTGGTGATTGGCCCCCATTTCAACAATAGCTAATTGGGTTGGACTGGTTATTTTAAGTAGAGTTAATGGCACCCCAATGTGGTTATTTAAATTTCCAATGGTGGCAGAGGTTTGGTATTGAGTACTCAAAACCGAAAAAATCAATTCTTTTGTGGTTGTTTTTCCGTTGCTGCCTGTAATGGCTAATACAGGAATTTGCAATTGTTTGCGATGATGTGTGGCTAATGCTTGTAGCGCAGTTAACACATCCTCCACCAAAATAAATGAAGGATTAGGAGGTATATCTACGTCGTCTATAACAGCTGCAACTGCACCTGCCTCTATTGCTTTTTGAGCAAAGGTATTTCCATTGAAATTAGCCCCTTTCAGCGCAAAAAATATAGAACCCGGAGAAATTTTTCGTGTATCGGTGCTTATGTGTGGGTTCTGTAAAAAAAGATTGTATAGAGTTTGGATATTTTGCATGACTTAATGATAAACAAATAACGTAATTTTTAATCGGTTTTTGAAGATTGCCTAACTCTCTTAATTATAAATTTAAGTACTTTTACCCGCAACAATCCGTAAACCAATTATTATAATTTTACGTAGTTAACTTCGTTCAGGTATAGATTCTAAGGCGCTTAATTGATATATGTATACATACATCCGATATATTATTTTATTTGTATTCGTTTTTTTTAGTACATCTACTTTTGCTCAATCTAAAATTTCTCTTTCTTGGAACGATAGCGTTCGTTTGATGGAAAATGCCCCAGCATTATATTTTGAAGGAGCAAGGTATGGCAGTGTAGATGCCATGTTACCATTTTACAGCGATAGAATTCGGGTTGCAAATGCCGGTTTTTCCTTAATTATTATCAATCCGCAATACGAGGCAATAGCAAGCACAGTAAAAATTAGCCCCGATGTAATGCTCCAAATTTCGGATGATATCAACCTAAATCAATCCATACAATACGAAAGAGGACAAGCTTATTTGGTTTATTCTTTTTCCCCCATCCGAAGAAATCCTTCCAATGGTCAGTTAGAAAGAATGATTTCGTTTGAAACCGAATTACAAACCACTCCACAAATTGCTAGCCCCAATTTAGAGATAGCCAATTTTGTAAGTAACTCCGTATTAGCTTCTGGGAATTGGTTTAAAATTGGGATTACACAAACGGGTATGCATGCTTTAAATGCCGATTTTTTAAGAACCGTTGGATACGATTTAAATACGCTAAACCCACGCAATATTCGCATTTATGGAAATGGTGGAGATGCTTTGCCTCAACCAAATGCTTCTCCTCGATCGGATGATTTAGTAGAAAATGCTATCATCGTAACCGGAGAATCAGATGGAAGATTTGATGCCGGAGATTTGGTTATTTTTTATGCAACTGGTCCGATTTCTTGGGTTTTCGACACTAATTTAGGTGCTTTTGTTCACAGAATTCACCCGTATTCTGATACCTCCTATTATTTCATAACTACCGACTTGGGACCCGGAAAAAGAATGCAATTGCAGGCTTCGGTATCTCAAACTCCAAATCAAACAGTAAGTTCATTTAATGATTTCAGATTACATGAATCTGAAAAATACACCCTTGTAAGAGAAGAATTAAAATCAGGAAGAGAGTATTATGGGGAGGATTTTGAGTTTAACTCCAGCTATGATTTTAACTTCAGTTTCCCGGATTTAGTGCCAAACAGCGAGGTAAGAGTCCGAACCGATGTCATTGCTCGATCCAACCAACAAACCACCTTTACTATTAGAGCAAACGATGCCCCACTTTACAACATTGTAATGGGAACAGTCCCTCTGAATTTCGAAACCGATTTTGCAAGAGCAAGAAACCTTTCGGGCACGTTTACTACCAGCAATCCCACCACCAAAATAACCGTTGCCTGGACTAAACCTAACGGTGTATCTAATGCTTGGTTAAATTATTTAGAAGTTACGGCTCGCAGGCAGCTTAGATTTTCTGGTAACCAGTTATCATTCAGAGATATAAATTCTGTTGGAAACGGAAATATATCTGAATTTTTGTTGAGCAATGCTCCGCAAAACATCAGCATTTTGGATGTTACAAATCCTCTAGATCCTAAAATACAGCAAAACACCTTTGCTAATGGCACACACCGTTTTGTTTTACCTACTGATCAACTCAGAACGTTTGTAGCTTTTATTAATTCCGGTTTTTTAACTGCCAATTTTGTTGGAAGAATTGCTAATCAGAATCTTCATGCATCTGCACAAACAGACATGGTTATTATTACTCATCCAACTTTTTTATCTGAAGCAAACCGCTTGGCTCAGTTCAGAAGAACAAACGATGGATTATCTGTTTTGGTGGTGCAACAAGACCAAGTGTTTAATGAATTTTCATCGGGCATACGGGATGCAACCGCCATCCGTGATTTTATGCGCATGTTTTATGTAAGAGCAAACGGCAACGCAGCTCTTATGCCAAAATATTTATTGATTTTCGGTAATGGTACTCATGACCCTAAACGAAGAAAATTTCCACTAGGTAATTCGGTTATAACCTATCAATCGTTTAATTCCATTTCTCCAACACAATCTTATACCTCAGATGATTATTTTGCTTTATTAGACCCCAATGAAGGAGCTTTTGGAGAAAATTTTAATAGTAATGTTGGTTTATTGGATTTGGCTGTTGGCAGAATCCCTTCCGAAACATTAGTACAGGCAAGAAATACAGTAGATAAAATTATAAAATATTCCGACCCTGCCACGTTTGGTGATTGGCGCAATCAAGTAACCATAGTTGCCGATGATGAAGACGGAAATCTACACTTAAACCAAGCTGAAGGTAACGCCAATCTAATAAGAAACAGAAGGCCCGAATTTAATATCGATAAAATTTATTTCGATGCTTATCCTCAAATAAGTACTCCTGGCGGAAATAGATTTCCGGCAGCTACACAGGCAATTAACCTAAAGGTAAATTCAGGAACACTTTTGGTAAACTATACCGGGCATGGTGGAGAACGGGGTTGGGCAGCAGAACGGGTAGTAGATTTAGATCAGATTAATACTTGGTTGGCGCCATTTAAAATGCCTATTATTTTTACTGCTACTTGCTCGTTTAGTCGTTGGGACGACCCAGGCTTTACTTCTGCAGGAGAAGAAGCTTTATTTTTACCTAATGGTGGAGTTTCGGCATTGTTATCCACAACCAGAATTGTATTTGCTAGTTTTAACTTCGACCTAAATCAAAGTTTTTTGCGGTCCATGTTCGATCCACAATTCAGAAACAAAAAAGTAACCATCGGCGATGTATTTAAACTAAGTAAAAACTCAAACATTAACGGGTTAAATATCAATTCCAGAAATTTTAGTTTGCTCGGCGACCCTTCAATGCCAGTTGCATTTCCGCAATTTACCGTTGCCACCACACAAATTAACAATAAACCTAGTAGCCAGCCTGATACCATTAGTGCCCTACAAGAAGTAACTATCAAAGGATTTGTTAGAAATGCAAACGGTAGTAAAAACACTAATTTTAATGGCACCATAGCGCCAACCGTTTATGATAAAGCAACTACCATCCAAACTTTAGGACAAGATGCTGGCTCTAGTGGTAGTTTCAAACAAAACTTTCAACTACAACGTAACATCATATACAAAGGAAAAGCTAGCGTAATAAACGGCGATTTTCAATTCACTTTTGTAGTGCCAAAAGACATTTCATTTCAAGTAGGTCCTGGGCGAATAAGCTATTATGCCGATAACGGAATTATAGATGCCGGCGGAAGTTATGATAGTGTTTTTGTTGGTGGAATTAATAACAATGCCATCGTAGATGTAACTGGGCCCGAAATTCAGATTTTTTTAAACGACGATAAATTTGCAAGTGGTGGTATCATCAATCCAAGTCCAAATCTTATCGTAAGGTTAAAAGATGCCAACGGTATCAACACCGTTGGTACAGGTATTGGGCACGATATTGTTGCACGTTTAGTAAAGGCGGATGGCACCGTTACCGAATTTATTTTGAATGACTTTTATGAAGCGAAATTAGATAGCTACCAAGAAGGAGAAATTAATTTCCCACTCATCAACCTAGAGCCCGGAAACTATGAATTAAGAGTTAAAGCTTGGGATGTGTACAACAACTCAAACGAACAAAGCATAGATTTTACAGTAGTAAACTCAGAAAAACTTACCATAAACAGAGTACTTAATTACCCCAATCCGTTTACTACACAAACCGCATTTCAGTTTGAACATAACCAACCCGGTCAAGAGTTGGATGTACAGGTGAAAGTACTTACCATTAGCGGAAAACTTATAAAAACGATCAATACCACCATACTAACCACAGGAAACAGAGTAGATAATATTTTCTGGGATGGATTAGATGATTTTGGAGATAAAATAGGTAGGGGGGTATACGTTTATCAGCTTAAAGTACGTTCTTCAGACGGTAGTACTGTCGATAAATATGAAAAGTTAGTTATTCTAAATTAATTTTATTTTTAACCAGTCAAAAACACATATGATACGAATAAAAATTAGTGCCCTAATTGCTTCTTTTATTTTACTTGCCCTTAGCTCGGAGCTTTCATTGGCACAATCCATTGGTGGCGGAACTCAAACAGACGGACGCAGAGTTAATTCAATTTCAACTGCAGTTCCATTTTTGTTAATAGCTCCAGATTCTCGCGGTGGCGCTATGGGCGATGCTGGTGTAGCCTCACCGCCAGATGTAAATTCCATGCACTGGAATCCGGCAAAATATGCTTTTGTAAATGGCGAAGCCGGCTTCGGTTTAGCTTACAGTCCGTGGTTAAAACAATTGGTAGACGATATAAATTTAGCATACCTAACCGGATATAAAAGAATTAGCGATATCGAAACCATCGCAGGTTCTGTACGCTTTTTCTCTTTGGGTGATATCACATTTACCGATTCGCAAGGAAACGACATACAGCAATTCAACCCGAGTGAGTTTGCAGTAGATTTAGGATATATTCGTCAATTAAGCGATTTCTTTTCAGTAGCCATTGCTGCACGTTACATTAACTCTAATCTAGGTTCAGGTAATTTTAACAATACCGAAATACAACCCGGCAACTCTGTAGCTGCCGATTTAGCTTTTTATTACAATCGCGATGTGTTTATTGGCAATTCGGATGTAAACTTAGCTTACGGATTACACATCTCTAATATTGGCACTAAAATGCAATATGGCACCAAAAAAGATTTTATCCCTACCAATTTACGTGTAGGCTTTTCGCCAACCATCCGTTTAGATGATTTTAATCAAGTTGGTTTTTCGGTGGATTTAAACAAACTATTAGTACCTACCCAACCATTAAGAGATAGTACAGGTAACATTACTGCCGGTCGTGATCCCGACCGCTCGGTAGTATCCGGAATTTTTGGTTCTTTTAGCGATGCGCCCGGTGGCTTCAAAGAAGAAATCAGAGAAGTAAGCCTTTCTTTTGGTGCAGAATACGTGTATGACCAACAATTTGCACTACGTGCCGGTTATTTTTACGAAGATCCTACCAAAGGCAATCGTCAATATTTTACTGTTGGTGCAGGCTTACGATATACTACATTGAAC
The DNA here is from genome assembly GCA_041743935.1 of Sphingobacteriaceae bacterium. Taxonomy (GTDB): domain Bacteria; phylum Bacteroidota; class Bacteroidia; order Sphingobacteriales; family Sphingobacteriaceae; genus JBGTLU01. Next base: position 22,781 of record JBGTLU010000018.1, read on the forward strand.
TTTGATTTTGCCTATTTAATCCCCGGAAAACAACAAAATCCATTGGAGAAAACACTTCGTTTTTCCTTGTTATTTAATGTAAACAATCCGCGATAAATGAAATTTAAAATCGGTTTTGGTTTTGATGTCCATCAATTAAAAGATGGACATCCTTTTTATTTAGGAGGAATACTATTAGACGAAGCCAAAAAAGGAGCATTTGGGCATTCCGATGCCGATGTGTTGTTGCATGCCATTTGCGATGCCTTGCTAGGAGCAGCCAATTTGCGAGACATAGGTTTCCACTTTAAAAACACCGACCCACAATGGCGAGGAATTAGCAGTCTTATCTTATTAGAAAAAACCATGGAATTGCTTAAAGAAAAAGGCTATACCGTTGGCAACATAGATTGCACCATCTGTCTGGAATCTCCAAAAATAAATCCGCATATACCTGCCATGCAAATAGCCATCTCCAAAACACTTGGAATGGATGTAGAGGATATTTCCATCAAAGCAACCACCAACGAAACCTTAGGGTTTATTGGACGAGAAGAAGGCGTAACTGCTTATGCAGTGGTATTGTTAGAAAAAAATTAGAAAGAATTAGTTCTTAAGTCCCAATCCTCTTTATTAATCTGATAAATAAAATTCAGGTTTTCCTTCTCGCCAAAATAAGCAACTGCTTGTTCGCTAATTTTTATTGCCCCTAATTTTTCAATGGCTTTTTGCGAACGAATATTGATGGCAGCAACATGTAATTGTACTTTATCTGCAAAACTAAACGCATGATCTAGCATTAGTTTCTTGGTAGATTTATTTACCGCAGTTCCCCAAAACTTGCGGGCAAAAAACGTGTACCCAATGATGATGGTTTTGGTAGTTTCTTCCCAATCGTAGAATCGAGTGCTACCTGCTAACTCATTGCATGCCAAATCGTAAATTAAAAATGCGCCTTTACTTTGTATTGCCCCTTTAAAGAAATTCTCGAAAACAGGCAATTGATAACGGTTTTTGCTGGGATGCTGTTCCCAAATCAATGGATCGGAAGCAACGATATAAAGAGCTTCAAAATCTTCTGAACGTAGCGGAACCAATTTCACCACCTCGTTTTGCAAAATGGGTTGTAAATCGGGCGATTGATTAGTTAAATTCATAGTTTACACATACAATCACCAACCAATACCATAATCTTCGCCGTGGTTGCTAGATCCTCCCCAAAAACTTTTATTTACCCAATCAAAATAAATAGCATTGATAGGTCCCGAAGTTCTGTCTTGGAAACTAAGTGTGTAACCCATTTTCATCAACTCCCTGCGAACCCACAATGGTGTTTCGGAGTTAACCAAAAGGTTCCCAATCTTGGGTTTACGGTCTTCGCCGCCAAGAGATAAATAAAACTGATAGGAATTGAAGTTTGCTGCTTCGGCAGCTTCTTGTACATTCATGCCAAATTCTACCATGTTCAAGAAAAATTGCAGTAAGTTTTGGTCTTGGGTATCGCCACCTTGAACTGCAAAAGAGATAAACGGTTTGCCATCTTTTAATGCCATGGTTGGCGTGAGGGTAACTCTTGGTCGTTTGCCCGGAGCAATAACGTTGTATGGATTCAACACAGAATCTAACACAAAACTTTGCAAACGTTGACTTAAACCAACACCGGTATTGCCAGCAATTACCGCCGGATTCCATCCTCCGCTGGGGGTGATGGAAACTACCCATCCGTCCTTATCGGCCGCTTGAATAGTGGTGGTACCTGCCCAAACTTGTGCCATGTATTCGGGGCTAAGAGTATTATTTGTGGCGGTTAAACTATCTTCCCATCTACCTAAAAAATGCAAGAAGGGATGTTTCTCCCCGATGAACGGATATGGGTCGCCGGGTAAAGTTTTAGAATTGGATTTTTCTAATTCTATTAGCTTTGCTCGCTCTTTTGCATAGGCTTTAGATAACAAGGCATTCATTGGGGCAGTAGGAGAAAAAGCCGGGTCTCCATAATAAAAGTCTCGATCTGCAAAGGCCAAATTGGTGGCTTGATTTACTACGTTTATGTAGCGGGATGAATTGTAACCCATTCCTTTCAAATCAAAATTTTCTAAAATATTTAAGGCTTGCAAAAGCATGGGTCCTTGTGTCCATTGATCGAGTTTATAAACATCAATCCCTTTATAATTCACCTGTAAAGGTTCTTCAATTTTTACACGCCAATTTGCCAAATCATTTAGGGTGATTAATCCGCCTTGCTCAGCGGTGCCTCGTACCAATTCTTGTGCTATATCTCCTTTGTAGAATCTATCGTAAGCAGCATATAAAGCTTCTTTGCGAGATTTACCTCTTTTTAGCGCCGCCTGCTCAGCATCTACCATTTTTTGTAAGGTCTGTAATAAATCTTTCTGAACAAAAATTTCACCGGCAACAGGGGCTTCTCTTTCTTTCCCTAAATGCGGTAGAAATACTGCTTTGGAATAAGGCCATCCTTTTAAACGGGCTTTTTCTCTTTCAAAAGCATTGGCAGTTTGTGCTTCAATGGGGTAACCGGCAGCTAATTGCATGGCAGGTGCAAGCACTTGTTTTAGGCTCATGGTGCCGTACTCTGCAAGAATGGTTATTAATCCGCCTACAGTACCGGGAGTTGTAGCTGCCAAGGGACCATATTGTGGAGGGTATTTCATCCCTTTATCCTTAAAAAACTCAGGAGTAGCTCCGCTTGGCGCAACCCCTAAAGCATTTATGCCAATTACTTTTCCGGTTTTAGGGTTATAAATTAAAGCTTGTGTTTCGCCTCCCCAACTCAATACATCCCACATGGTGCAGGTTGCTGCCAACATGGCACAAGAAGCATCAATGGCATTTCCACCCTGATTAAAAATCATGGCTCCTGCAGTTGCAGCAAGCGGTTTTCCGGTAATTGCCATCCAATTTTTGCCGTGTAGTACGGGTTTTTGGGTAGTTTGGGCGCTGCCTGATATAGCTATTATTAGGCATATAAAAACACTTAAAATTTTCTTTTTCATCCTACTATTTAATAAAAACTAAATCTAAAAATTTCTGCTAAAAATATACTATAGCTTATTGGATAAATACTTCGAGATACACTCCACAAAATTCTCCTGTATGTTTTACCTTTGCAATGTTTGTTGTTAGATGAAATAATAAAGCGATACAGTTCGGATGAACGAACTCAACGCTTAGAGTCGTATTTGCTGGAGCCTAAGGCTCGAATAAAAATTAAGGGGTTGGTGGGGTCATCATCTTCGGTGCTTCCTATTGCCCTTTCTGAAAATAGTAAGCATAGCCAGGTTTTTATTTTACCAACTTATGAGGAGGCTGCTTATTACCATACCGATCTGGAAAATTTGCGACAAAAGCCCGTTTTATTTTTTCCCGCATCCTTCAAAAAATCATTTGAGATAACCCAAACAGATTCCAATCAGCTATTGCAAAGAGCGGAGGTACTAAGCGAACTGAATGAGCGAAATACCGAACGTTGGATTGTTACCTATTCTGAAGCCATTGCAGAAATGGTAATTGATAAAGAAACATTGCAAAAAAACACGCTGGAAATTCAAATAAACACCAAATTAAGTATTGATTTTATTCAGGAGTTTTTAACTGAATTTGGATTCGAACGAACCGATTTTGTGTACCAAGCAGGGCAATTTTCTATTCGTGGTGGAATTGTAGATATTTTTTCATTCTCTCACGATGAACCTTATAGAATTGAATTTTTTGGAGATACGATTGAAAGCATCCGCACATTTGATATCGTTGACCAATTATCTACCAAAAACATACATCACATACACATTGTGCCCAATGTGCAAACCGGGTTGATGGGAAATGAAAAAGTTTCTTTCTTCGATTTTTTACATATAGATTCTATTTTGTGGATGAATGATCTGCAATTTTCTTTAGATGTTATTGAAAAAGGCATAAAAAAAGCAAAAAAACATTGGGATGAAATTCCTAATGCAGATAAGCAACTAAACCCCGATTGGCAAAGCCCAGAGCAACTATTTGATGAAAAAGACAAAATAAAAAGTCGGGTTTTAGATTTTTCGGTAATTGAGTTTGGCAAACAATTTATGCTGCCTTCATCCAAAGAATTAGATTACGAAATAAAACCACAACCTTCTTTTAATAAAGATTTTACCTTACTACAAAAAAACTTATCGGATAATACTTCGGCAAAATTTCAGAACTATTTATTTGCCGAAATGCCAAAACAGTTGGAAAGACTCTACAGTATTTTCGAAGATTTAGGTAAAAAAGAAAATACACCTGTCGTAGAATTTACTCCAATTCCAATTGGTATTAGAGAAGGTTTCATCGACCCAAAACTAAAAATTGCTTGTTATACCGATCATCAGATTTTCGATCGTTTTTATAAATACAAATACCGCAAAAATTATAGTGCCTCACAGGCCATCACCCTAAAAGAATTAAGGGATTTAAAACCGGGAGATTTTGTAACCCACATAGACCACGGAATTGGGAAATATGCCGGTCTGGAAAAAATTGAAGTAAATGGTAAACTCCAAGAAGCTATCCGTTTAGTTTATGCCGGTAATGATTTGTTATATGTAAACATCAACTCATTAAATCGTATTTCTAAATATTCTGGCAAGGATGGCACCGAGCCAAAGATGAATAAACTGGGCACAGATACTTGGAATAAATTAAAATCCTCAACCAAGAAAAAAGTAAAAGATATAGCCCGAGATCTGATAAAATTGTATGCCAAACGCAAAGCTAAAGAAGGTTTTGCCTACACACCCGATACGTATTTACAAACAGAATTAGAGGCTTCTTTTATTTATGAAGATACCCCCGACCAAGTAAAAGCTACCGTAGATTTTAAGAAAGACATGGAAGCACCGCACCCCATGGACCGATTGGTTTGCGGAGATGTTGGTTTTGGCAAAACCGAAATTGCCGTGCGCGCAGCGTTTAAAGCCGTTACCGACAGCAAACAAGTAGCCGTATTGGTGCCTACAACCATCTTAGCTTTACAACATTATAAAACCTTTAAAGAGCGATTAAAAGATTTTCCTTGTAACATCGAATACGTAAGCAGGTTCAGAACATCCAAACAAATTAAAGAAACCGTGCAGCGCCTTGCCGAAGGCAAAGTGGATATCATCATCGGGACACATCGTCTGGTGAGTAAGGATGTAAAATTTAAAAATTTAGGCTTATTGATTATTGATGAAGAGCAAAAATTTGGCGTAAGCACCAAAGAGAAACTAAAATCCCTAAGAGTAAATATTGATACCTTAACCCTAACGGCAACTCCCATTCCAAGAACTTTGCATTTTTCTTTAATGGGTGCCAGAGATTTATCCATCATCAGTACTCCGCCTCCAAACAGGCAACCTGTTACTACTGAATTACATGTTTTCAACGAAAAATTAATAAAAGAAGCCATTGAATATGAAGTGGACAGAGGTGGGCAAGTGTTTTTTGTGCACAATCGGGTTAAAGATATCTTCGAAGTTGCCGGATTAGTAAAAAAATTATGTCCTGATGTGCGCGTTTGTATTGGTCACGGACAAATGGAAGGCGATGCTTTAGAAGACGTGATGCAAGATTTTATCGAACATAAATACGATGTGCTGGTAGCCACAACCATTATAGAATCGGGCTTGGATATTAGTAATGCCAATACCATTTTTATCAATCAAGCGCAAAATTTTGGGTTGAGTGATTTACACCAAATGCGTGGCAGAGTTGGGCGCTCCAACACCAAATCCTTTTGTTATTTACTTAGTCCGCCGTTGAGCACCCTCACCCCTGAAGCAAGAAAAAGATTAAGCGCAATCGAAGAATTTTCGGATTTAGGTAGTGGTTTTAACATTGCCATGCGAGATTTAGACATACGTGGTGCTGGCAATTTATTAGGTGCCGAGCAAAGTGGATTTATTGCCGAAATTGGCTTTGAAATGTATCATAAAATTTTAGATGAAGCGATACAAGAATTGAAAGAAGAAGAATTCTCAGATATTTTTGCGGATGATAAAGAAAATACTCGTCCGTTTGTACACTTTACTCAAGTAGATACCGATTTAGAAATGCTTATTCCGGATGAATACGTGAGTAACATTACCGAGCGATATAATTTATATACCGAGTTAAGTAAGGTTGAAAACGAAGAAGAATTGCAACTTTTTGCACAAAAACTCATCGACCGATTTGGGCCGCTTCCTAAACAAGTAATGATTTTATTAAGCGTTATGCGCATGCAATGGAAGGGGAAAGCAGTAGGATTTGAGAAAATCTCTTTCAAAAACAGGGTGTTGAGAGGCTCCTTTGTTGCCAATCAGCAATCAAAATATTTCGAAACACCGCAATTCATGCATATTTTAAGGTACGTGCAGCAACATCCGCGAAGCGCCAAAATGAAAGAAGGCAAAAATGCGCTAACCGTCAGTTTTTCGGATATTTACTCGGTAGATGATGCAGTAAAAGTGTTGGATGAATTGAAGTTGAATAATACGACGGAGAAATAGTTTACTACTAAAAGTCTCCTACATTTATCGTCATTGCTGTGACGGGTTGGGGTTGTGTCGTTTCTATCCATGTAATGAAAGTTCTTCTGTCGTACTGAATTTATTTTAGTATCTCTCCGTAGTATAAGTGTGAAAAAAACAAATCAAGTTACTGAACTCAATCCTCCCCTTGATAGATGCCGAAACAAGTTCGGGATGTCATTTAAAATACAGTCATACTGAATTTATTTCAGTATCTCTCAGAAGTATAAGTGCCAAAAAAACAAATCAAGTTACTGAACTCAATACCCTCCCTTGTTAGATGCCGAAACAAGTTCGGCATGACATTTAAAATACAGTCATCCTGAACTTGTTTCAGGAACTCTCCATGATAAATCGAAAGTATTATTAAAAGCAAATTAGCATTACAAATCAGTAAACTATTAACCGAAACTACCCCTCCATTCGCTCAATAACCTCCTGGGTAACACCGGTGAAAGAAAATCCACCATCGTGAAACAAGTTTTGCATGGTAACCATTTTGGTATAATCGGAAAAAAGCGTCACACAATAATCTGCACAAGCTTCGCCGCTAGCGTTACCAAGGGGCGACATTTTTTCGGCATAATTTAAAAACCCGTCAAAACCTTTTACTCCCGAACCAGCCGTAGTTCTAGTTGGCGATTGCGAAACGGTATTTACTCTTATTTTTTTCTGCACGCCTAAATGATAACCAAAACTTCTGGTAATGCTTTCAAGTAAGGCTTTAGCATCTGCCATGTCGTTATAATCTGGGAAAACACGTTGTGCTGCTATGTAAGTTAAAGCAACTACAGAGCCCCAATCGTTTATAGAATCTGTTTTTTGAGCTACTTGCAAAACGCGGTGTAATGACATAGCCGAAATATCAAATCCCTTATGCATAAAATCATAATCTGCTTCGGTGTAATGCTTGCCTTTACGCACATTCATGCTCATGCCCACAGAGTGTAAAACAAAATCAACCTTAGAACCAAAATGCTCTTTCGATTTTTCGAAAAGATTGGTTAATTCTTCCATGTTAGTTACATCTGCCGGAATAACAGGGGCATTACAATGTTCTGCCAGTTTGTTTATGGCTCCCATGCGTAAGGCAATTGGGGCATTGGTTAGTACCAACTGAGCACCTTCTGCATGGCATTTAACTGCTGTTTTCCATGCGATGGAGTTCTCATCCAAAGCGCCAAAAATAATCCCTTTTTTACCTTTTAATAATTGATGACTTGGTGTTGACATGTCGATTAAAATTGATTTGGCTCAAATATAATATTCTATTTAAAATGACAATAAGAATAAGTTTACACAAGCTTAAATTAGAGTAAGATTTTTTACTTCTTTCCAATTCGTTCTAAACCAGCATTGGCGCGGTTATCAAAAATATCTTTGTACTCATGTCCGCGCATGCCTAAACATTTGCGATAATAAATGCGAGCATTATTAAAATCTTTGGCTCGCTCGTATATACCAGCTGCACGCAATGCGGCATTGGCAGAAAAATAAAACTTTGTGTTTTCTCCGCGTTCTATGGTTTCATCGTAATATCCGATGGCAATGGTAGATTTATTTTGCGCTTCGGCAATTTGACCTAATCGGTAAGTAAACTCCAATTTATCTTTTTCAGTTCTAAAATCCTCCAATTTTTTATTCTCTAAAAATCGTAAGGCTTTATCATAAAAGCCTCCATCGTAAGCTAAACGGGCATTCAATAAAAATAAATCTGGCAAGGTACCAGAGTTTGCTTCGGCTAGGGCTTGTTTATCTCTATCTACTTCGGCTGTGCCTGTAGATTTTACTAAATTTAATTGTTTGCGATAAGCATCTACATTTCCGCTTAGTAAAAACTGCCAACCAATACGTAACTGAGCATCTTTTATGTAATTTGTAGATTTTGCATTGCTGATGTAGGTTCTAAAATATGTAGATGCATCGCCATCTCCACGATTGAGTTTTGCTACTCCCAATAAATAATCCAGATAAGGATAACTAGCATATTGGACTCCTTTGGGGCGGTTTAATAATAGATTAATTGCCTCATTCCCTTTGCCCGAGCGAGATGCAACATACGACATGATGTAAGTTTTCAATAAACTTTTATCGTCCACTGGGCGCATGTACGAAAGCATTTTAGAGTAAGCATTGGCATCGGTTAAAATATCAAACTGAACGAAACAAATGTAAAATGCGGTTTCGTCGTACCAAATGGCATGTGCAGAACCGGGTAATTTTTTAATGGCATCTTCCAGCAATCGTATTCCTTTATTACTATCTCCACTCACCCCAATAAAGGTTTTTACCAAGCCTCTTACATTGCTGGGTAAAGCACCCAAAATGGCATTCATCACCCCTAAACTTTTATTATTAGGTAAAAAATTGGGGTAAAGTTTGTTGTTTTCGGTTAAGAGATTAAAGGCATTTTTTATTTCGCGAGCGGAGGTAAAATAATCACCGAATCTTCCTCGGCTAATTGCCCATTGCAAATTAATTTCGGCTAGGATAAACCGGTAATAAGGGGAATTTTTGCTCTCGCTTTCGATGCGCTTAATGCGAGCATCTTTGTTTGCTTTTAATCGATTAAAATCTGATTTACTTTCTGATGTGAAAATGGTGAAAAAATCGATGTAGTTCTCTAATAAAACCGTAATGGCATTCTCAGGATTAGCTTTTTTCTCCGCATCAATTAGCTTTTTCCCTTCCTCTAAACGAAGTGCAATGATGTGTTGGTAGGCATTTTTACAATTCTCATTAAAATCAAAGGAAGCAAAAGTGAATTGCGTGCTAGATAAACTGAAAATAAGCAGGAAGATGTATTTTTTCATGTTTGGTAAGTGTTGTGGGTTGCGAATCATCCTTCGACTAGCTCAGGATGACAAAATACTAACTTCAGACATCCATCCCCAAAAAACAAAAATCCCCGTAAACTTAACGAATAAAGCTTACAGGGATTGTATAATATGCGAATTGTTTATGCTTCTACGCTATCTGCTGCTGCAAATAACTCATCAATTACGATTCTGCCGCAATGCTCACAAACGATTATTTTTTTACGTTGGCGAATATCCATTTGGCGTTGTGGTGGTATTTTATTGAAACAACCAGAACAAGAATCGCGCTCAATGGTAACCACTGCCAAGCCATTTACAAAGTTTTGGCGTAAACGGCGGTAAGCCATTAATAAGCGTGGTTCAATGTGGTTTGCTTGTTCGTCGGCATGTTTATTTAACTCATCCTCTTCTTTTTGGGTTTCGGCAGCTATGCTATCTAACTCGGCTTTCTTATTTTCTAAATCTTTGCTACGCTCTGTCAAGGTTTGTTCGGTTTCTTCCAACAAGGTTTTTTTGGTACCGATTTCAAACGTATGCTCTTTGATGCGTTTCTCGTTTACCTGAATATCTAAGCCTTGAATTTCTATTTCTTTGGCTAAAGCTTCAAACTCACGATTGTTTTTTACGTTGTTTTGCTGGCCTTCGTATTTCTTAATTAAAGCTTGCGATTCTTTGATGTTTATTTTGCGAGTAGCAATCATTTCATCCAACTCCTCGAGTTCACTTTTCAGTTTTTCGATGCGGGTGGTCAAACCGGTAACTTCATCCTCCAAATCGGCAACTTCCATGGGAAGTTCACCACGTACGGTACGGATTTTATCTACTTTGCTGTGAATGGTTTGTAATTCGTAAAGTGCTTTTAATTTTTGTTCAACACTTGCTTCCATGCTTTGTATTTGAGGGTTTTATAAATAATGAACAGGGTTGGTATTCACCTTGCTCAAGTGGACGGCAAAGGTAGGGAAATTTTCCGATAATTTATCCAACAATAATTCGGCAGTAAATTGCTCAGTTTCATAGTGCCCAATGTCGGCTATTATGATTTTATCCTCGGCATCAAAAAACTGATGGTATTTAAAATCGGCTGTAATGAGCACATCTGCACCGGCAGCAATGGCTTCGGGCAAAAGGAAGCTACCAGAGCCCCCGCAAACTGCTACTTTTTTTAGTTTAGGTTGATGAATAGCCGTATGCCGGATGTTGCTTGCAAGCATCTTGGTTTTAAGGCTACGCAAAAAATCCATTGCCTCTATTTCGGTAGGCAATTCTCCTATCATTCCATGTCCAATATCCTGATGTTTATTTTCTAAAGTCACCAAATCATACGCCACTTCTTCATAGGGATGATGCCTAAACAAGGTTTGCAGGATAGTTTTTTCCAACCAAATTGGATAAATACATTCTATTCGGGTTTCGGGTTCGTTATGTTGTTTGCCAACATCTCCCACATATGGATTCGTATTTTCTGCACCTTTAAACGTGCCGTATCCTTCGGTATTAAAACTACACTCACTATAATTACCCACATTACCGGCACCAGATGCAAACAAAGCTTCGCGTAATGCGGTAGCCTGCTCGGTTGGCACAAAGGTGATGAGTTTGCGGAGTACTTGTTTTTTGGGCGATAAAACTTGGGCATTTAGCAAGCCTAGTTTTTCACAAATTTTGGCATTTACACCAGTAGCTATTGCATCTAAATTGGTGTGGATGGCGTATAAAGCAATATCGTGTTTAATGGCTTTAATCAGTACACGCTCTACGTAATTGGCACCAGTAATTTTTTTTATCCCGGTAAAAATTAGGGGGTGGTGCGAAATAATGAGGTTAGCTCCTAGGGCAATGGCTTCGTCTAATACGGCTTCGGTGCAATCTAAACTCAGAAGCGCTTTCTTAATAACCTGATCAGGGCTTCCGAGCAATAAACCCGAATTATCGTAGGCCTCTTGCAAGGAAAGCGGTGCAAGGTTTTCGAGATATTGGGTAATTGTGCTTAATTTCATCTTTGCAAATTAAAACAAAACTTTACATTTGGTGGGTATAGCTCTCAGTAATGAAAAATTACTTTTTGAAATTTAGCCAAGATGTACGAATTAACCAATTGTGCCTCTACTTAATATTAGTAGTTGCTGCTGTTTTACGCTTTTGGAATTATACTGCAATACCCTTTACCCATGACGAATTTAGTGCATTATTCAGAACGAAGTTTGCAGATTTTGCGGAATTAATAGATAAAGGTATTAAGGTAGATGGTCATCCGGCAGGAGTGCAGGTGTTTTTGTTTTACCTAGTAAAATGGGTTGGCTTTTCAGAATTTTGGATTAAACTTCCATTCGTTTTAGTCGGTATCGCATCCATTTATTTAATCTATAGGATTGCCAAAATTTGGTTTACAGAAACAGCGGCTTTACTTATAACCGCCATTTTTGCCAGCATACAATACACTGTTTTTCAGAGTCAAATAGCCCGCCCTTACAGTACCGGCTTATTTTTTTGCCTGTTACTTTTGTGGTTTTTATTGCAGATTTCCACTAAAAATAAGATAGACCTTAAATTGGCTTCAGGTACTGTTTTATCTGCTGCTTTTTGTGCCTATAACCATCATTTTAGCATGCTTTTGGCGGCAATCATTGCCATAAGTGGTTTGTTTTTGGTGGATAAATCTTTACTGAAGAATTATCTAATGCTTTGTGTCCTTTCGGTTATTTTATACCTACCTCATCTGCCTATATTATTTGCCCAATTAAAAATTGGAGGCATAGAGGCATGGCTGGCAAAACCTAATATTGGCTTTATTACAGATTATCTTTTTTAATTTTCTTGGCTTGCTATTTTTATAATAGGATGTGTAGGTATATGGGGTTTATTCAATAACCTAAAAAATAGAGTAAAAATTAAATTTCAGTTTATCTCGTTTTTATATTTTGTTTTGCCTTTTTTAATAGGATATTTTTATTCTATTTATTTTAGCAGTGTTTTACAATATGGGGTGCTGTATTTTAGTTTTCCGTTTTTGTTATTTTCTCTTTTAGGTCACATCCCGAAAAAAAAGCCGATAGTTAATTTATTGTTGGTAGTTATTTTGTTAAGTATGAATGTTTACATCTTGGTTTTTGAAAGAAAACACTATAGTGTTTTTTATTCCTCGGTTTATGAACAACATATAGTTAGCCACAAACATTTGAACCAAAATACCACACTATCTTTAATCGAAACGCATCCGAAAATTAGCCCTTATTATATTGCTAAATATAATGCCGACACCAATTTTATAGCCCTTAATAAATCAAAAAGTGAAAAAGAATTAATTGAGCATATTAAAGCAAACTATACCAAAAAAGACAGTTTATTTATAGGTATTATGGATTATACTAACCCTAATTATTTGGGAATAATTAATCAATGGTATCCGAATTTAATAAAGCAATATAATTATGTAAATGGGACTTCTTATTTATTCACCAAAAATAAATTCCCCGATAATTCAAGAATAATTAAACCGGAAATTACGGATACATCAAAAATAGTTGAGTTTTCAGGAAGTATTTTTTATAAAGTAAATGCCGATGAAGAATGGCCTCCAAGTATAAAAATAAATTTAAATGAATTACCCATCCATTCCGGTGATTATATTATCATATATTCTGATTTTGTTACTGTTAAAAAAGATGATAATTGGAATGAAATTTATTTAGTGGCAGAACTTAAAAATGAGGATAGCACCTTGGTGTGGAGGGCTTCATCTGCCCAAAATTACATCCGAAATACATACAGCAGTGATGCCATAGCGAGTATTGTATTAGCTTTTGAATACCCTAAGAAACATAAGAATAATACCAACAAGCAATTACATATTTATTATTGGAATAAAGGCAAAAAAAATATTTTGATTGATGATTACAGGATAAGTATTTTGCCGGGTAATAAAATGGTTTATGGGTGGTATGAAAAAATAAGGTAGTTGATTTACAATCAACTACCTTAAAAGAGTGATAATGCTAATTTTTTAAAAATTGTCGCTTAGTAATACCATACTTATCCACGACATGAATTATGTATAACCCTTTTTTGAGATTATCAATATTAATTGATAACGAATTTGTACTTGTGCTTGCATTTTTAATCAATACTCCATTTAAATCATATATAAATGTTTCAAAAAAATAAGCACTTCCATTATAAGAATTATCAGAATAAGATTGAGCAACATTAATTTGATTATTTGCAGGTATTGGGCTTATATTATAGATAGTAGAAAATGCACATTCCAAAAATAAATCAGACCCATTAATCGCATCTGATGTCTTTGATGAACTGCCAGTACTGTTTCAAATCGTAAGTTTAAGAGTGAAACTTGCGGTAGGATCAATTCTCAATCTAATTGTTTGATCATTCGTATTACTAAGTATTTCAAAACCGCTACCCTCAACTTGCCAAGAATAGTTAACTACACCTGCATTAAAATTTTGTTGAAATCCATAATAACTTACTAACCTTTTTAAACATTCATTAGATTCTACTTTTCTAAAATTTGCACCACCGGGGTGTTTAAGTGCTTTTTTCACAGCTTCAAAAGCATCGACTCTACCTGCCCCCAACTTACCAATATACTTCATGTTTTCTGGAATACTGTAAATATCTTTAGCTGTAGATTTGATAATATTTGTTAAGTCGGTTGGGTTCAATGTTGGATTAACTGCTAATAAAAGTGCTAAGGTACCAGAAATGATAGGAGCAGAGTAAGACGTGCCCCAGTTACCACTATAACTATTATTGTTGGAAGTCGAATATATATTATAGCCAGGTGCAACAATATCTACCCTATCATTGCTTACATGCGCTGTTTGGGGGTTTCCCGGAATCTCTTCATGTACATCTTTCCAATTATTTGGACCAAAAATAGGATCAATGACACCATAATCAAATATATGACCTACAGAGGATACTGATAAGACATTGTCATATGATGCCGGATAACTGTAATGATTAGGTGGTGTTGCACATTTATTGCTCGGATTTCCAGCGGAAGCAACAACCAAAACATTTTGTTTTGTCAAAAAATTAATCACGTCCTGTTGACTTTGTACATAATTACATAACCTCCAACTGCAACTAATTATACGAGCACCATCATTTGCAGCTTTTAACATTAAATCATACCAATTCTTGTTAATGCCGCTGTATAACATTAATTTTGAATTAAAACCAATAGAACTTATGCCAATACCATTATCAGTAGCTGCCGAAGCAGCACCGGCAACAGTTGTACCATGATCATCACCAAGCTTTAAGGCATCGTTCGGTATATCAGTAAATGAAATATTGGATATTAAATCAGGATGGTTTATATCAAAACTATTACAACACTCGAGAATTGCAATTTTGTCAAAATTATCTCCTTTAGAAATATCCCAAGCTAACTTTGCATTGATTAACTCTAAATGTGAACTTTGATTGAAATTAGGATTAGAGTTTGTAAAATCATTTGGAGTATATGTAGGAACCGCTACATCAGAAATTTCCAGACTGAAAACTAAGCTTTTGTATACATCATTAGAAAGTGAATCAATTATACTTTTATTTAAATCTGTTAAATCAAATTCATAAAATTTTAGTAGTTCATCTCTTTCATAGCTTTGAGTAAATTTATTAGCATTAAAATATGCTTGTCTTAAGTTTGGTAACTCGTACCTCATAAATAGATTATTCAATTCTTCACAATTAAAAAATAATCTATCGTAGAATTCTGTATTATTGTTGATAATTGCGCATTTATCAACTACTTTTACAATGACTTTTTGTTGAGAGTGGGCAAAATTAACCATAAACATGGCAAATATTACCATTAGTTTAAATCTTTTCATATGAGAGCGTATTAAGTTTTATTTACACTAAATACATAAATTTATCTGAGATAAACAATAATATTTGATATAATAATATATAAAATTTCTTGAATTAATATGATTATTAAAAACCTGCAAAGTAGATTATTTGTTATCATTCTATTTCTTGTTTGTTGGTTTTATGGTTATCAAGATATTCTTTTTAAACCCCCACAATCTGCACATAAATGGCGACAAGCAGACTGTGCTTCCATCACCCTGAATTATTATCAATACGGTCTTAATTTTTTTGAACCGCAAGTGCATAATCTAACCTCAAATGGGGGCAAAACCGGACAATGTGCTACCAGTGAATTGCCTATACTCTACTTTTTTACTTCACAATTGTACCATCTTACCGGCCCTAATGATTCTATTCTAAGATTTTTAAACACACTCCTCTTTTTGGTTGGATTATTTTATTTGTATCGCTTGTTCGAGTTGATAACCTTAGAATTTTTTTGGGCTGCTTCGCTCACCTTACTTATTTTTTCCTCACCGGTTTTAGTTTTTTACGGTAATAATTTTTTGTCCGATACTCCGGCACTGGCTATGAGTATAGTAGCCTGGTTTTACTTTTTGCGATACCACTTGCAAAACAACCAACGAGATTGGCACAAAGCAATATTTTTTGCCATGCTTGCCGGATTTTTTAAGGTCTCGGCATTACTTACTTTGTTTGCTTTTATTGGCATATTAATCATTAAACAACTTAGAGAAAATCGCAAGGTTGTTTTAGATTATAAAAAGTATCAAAAAGCATTTATCATTCCACCAATTATTGCAATTGGGCTAGTAATGTTCTGGATTTTTTATGCTGCTTACTACAACAAAAAATACGATTGCACTTATTTCTCTACTACCATTTTCCCTATTTGGGATTTAAAACCCGAACTCATTTCCTACATATTCAACAACATCAACAAGCTTTGGGTGCCCGAGTATTTTTCAACCAGCATATATTTACTTTTAGGTATTTGCTTGTTATTTTGTACTTGGTTTTACAGAAAAGGTTGGAATATTTTATTGCTAGGTTTAGCCGTATTATTGGCACAAGCCATCGTGTTTGTGTTACTTCAATTTTGGACTTTCAACGACCACGATTATTATACCATCAACCTGTATATAATCCCCATAATTATTTTAGCAAACACAGCATACATTCTAAAAAATAAGTTTAACAAATTTTTTGCATCGTGGGTATTAAAAGCAACAATGGTTATTTTGCTACTATTTAATTGGTGGTATGCCAAAGAGAAATTAAACAATCGGTATACCGGTTGGATGAACGAATACCCAGCACACGAGAATTTAGATGGCATCCAGCCGTATTTAAAAAGTATTGGAATAAGTCCAGGAGATACGGCCATATCCATCCCGGATTTTAGTCATGTCTCGTTGTATTTAACCAATTTAAGAGGCTGGACACTGTATAGTGATGCACGTTTTAATCGTGGTGAAAAGATTTACTACAATAATGACAGTGCTGGCATTGCAGCTTCGGTAGAAAAAGGAGCAAAATATCTGCTGATTAATGGGTTAGATGAACTAATTAAACGCCAATATCTACATTCATTTACCCATTATTTACTTGGCAAATATGAAACCGTTTTGATTTTTAAACTGGATACAAACGTTCAAAATTTCAATGTAAAATCGGTAACGGATACTACATTTTATTTGAATAATGCCGAAATAACAGATGGCGACTATTTTATAGATGCCCTTGCCAGAAAATATGAATTTGCCAATACTCAAACGGATGAAAAATCATTTACCGGTAAATATTCCGTGAAATTAAACAAGGATCAACTTTATAGCATGACCACCGCTTTCGAAAATTTGGAGCTAGGAGATAGTTTTAAAATTAGTGGTTGGCGTTTAGGAAATGTTGCTATAGTGCTAGCATCCGAAGAAGAAGGTTTATATTACAACAACCAAATGACCATAGAAAACAGGAATGCCAAAGGTTGGGAAATGGTTACTAAAGAAGTTTACATCCCCGAAAACCTGATTGGCAAAACCATAAAGATTTATTTGGTATATGATGGAACCGGTGATTGCTTTTTCGATGATTTGAGCATACAATACATTAAGAGGAAGTTGAATTTTTAAACTATTTTATTTTTTAATTTGAATTATGTAATTGACTTGTTAACTTAGACTTATCAATTGCTCTCATATGAAAAAAATAATCATGTTGTTCGGGATATTGTTCTATGTATTCCCAACATTTTCTCAACTACTTCCCGGTAATAATACTATTGATTTTGCTCCGGTAGGTGCTAAATGGTTTTATTCGGTAACCATAAATGAAAACACATCCGGTAATCCTATCATTGGGTATGTAAAATACGAATCGGTGAAAGATACCATCATACGTGAATTGATTTTTGACCGCAACTGCCGTATTATAACCGCAACCTTGTTCAGTCCCATTGCAGAGCCAATCTCATGGGGCAGAGAAATTGTCTATTCTTCCGGAGAACAAATTTTTTACTTTGACGATGGTAGGTTTTATAAGTTATTTGATTATTCTTTGGCTGCAGGCAGCACATTAACCGTAAGAAGTAGTAGTTTCAGGGGGCTTTTCCAACATCGAAATAATCTATTCGATAAGTTTGAGTATAAAATTGATTCGGTAAAAACGCAAACCATACAAGGGGTAAGCTTTAAAGTTCAATACCCTTC
This sequence comes from Sphingobacteriaceae bacterium, assembly GCA_041743935.1. Lineage (GTDB taxonomy): Bacteria > Bacteroidota > Bacteroidia > Sphingobacteriales > Sphingobacteriaceae > JBGTLU01. The sequence goes on from JBGTLU010000018.1 coordinate 40,682, forward strand.
CATCACCCAAAATGCAACAACAGAAAGTTGGTATTTAGTTAATGGTTTTGCAAAGGAAAATGAAAATATTCCAGTTTTTGCCAACAAAGGTAATTTCTTTGGTGGGCTTGGAGTTAAGGCAACTAATGAGTTGCAAACCGGGGATTTTAGATGTTATACCGACAAAAACATGCAAATAAATCAGACGGATAAACCTTGTGATTTTATGTCGGCTGGGGTAATAACATCAGTATTAAATAAAGATAAAAAGCAGTCTGTATGGCATTATACCAACGGCAATGATCTCATCATCAACTACCCTGAGTTGGATATGAACAAAATTACCATTTATTCCCTCAGCGGTACCACAATTTTAGAGGCTCCAATATCCTCTAATGCATTTATCTTGAATAAAAACCAATTAAAATCGGGGGTATATGTGGCAAAATTAATTGGTAAAGAACATGTATATCAATTCAAGTTCATGGTAGAATAAAAGATTTTTTTGATATCTTATTTACTTAGTTTTTAATCTTATCTTTTCTTCTTTTTCGGAAATTTCATGCGATATGCCACTTTTACTTCGCCTTTCGCAATGGCCTCGAGTTTGGCATTAAGCATGCGTTTACGCATGGGCGATAGATAATCGGTAAATAATTTTCCTTCTATGTGGTCGTATTCGTGCTGGATAATTCTGGCTGCCAGACCGCTAAACCAAGCAGTATGCTCCTTAAAATGTTCATCGAGGTAACGCAATTGCACTTCTTGGTAGCGTTTCACTTCTTCTCGTATTTCCGGAATACTTAAACATCCCTCATTAAAATCCCATAAGTCACCTTTTTCTGCCAATATAATTGGGTTGATGAATACTTTTTTAAACTGTTTCAAGAATTCAAAATCCGGTTCTTCTTCCTCGGCAAAAGGGGTAGCATCTATCACAAATAAACGAATAGACAAACCAACCTGAGGCGCCGCCAAACCTACCCCACTGGCAGCATACATGGTTTCGAACATGTCTTGTATGAGTTTAGGTAAATCCGGATAGGCTTTATCAATGTCCAGCGCTTTCTTTTTAAGCACCGGATCGCCATAGGCGGTTATGGGAAGAATCATGCTACAAAATTAGCAGTAATTGTGAAAATGCATAATTGTTAGTACGAGGTTGCTGGTCGGAAGGAGGAAAAAGGAATTTTGGATTTTGGATTTTGGATTTTGAATGGGAAAGAGGAAATATGAAATAAGAAGGAGGAATTTTGAGTTTTGAATTTTAAATTTTTCATGCTTACCTAAAGGGAAAACTCGCAACACACAACCTAATACCCTTTCATTTGCATGTAACCTTGCAAAATAATGGTAGCGCTAATGGTATCGGTTAATGCTTTATTTTGCCGATCGGATTTTTTTAAACCACTTTGCAATATCACCCGCTGTGCCATAACAGAAGTAAATCGCTCATCCATTCTTACTATCGGAATTTGCGGAAAATTCTTCTTGAGTACATTCATAAAACCCACAATGTATCTTTCGGTTTCCGAATTGCTGCCATCGTTTTGTTTAGGCTCGCCAACTACAAAGGTTTCTACTTGTTCGGTTTGTAAATATTTATTCAAAAAATCTACTATATCTTTTGGGTGGATGGTAGTAAGCCCGTTGGCAATGAGTTGCATGGGGTCGGTTACGGCAATGCCCAAGCGCTTAGTGCCAAAATCAAATGCCATGATACGTGCCATGAGGTAAAGATATAAATTGATTCAATGCCCATCTCATTTAATTATCCTATTATCTATCTTTAACCCATGCAATTTAAAGATATCCCAGGTCAATTGGAGGTGAAAAACCGATTAATAACTACGGTAAAAACCGGTCGGATACCACATGCTCAATTATTTATGGGGCCACAGGGTTGTTGCAGTTTAAACTTGGCTATTGCCTATGCTCAGTATATTTCGTGCCAAAATAAACAAGAAAATGACTCATGCGGCGAATGCAGTTCGTGCCGTAAATACCAAAAATTGGCTCATCCCGATTTACATTTTTCTTTCCCTTACGTCACCACTTCTTCTAAAAAGGAAACCTGCGATGTGTTTATGCCCGAGTGGAGAATTGCGTTAGATAAAGAAGCCTGCTTAACCTATGCTGCTTGGCTAAATTACCTCGATGCAGAAAATAAACAACTGAATATTTACATACACGAATGCCATAATATCCTTCAAAAACTCAGCTTAAAACCATTTGAGAGCGAGTTTAAGGTATTAATTATGTGGTTGCCCGAATATTTAGGGAAAGAAGGCAATGCTCTTTTAAAACTCATAGAAGAGCCACCGCATAAAACCATTTTATTGTTCGTAACCGAAAACCGAGATGCTATTTTATCTACCATATTGTCTAGAACTCAACTCATAAAAATTCCAAAATTAGAAGACGAAGTCATTCGTAGTTTTTTAGTAGAAAACATAGAAATCAGTAACGAAAATGCTCAAAAAGCCACGTTTTTAGCCGAAGGGGATTTAGCAACTGCCATTTCTACAGCACAGGAATTGCAAAATGATTACGAGGAAGTTTTTATGAATTGGATGCGTTTATGCTACAAAGCAAATGGTCTTACCCTGATGGCATGGGTAGAAGAAACCGCCAAAATGAGGCGGGAATCGCAGAAAAGTTTTTTAAGATACGGTTTAGGTTTGCTTCGCGAATGCTTACTATGGAACAGCCATACGAAAGAATTAGTAAAAGTAAATAGCCAAGAATTAGAATTTGTTGAACGATTTTCGCAATTTGTGCCGTTCGGAATTGTATCGCCCATTTTGGAAGAAATGGAAAAAGCCATCTACCACATTGAGCGTAATGCAAATGCCAAAATAGTTTTTTTAGATTTATCTTTGCGAATAGTAATTTTATTAAAACAACAATCTGTTACGGCATAAGCTAAGCAGATTTCAACATATAAAAAGATATGGGATGTGGTTCTTGTTCCTCGGGTAGTTGTACTCCTGCAGGATGTAAAAGTAACGGTGCTTGCATGACCGATGGTGGATGCAGCAAATTAGATGTACACGATTGGCTATCCGACATGGATATGCCAACTAATTATAAACCCTTTGATGTTATTGAAGTCCGTTTTAAAGGCTCACGTAAAGATTTTTACCGCAATGTAGATGCTCTTTATTTAGAAGCCGGAGAATTGGTTGTAGTAGAAGGTAATGCCGGCGGATATGACATTGGGCATGTAACCATGACCGGCGAGTTGGTGAAAATGCAACTCAAAAAACATCGCCTTAGTGGCGATGCAGAAAGCATAAAAAAAGTATATAGAAAAGCAACAGAAGCCGATGTTGAAAAATGGAAATTGGCCAAAAGTTTAGAAAAAGACACACAACAACGCGCCCGCACTATCATTACCGAACTTAATTTGAACATGAAATTAAGTGATGTAGATTACCAAGGCGATAAAACCAAGGCAACATTTTATTATACTGCCGAAGACAGAGTAGATTTCAGGGAATTAATAAAACGTCTGGCAGAAAATTTTAGAGTAAGAATAGAAATGCGGCAAATTGGTATGCGCCAAGAAGCAAGCCGATTAGGAGGCATTGGTTCTTGTGGCAGAGAATTATGTTGTTCTACTTGGCTAACGGAATTTAAAACCGTTTCTACCGCTGCAGCACGCTACCAAAACCTTTCCTTAAACACATCGAAACTTGCAGGACAATGTGGCAAACTTAAATGTTGCTTAAACTATGAGTTAGATACTTACATGGATGCACTAAGGCAATTCCCAAAAGATGTAGAACGGCTAGAAACCAAGAAGGGGCACGCTTATTTGCGCAAAACAGATATTTTTAAAAAACTGATGTGGTTCAGTTATGCCGAAGACGAGAATTGGATTCCATTAGAAATTCCGAAAGTAAATGAAATCATCGCCCTAAATAAAAAAGGCGAAAAACCTATTGAATTAGTTGCTGAGATAGCACAACCCGAAATTCAAGCCATTAAATCCTATGATTACGAAAACGTGGTAGGACAAGATAGTTTAACTCGTTTGGATGACCGCAAAAAGCAAGGCAATCGTAACAAAAAACGTAACCCTAATCGGAATAAAAATGTAACGGATGTTGCTAAAAATACTAGACCGAACCAAAATCCAAACCAAAATAAAAATAATAAAAACCGTGGCAAGGATAGCTAAAAGTAGTATTTTCATGTTTTTGTGTGTTTGTTTGCTATTTACTTCCTGTCAAGAACAAGCGCTTTATGATGTGCATACCCCATTGGAAAACAAAGGTTGGTCATATAATTTTAAGCCAAACTATTTAGTAACCATTAGAGACACCTCTTTGCATTACGATGTTTCCTTAAACCTTAGACACAATGACCAGTATAAATACAGTAATTTGTTTGTGGTTTTTACTTTGGAGGATGTAGACTTAAAAAGAACAGTAACTAATCATGAATTTAAATTAGCAGAAGCAGATGGCAGGTGGCTTGGCAGTGGTTCTGGTTTCATATACAGCTATACTTTTCCAATAGTACAGAAAATAAAATTCGACAAACCGGGCATTTACCTTATGCAATTAGAACAAAACATGCGCGATGAGCCTCTCATGCACATCGAAGACATCGGCATAAGAGTGGAGAAAAACCCTAATTAACCACTTAATTTTTTGGCATTCAGATTACTTAAAAGACAATTGTAAATTTTTAGTTGTTATCAACGATTGCAATTTTTTTGGTTAGTTAATTTGTTATAATTGTTGCTCAAAAAAAATCCATATGAAGAAAACTTTTACTCTATTTTTTGCTATGTCGCTCATTACCTGCACTATTTATGCTCAGGAGATTCCAAAAAAATCACCGGTTAAATTTTTACTGGCAGGTGCTCTTGAACTTGGGGGAGACGAAGTTGCCAGAATCCTATTTGCAGATGGAAGTGAGCAAACTATTGTTGCCGGACAAGGCGGAACCATTTCAGCAGGCATCCAAATTGCCTTGAATGAAAAAGAAAATTTTGCTTTAAGAACCAGTTTGGGGATAAAATATGTTACCACAAAGGCAGATAATGCCAACATCCGTCTAACGCGCTTCCCTATTCATTTAACTGCTCATTATTTTCCGATTAAAGATTTAAGAATCGGAGCAGGTATTGTAACGCACCAAGGAATTCGTTATCGTGCTGATGGTATTGGTCCGGATCTGGACTTTAAAGGTGCCATTGGACCTGTGATTGAAGCCTCTTTCAAAGGAATTGGTTTAAGCTATACCTTGATGACTTATACCGATGAAAACAGCAACACCTATTCTGCCAATGCCATAGGATTAACTTTTTCGGGCGTTTTAGGCAAAAAATAATAATCAATTAATGAATTGTTGTGTACGAGGTGATGCAAGCATCACCTCGTATTATTTATGCTTTTTGATAAAGTTTTTCGCTAAATAATGTACAAATTGGTACATTTACTTTTTAAAACTATCCAAGTTGGATGTTTCGTTTGCTTATTAAATCGTTCTCATTCTACTAGCAAACTTAAATCAAATTTTTATGCGTAAAACATACAGTGTAATTTCAGGAACAGGGGCGTATATTCCTTCAAAAGTGGTTAAAAATGAAGCATTTTTAAACCACGAGTTCTATGAAAATGACGGAACCAAACTCAATAAAACAAATCAAGATATCATTGATAAGTTTCAAGAAATTACCACTATTGCTGAGCGCAGATACGTTACTGACGATTTGGTAACTTCCGATATTGCAACTTTTGCAGCTTTAGAAGCGATAAACTCTGCTAAAATTGATAAAGAGGATTTAGATTATGTGATTGTAGCACATAACTTTGGTGATGTTACTTACGATAATAACCGATCAGACTTGGTACCTAGTTTGGCAGCAAGAGTAAAATACCAATTGGGTATAATTAACCCCGAAACTGTAGCATACGATATTCCATTTGGTTGCCCGGGTTGGTTGCAGGGAGTAATACAAGCCGATTATTTTATTAAATCTGGCGATGCAAAAAAAATACTGGTAATTGGTGCCGAAACTATCTCCAGAGTTTGCGATCCACACGATAGAGATAGTATGATTTATGCGGATGGTGCTGGAGCAGTAATTTTAGAAGCTAAAACAAGCGATACCCCAATCGGAATTTTGGCCCACAAAACCCGTTCAGACACCCATCAATATTCTAAAATGTTATTCATGGGCAAATCTTACAATCAGAAACTTACCGAAGATTTGTATCTGAAAATGAATGGCCGAAAATTGTATCAATATGCTTTAGAAGTAGTACCAACTGCCATAAAATCCTGCTTAGAGAAATGCAATGTTCAACTAAAGGATATTAAAAAAGTATTGATCCACCAAGCAAACGGAAAAATGGACGATGCCATTCTTAAACGTTTATATGCTTTGTATGGCATGGACGAATCTCCGGAAGACATTATGCCAATGACAATATCATGGTTAGGAAATTCATCTGTTGCAACTTTACCTACTTTATATCATTTAATCATAAATGGTGAACTAAAAAAACACCAAATAAACTCCGAGGATATCATTATTTTTGCTTCAGTTGGTGCAGGTATGAACATCAATGCCGTAATTTATAAAATGTAAACACTATGAAATATACTTTCTTAACCATATTACTTGCCTTTTCTCTGATAGCAAGCGCTCAAGAAAACAAACAAACAGTAAACAACTCTTTGAAGTTAAAGTCGGCTGTTTACGAAGTAGCCTGCGGACAATGTCAATTTAATCAGCCAGGTTTTGGATGCGATTTGGCAATTAAAATCAAAGGAAAAGTATATTGGATTGATGGTACTACCATTGATGAACATGGAGATGCACATGCCGATGATGGCTTTTGTAATAAAGTAAGGAAAGCGCGTGTTAGCGGAGAAATAAAAGATAATCGAGTTAAAGTTTCGGACTTTGTTTTGATTAAATCGACGCTAAGGAAACAGAATTAAGTAGTAAAATCATCAAATGAGCTAGTACAGCAATTCGAGTATTTGAATATTCAACAATTCGAATAAACTTTTCTTCATGACTAGTAATTAATTTAATCCTCCCCCAACAAAAAAACTTTTTTTAAAGTATATATTTTCACTTTTTCTTTCTGATTTAAACAAGCATTTATCATGGCTTTTGCAACCAGCAAAGCAGGGATAGGTCGGTAGCCGGCAAATAAAGGTATCATGCCAAACATGGCCAAGGCTGCAATCCCAATACGCTCGCCCAAACGAAACTCGCTTCGTTTCCCTTTTAAAATACCGGGTTGAAGGATACTAATTTGATTGAAAGTTAATTTCAGGATGGCTTTTTCTAATTCGCCCTTTATTCTCGAGTAAAATATCTTGGACTTTTCATTTGCGCCAGCAGATGAAATTAACACATATTTTTCAACTCCATTTTTAGAAGCAAGTCTCGCAAATTCTAGTTGATAGGTAAAATCTACTTGGTATTGTGCCTCTTTGCTTCCTGCTACACGCAAAGTAGTACCTAAACATGAAAACAAAACTTCGCCAATGATATCGTTCTCATACATTTCCGGCGCATCAAAATCAATTAGGTATTGTTTTAGTTTAGGGTGGATGATTCCGCAATCTCTCCGCACAAAGATTCTCACTTCGGCAAATCGTTCATCTTCCAAAAGCAAATGAAGTAGTTGATTCCCTACCAATCCGGTGGCGCCTAATATACAAGCAGATATTTTTTTCATCCATTTAAATGTCGCAAAAATTTCAGGTAAACCGTAATAAAATCATTCTCAGAAATTTAAATTATTTATTCAGCAACAAGTTCATCACTAGTTATTAGACAATATACATCGTGCCTTTTTTCTGGCAAGTCCGCCTTTGAAGCGGTTTAACCTGCCCTTCCATTTCTAGTAGGCGTGATTTTTTTAGTCATACCAAAACAAACCATACATTTACCTTTGTGTTTAAGAGAATATGGCTTACAAAAGTTTAGAACATTGCTTAGTTGATTTAGAAAAGCACGGACATTTGGTCAGGGTTAAAGAAGAAGTGGACCCTAATTTAGAAATGGCTTCCATACATTTACGAGTGTATGAGGCTGGGGGACCAGCACTACTTTTTGAGCGAGTAAAAGGAACTAAGTTTAGGGCTGCATCCAATATTTTTGGAAGTTTAGATAGAAGTCTATTTCTTTTCAGAGATACCCTAGAACAGGTTCAGAAACTAATTGAATTAAAAGGCGATCCTATGAAGGCCTTAAAAAATCCATTTCAGAATATACAAACCGGGCTGGCGGCATTAAAAGCTCTACCACTAAAAAATCCAATAACTAAACCGGTGATGTATGAAGAAATCAAAATCTCTGATTTACCACTCATTAAACATTGGCCAATGGATGGTGGTGCGTTTGTAACCCTACCCCAAGTGTACTCAGAAGATATTGATCAACCCGGAATCATGAAGTCAAATCTTGGCATGTATCGTATTCAACTCAATGGAAATGAGTATTCAAAAGATGCCGAAATTGGATTACATTATCAACTGCATCGGGGCATCGGGGTACATCAAACTAAAGCCAACAAAAAAGGAATTCCATTAAAAGTAAGTTGTTTTGTAGGAGGCCCTCCATCGCACACTTTATCTGCTGTTATGCCATTACCGGAGGGAATTTCTGAAATGACTTTTGCAGGTGTTTTGGGCGGAAGAAGATTTAGATATACCTATCAAGATGGATTTTGCATTAGTACCGATGCCGATTTTGTAATCACCGGCGAAGTATATCCGGAGGAAAATAAACCCGAAGGACCATTCGGAGATCATCTAGGTTATTATAGTTTGCAACACCCATTCCCGCTGATGCGAGTACATAAAGTGTATGCACGCAAAAATGCCATTTGGCCATTTACCGTAGTTGGCCGGCCACCACAAGAAGACACCAGTTTCGGGGAGCTAATACATGCTATAACTGGCAGTGCCATAAAACAAGAAGTTCCGGGATTACAAGAGGTACATGCAGTAGATGCAGCAGGTGTTCACCCTTTGTTATTAGCCATTGGTAGCGAACGATATACTCCATATTTACCTACTAAACAACCTGCCGAGTTACTTACCATTGCCAATCATATTTTAGGAACTGGGCAATTAAGTTTAGCAAAATTTTTATTCATTACTGCCGATGACCATCATAAATTAAGTACTCATAATGTACAAGAGTTTATGGAGTACCTTCTAAAACGCATCGACTTAAAAAGAGATATTCATTTTTATACCAATACCACCATAGACACTTTAGATTATTCTGGTACCGGTATAAATTCAGGTAGTAAGGTAGTTTTTGCAGCTTATGGAGAAGAAATAAGAACATTGGCAACAGAAATTCCATCTGTACTCAACCAATTAAATCTCTTCGAAAACCCTAAACTTTGCATGCCGGGCGTAGTTGCTTTAACAGGCCCAAAATTTACCATCTACGAGCAGGCTGAAAAGGAGATGCGCCAATTAAACGAACAATTGAAAAACGAAAATCTACATCAAATTCCGTTTATAATTGTTTGCGATGATGCCAACTTTACAGCAGCAGCTCTCAAAAATTACCTTTGGGTAACCTATACCAGGTGTAACCCCTCTCATGATATATATGGTGTAAATTCTTTCATCGAAAACAAGCATTGGGGTTGTAATGGCCCATTAATCATAGATGCAAGAATTAAACCGCATCATGCACCAGTTTTAGTAAAAGATCCCGAAGTAGAAAATAAAGTAGATAAGTTATTTGCCAAAGGGGGCAGTTTACATAGTACAATCAAGTAATACAAATAATAATTGTATTAAATACTTGCATTCGATTAATTAAACTTCTTATATTAGGTTACAAATTTAGTTTTGAGTGGCTCTCAACCAAACTAAAGTTTAATTTAAATTAACTTTTAATTAAAGTTTACGTTACACAACTCAATTAAACATTAAACCCTTTTAAAAATTCATTATGAAAAAACTTGTACCCTTTGGAGTTGCATTTATGTGTTTACTCCTTGTTGCTGCAACATCTGTAGCACAAGTTTCTAGAGGCACGGTTACGGATCAAAACAACCAACCACTCATTGGAGTTAGTGTGGTTATTTTAGGTACTTTCACAGGTACAGCAACCGATGGAAATGGAAACTTTCAATTAAATTTAAATTTTGCACGTGGCCCGGTAACTCTTGTATTTACCTACATTGGCTATGAAGAGCAAAGAGTTACTCTAGATGCTGCGAGAACTGATATTTCTGTGAAGTTGAGAGAGCAATCTATCGTCGGCAATGAAGTTATCATCTCTGCTTCACGCGTAGCAGAACGAATTCTGGAAGCTCCAGTAACGGTTACTCAAATCCAATCTCGCCAAATAGAAGCGGGCAGTGGACCAGAATTATTCTCTAATCTTGCTCGTTTTCAAGGGGTAGATGTTAATAGTTCTTCGATGTTATTGACTACTATTTCTACACGTGGTTTCAATAGTCCAAAATCTGAACGCATGATTCAGTTAGCAGACTATGTAGACTTACAGGTACCCAGCTTAAATCTTAATTTGGGTAACATGTTGGGTGTAGCTGAATTAGACATCAACTCGGTGGAAATTATACACGGACCTGCATCAGCACTTTACGGTGCTAACGCCTTTAATGGTGTTTTAATTACCAATTCAAAAGATCCTTTTATACACCAAGGAATTGGGGTAAAGATTAAAGGTGGTTCTCGTGAGTTGTTTGATGGACAAATACGTGTAGCTTCTAAAATTGGAAACAATTTTGCCTTTAAAATTAATGCATCATACATTACTGCAAATGATTGGGTAGCTGATGATTTCTCTAAAAAGAGAATTACTTCTGCCGTAAACAATGATCAAGGATCTCCTTTCGGATTTGATGCCTTAAACAAATATGGTGAAATAAGTACTGCACAAGCAGGTATTACCATTGTTCCTGGTCAAGTAATTTATACTCCAGGCTGGGCAGAATTAGCCTTGATCCAAAACGACGAAACAACTAGAAATCTACGTTTTCACCCAAGTGTATCTGTTCTACTAACAGATAAAATTAAAGCCACTGTTGATTATAAATACACCAAAGGCCAAACTTCTTACCAATCTACCAGCAGGTATCGGTTAAAAGAATTAGAATTAAATCAGTTTAGAGCCGAATTAAAAAGCGATAAATGGTTTTTAAGAGGATTTAGAACGGAAGACAATGGTGGAGATAGCTATGATTTAAGCTTCTTAGGTGCCCGTATGGCAACCTTGAACCCTACCGCGGTTGGATTACCAGCCTTACCAGGTAATGCCCCTCATTATGCTGCATTGTTTTTTGGCACCTATGGCGGCGCTTTACAAGGTGGCGCAACTCCGGCACAAGCCTATGCAGCTGCAGAAGCTACTTGGCCAAAACCAGGTTCTGTTGCCTTCAATAAATTAAGAGAATTCAACTTGAATTTAAATCAACCACGTGGTTCTCGTTTACCGGTTAATTCTATTATGTCTGATATTAGTGGGCAATACTTATTTAACCCTGAATTTGCTACCATTATAATTGGTGGTTCATACCGCGATTTTAGTTTATCGTCCAGTGGTGCTGTATTTGAAGATAAAATTGACGGAGACCCTATCAAAAACTACGAATATGGTGGCTATGCTCAAATTACTAAAACTGTTTTAGAAGATAAGTTGAAATTGCAAGTAGCTACTCGTGTAGATGCCTTTAAATTTTTTGAGGCAAAAGTTTCCCCTAGAGCTTCAGCTGTTTATACCTTCGGCGATCAACGTCAAAATAATTTCCGCGCAAGTTTTGGCTCTGCATTCCGTAGCCCAACCCAAATCGATCAGTTTATTCGCTTAGATATTGGTTCGGCTTTATTATTAGGTAACGTGCGCCCAGAAGGGTTTGCAGGGTATGAGACTAGATTATTAACACAAGGTAATCCTTCTGCAAATATTGGTGCAGTAGCCGGTGGTTCAACGGCTTTTAATTATTTTGCTCCAAAGTTGGATGTAGAACAAGTAAAAACTTTTGAAGTAGGTTACAAAACCATCATCGATAATAAATTAATCATCGACGTAAATTATTACAGAAGCAACTACGATAACTTTATTGGTGCGCAACCTTTTGTTGGTAATACCAATGGTACGCGCCCAACAGTACCACAATTACTAGTTGCCATTGGTGCTGCCCCAGGACCTGACGGACAATCTCGTAACCGTTTAAATGATCCTAGCAGCCCAACCAGAATTATTCAAGTTTGGTTTAATAATCCGACAGAAGTAACTACCCAAGGAGCTTCTATTGCAGTGGGTTATTCATTTAGTAAAGCAATTAACCTTAACACCAATTATAGCTTCAATAAGATAGGTGATTTACCTGCTGGATTTCTTTCTTTCTACAACACGCCAAAAAACAAATTTAACGTTGGTTTAGAAGGTGAGTTCAAAAAACTTTACAGCTATAATGTAAACTACCGTTGGCAAGAATCATTTGTTTATGAATTCCCATTTGATATCGGCCCAATTGAAAACATAGGTACGTTAGATGCATCTTTCTCAATGAAAATGCCTCGCACTAGTTCTACTTTACAAATTGGTGGTTCTAACTTAACCAATGCTTACAATAAACAAATTTGGGGCGGCCCACAATTAGGCAGATTAGTTTATGGAGGAATAACCTTCGATATTAAATAAATACATTTAAATGCTTAATGTAAGAAGCCCCGACATTTATCGTCGGGGCTTCTTTTTTATGAGAAAATATTAAATTGAAGTGCAATTAATTAATTTTTTATGCAATAAATAATATTATTAATATTGCATAAATAATCTTCTAAAAAAATCCACCCAAATGCTCTCTCACCATGGGATTTAAGTTAAATCAACAACCTAACAAGCTAGTAGTATACTGTGTTTTCATCCTTGTATTAGGATTAATGGCATATGCGTATGGTTATAAGTATTCTACTTTTTTTGGATCTTACTCTAACCACCAATGACGACAGGCAGATTGTTTATCCATAACCAATAATTATTATCAGGATAATCTTCCATTTCTTGAACCAGAAATTAATTGGGTAGGCGAAAATGGATCAAGTAAAACAGTAAGTGAATTTCCAATTGTGTATTATTCAGTTGCTCAACTTTGGAAAATATTTGGGAAAGATGAAAGTATATACCGGATTTTTAATGCATTAATACTCTTCATTGGATTATTTTGTTTATTTAAAACATTAGTGTTATTAATAAAAGATGTTTTTTGGTCTATGGTTGGAGCGGCTATATTGTTCACTTCGCCGGTATTAGCTTTTTATGGCAATAATTTTTTAATGGATACTACTGCATTTAGTTGTTCATTAATTGCTTGTTATTTTACCTCTAAATTTGCTTTCCAGAAAAAAAACCAACATTTAATTTTTGCTTTAGTATTTTTCACCATAGCTGGATTATTAAAGATATCATCCTTGTTTATTTATTTTGCTTTGATAGGTTGTTTAATTTTAGCAAAATTAAATTTCATTAAAAACACATTCTCAAAAAATGAATTCCTAAAAATTGTATCTGGTATTATTTTAAGTTTTCTCACAATAATCGTCTGGTATATTTATGCTAGATATTATAATGAAAATAACTTGCAATATATTTTTTTACTAGGAGTATTACCAATATGGGAATTGAATTACGAAGGCATATTGGAAATTGCTAAAAAACTATATAACAATATATTACCCCAGGTATTTAATACTTGGTTGCTTTGGATTTTTTTACTCATTCAATTGATTTTACTTTTATCGTTCCATAAACTAAATAAATTTTATGCGTGTTTAATGTCATTATTATCCATTGGGGTATTATTTTTCATCTTATTATTTTATCAAGTTTTTGATGTTCATGATTATTATCTTACCAATGCATAAATAATAATTCCAGTAATTTATCTTGCATTTATACATTTTATTCAAACCAAACTACCTAATCTTTTAACGAATTTGTCAGTTAAAATTGCTGCAATAATTATTCTGCTTTTTATAATATTTAATACAGCATCTATCACCCGATTAAAGTACTCAAAAAATGATTTTATAAGTAAAAATACTTTTGTTTTAGATGAGGTTACTACTAATTATTGGAGTTGGTATCATTGGTATTATAGCGTTACATTTAAATCGTTAGAAACGATAGAACCTTATCTCCGTTCAATTGGTATAAACAGAAGCGATTTAGTAATTTCACTTCCGGATCAAAGTATTAATATCTCGTTATATTTAATGAATCAAAAGGGATATTCTGGTTTTGGCTACTCCCATTTGCAGGATGCAGAACGCATGAACTATTTAATACAAAAAGGTGCCAAATACTTAATAGTAAACGATAGAAGTATTTTGGAAAATGACTACATGAAACCTTTCATTCAAAAACCTTTAGGGGAGTATGGAGATACCAAAATATTTGATTTGAGAGAATTTAATCTAAACTAACGGTTAATCCTTTAAATTTTAAAATATTAAAAGATTCTATTAATTCGGATTTACTCCCTTCCAAGAGCTTGTGTTTGCCTTTGGTGTGTACAAACCAGGCAATTTCTTCTGCCTCCACTGGAGTTTTGTGGATAAATTTTATCAAGCAGTTTATAACGTGCTCAAACGTATTGTGGTTGTCATTCCAAAGAGTTAGCGTGTAGGGAGTTTCGGTACTGAATTCTTCAGATGTTACTTCTAATTCTTTAACATCACCCAAGGTTATCATAATCTGTTGGTTGTGGTGTTGCGTTGCAATTTTGTAATGAGGTTTATAACATAAGCCGAATTAGTTAATAATCGCTTGCTTAATCTTTCAATTAATTGTTTTTCTTCCCCTGCAGAAAAAGCTAAATCGTTTTCTGTTAAATGAACATAACGTCTTTTCAGTTTAGATTTTATGCTTTCCCAATCGTTACCAATATTTAATGTACTCATAGCATACAAAAGTAATAAAAGGGACGGGAATATGATTGAAACATAATATAACATACTATGCTTTAATTAAAACCCAAATGGCATAATGATTGCGTATGTTTGTAACAAAATTAATAGTTATGAAAAATAGAAAAATAAAACTCGCCTTTATGGCATTAGCATTAGTGATGATGACTTTTGTTATGCCAGGTTGCAAAAATTGGAGCAATCAAGAAAAAGGTACGGCAGCTGGAGCTGCTGTTGGTGGTGCCGTTGGTGCCATAATAGGAAAGAAATCTGGTAATACCATCTTAGGAGCAATCATTGGTGGTGCTGTTGGTGGAACAGCCGGAGCACTTATTGGTCGCTACATGGATAAACAAGCCGAAGAATTACAGAACGATTTAAAAGGAGCAAAAATTGAGAGAATTGGAGAAGGTATAAAAATCACGTTTGATTCTGGGATTTTGTTTGATGTAAATTCTGCTGAACTTAAAACTGCTTCTAGAGAAAATATTGCCTCTCTAGCAAACATTTTAAACAAATATGAAGATACAAACATCATCATAGAAGGTCATACAGATAATACTGGTAGAGTGCAATACAACCAAGAATTATCTGAGCGTAGAGCGAATGCAGTGAAAAATTATGCTGCCACACAAAATGTAATGATAAATAGAGTTACTACCGTAGGTTACGGCATTGATCAGCCAATTGCAGATAATACCACTGTTGAAGGCAGAGCTCAAAACCGTAGAGTAGAGATTGCAATCATTGCAAACGAAAAATTGAAAAGAGCTGCAGAAAAAGGTGAAATACAATAACCTCTAGCAACTTCTTACTAAAAAGCCCCGACAATAATCGTCGGGGCTTTTTAATTTTATACCTATTTCAATTAAATTTTTATCTGCTCATCTCTGTCGTTATAGAAATGATATTCAGTAAGATGATATGCATTAATTGCTTTTATTTTTATCCACTGCTTGTATTTTAAAAACCATTTCCACTGAATGGAATATAAACCCTTCTTTAAGTAGGCTTCCAAATACGGATGAACGTGTAAGGTTATACTTGTTTCATTTTGCTCTTTGAGTATATATTGCAAGTTGTTTTCAATATCATCTGCTAATAAAATACTGGCTTTTATTTCACCGGTACCATTGCACGTAGGACATTTTTCAACCGTTACAATATTCATTTCAGGCCTAACACGTTGGCGTGTTAATTGAATTAAACCAAATTTACTTGGAGGGAGAATAGTGTGTTTGGCTCTATCGTTGTTCATTTCTTGCTTAAATGCATCAAACAAAATTTTACGGTTTGTTGCTTTATGCATGTCTATAAAATCTACCACGATGATACCACCCATATCTCGTAATCTTAATTGACGAGCAATTTCTTTTGCTGCCTCTAAATTTACTTGTAATGCATTTTCTTCCTGGCTATTTCCGCTTGCTGTACGATTTCCGCTGTTTACGTCAATCACATGCATGGCCTCAGTGTGCTCTAAAATTAAGTAAGCTCCACCTTGCATGTTTACTGTACGACCAAATAAAGATTTGATTTGTTTATCAATTCCTATGTGCTCATAAAATGGATCTTTCCCTTTATATAGTTTTACAATTTTCTCTTGTTCTGGAGCGATGTTGTGTATATAAGATCTAATTTCCTCGTATATAACTGCATCATTAACATGAATGTTCTGAAAATCGGGATTTAAAACGTCTCTAAGTAATGTCGAAGTTCTATCGCTTTCGCCCAAAAGTTTTTGAGCGGGTTCTGCCATGTGCAATTTGTGCGACATAGATTCCCACTTTGCTACTAGTTCATTAATATCTCTATGTAAATCTGCAACACCCTTTCCTTCTGAAACCGTGCGAATGATGATACCAAAATTATTCGGACGAACGCTATCGACCAATTTTTTTAACCTATTCCGTTCGGCAGAACTTTTAATTTTTTTAGAAACTGAGACTACGTCAGAGAAGGGAACCAAAACAACATATCTTCCGGCTAATGATATATCTGAACTAAGTCTAGGACCTTTAGAAGATATAGGCTCCTTGGCAATTTGAACTGGTAAAACCTGCCCTTTTACAAGAACATCTGTAATTTTACCGTTTTTATTTATGTCTTCATCACGGGTAAATTTGGCAAGATCTTTTGCCTGATATTGCCCGTTTCGTATTAGCTTGGTGAGTTTTAATAATGATTTTACCTGTGGACCTAAGTCAAGATAATGCAGAAAAGCATCTTTTTCATAGCCTACATCTACAAAAGCAGCATTTAAACCAGGCATTATTTTTTTAATTCGCCCTAGATATAAATCCCCTACTGTATAGTTATTATTATTTTGTTCTAAATGTAACTCTACCAGCTGTTTATCTTGAAGTAATGCAATGGTGACTCCAGTTGGGCCAGCATTGATTATTAATTCCTTCACCAATACACAACAATTTAAACATCGAAGTCCCGCTAAATGGCGGGGTTTCGATATAGTGTAACAATTTAATTTTACAAGTTATATTAGCACGACGTAAGATTTGCGCCCTACCAATAGCTTGCGGAGTTTATTTTTTCTTATGTCTATTCTTTCTTAAGCGTTTTTTGCGCTTGTGAGTAGCCATTTTATGTCTTTTACGTTTTTTACCGCTTGGCATAATTTAATTTTTTTAATGGTTAATAATTATTTTAATTCGTTTATAATCCTATCAATAGTTTGGATTGCTGCAGGCTCTACAACATATCGCTTGCAAAGTTCAAAAGCATCAATAGCTTTTCTGCGTTCTCCTAAATTACGATAGGTTTCGCCTAAGTAAAAATATACTTCGGCATCTGGTGCATTTTTGGCAACAGTCAATAATCTTTGCTCAGCCTTATCATACTGACCAGTTTTCATAGAAAACAAAGCCAAATTTAAATTTGCTGGTACATTCTGTGAGTCGGCTTCAACAACAGATAACAAGAGTTGTATTCCGCTCATTGGGTTAGCAGTACCTTCTACATAGCATACACCAAGCCCCGTTTTTGCTTGTAAGTTCTCTGGATCAAGTAGTAATGCTTTTTCATAACTTAATATCGCATTATCTAGCATGTATTCTCTGCTCACCGAATCTTTTACGAGTTTATAACCCACTCTTAATTGATCTCCTGATTTTAACCAATTCTCTAAATTGGGTTCTGCAACAGCAACTTCGTATAGATATAATCCACTTACTGATGTCATGTTTACATCATCCCACTTTTGTGCTAATTGCCTTTTCAATGAGATATCGTTTGGATTTCTGGCAAGTTCTCTTTCCATTCTTTCGATATCTAAAACCAACCCTCTATTAACAAGTTGCTTGGCTTCTGCAGAAATACTTTCTATACTTATAGCTGCAACTTTAGAGTTAGTAGTCTTTTCGTCTTTAGGTGCAATAAGTCCTTTTAAATCTTGCGTTAACAAAAAAGCCATCAATACAATTATTGATGATATTACTAGTATTTGCTTTTTGGTTATCACAATCAAAAATTACTTTGCAGCTTTCTTCTTTGAACTAGATTTTACTTTATCTGTAAATGCTTTAGCAGGTTTAAATGCCGGAACAAAATGCTCTGGGATAATAATTGCTGTATTTTTAGAAATATTACGTGCTGTTTTTTTAGCGCGTTTTTTAACAATGAAGCTTCCGAAACCGCGCACATATACGTTTTCACCATCAATCATTGCGTTTTTCACTACTTTGAAGAATGCCTCTACAGTTTCGGCAACATTTACTTTTTCAATCCCGGTTTTGCTTGCAATGTCTGCAATCACCTCAGCTTTAGTCATAGTTGTATTTTTATTATATAAATTTAGTTAATTCAATAATAGTTTAGGGGTTGCGAAGATACTTCTTTTCCTTATAATTGAGAAACAAAATGTAGCTTAATTTTATTTTAATTTTTGTAATGGATATTGGATTTCAGTTGATTACGTGGTATAATGAGAATAAACGCGATTTACCGTGGCGTAATACTAAAAATGCCTATGAGATTTGGTTATCTGAAATTATTTTACAACAAACCAAAGTAGATCAGGGATTACCTTATTTTAAACGCTTTATAGACAGGTTTCCTACCATCGACAATTTTGCCAACGCCTCGGAAGATGAGATTTTAAAACTCTGGCAAGGTTTGGGATACTACTCCCGTGCAAGAAACATGCATAAAACTGCTCAGCAAATCATGAATCAATATAGAGGTAAATTTCCTATTTCTTATGATCAACTTATCACTTTAAAAGGCATTGGGCCATACACTGCAGCTGCGATTGCTTCTTTTTCTAATGATGAGAAAGTTGCCGTTGTAGATGGTAACGTTTTTAGAGTTTTGAGCAGATTATTTGCCATTGAAGTACCTATTGATAGCGTAAAAGTCAGAAAAGTATTTTTTGATTTAGCTATGGATGTTATGGCAAACCACCCACCAGCCACTTTTAACCAAGCCATAATGGAGTACGGAGCCATGTATTGCAAACCCAAATCACCAGATTGTTTTAATTGCATCTTGAATACAACTTGCCAAGCATATTTGAGTAAAAAAGTAAATCAATATCCGGTAAAGGGCAAAAAAAGCACCTCCAGAAAACGATACTTTCATTATTTGGTATTAAAATCTAACGACCAATTTTATTTGAACAAGAGAACTAAGAAAGACATTTGGCAACATTTATACGATTTCCCGCTTATAGAAACAGCATCAAATACAAGTGAGAATGAAATATTTACTTCCATCGACTTTAAAAATATTGTTGGTAATGCTGATTTTACAGTACAAAATATTTCGGAGGAATACACCCATATTTTATCTCATCAACTCATCCATGCAAAATTCTATGAATTGAGCATGAGGGCTTTAGAATATAACACTTCGTATATATTAGTTGCTGAACCAGATTTGTCTTACTACCCTTTTCCGAAATTAATTGATGAATATTTAAAAAAATCTTTATAACTTGTAACCAATAAATTACAAAACGCTATGTCAGGTATTAACAAAGTAATCTTAGTTGGGCATTTGGGCAAGGACCCAGAAGCTAGACATCTTGATGGAGGAGTAACTGTGGTTACATTTCCATTGGCCACCTCTGAATCTTATAACAAAGATGGTAAAAGAGTGGAACAAACCGAGTGGCACAATGTGGTTATGTGGCGCGGTTTGGCAGAAGTTGCCGAAAAATATTTGCAAAAAGGAAAATTGGTTTACATTGAAGGTAAGCTTAGAACTCGCTCTTGGGATGATAAAGAAGGCAACAAAAAGTATGCAACCGAGGTAGTTGCAGAAAACTTTACCATGCTTGGTCGCAAAAGCGATCATGAAGGCGGAAATGGTAGTGACGGTGCAAAAGCTTTAGATGCTATGCCGGATAGCCCTGAAGGCGATCTTCCATTTTAATTTAAGCACCTAAACTAATAAACTAACTAGATTGAGGCAGTGTTAACAACGCTGCCTTAATTTTTAAATAAAGGCAGACTGAATTGTATGGTAGTACCTTCTTTTAGTTTGCTAAATACAGAAATTTTTCCACCAGATTTTTCTACAAAATCCTTACATAACACTAGACCCAACCCCGATCCCTTTTCGCCTTTTGTACCTACCGTAGAAATACGGTTATCTATTCTAAATAATTGATTTACTTTATCTTCCGTCATGCCAACGCCTGTATCACTAACACCAATCCAAGCATAATTATTTTGCTTTTTCAAAGAAATCATAATTTCACCTTCTTCTGGCGTAAATTTTATGGCATTATGTAATAGGTTCCTTAAAATAGTGTCCACCATATTTTTATCTGCAAAGGCATGTATAGCGCCATTTGCATCAAACTTTATATTTAATTTTTTGGCATCAGTCAATGATTCTGCAATAGATAAAGTCTCTTTTATTTGTGCATTTAACTCTAAAGGTTCGGGTTTTATTAAAACACCTTCCCTTTGAGAATCTGCCCATAGTAATAGATTATCTAACAAGGTATGTAAGCCTTCTACAGATTTTTTTATTTCTGTGGATATTATTTTTACTTCTTCTTCAGAGAAATTACCTGGATGACTGTTTAATACTTTGGAGTAACCTAAAAAAGTATTTAATGGACTTTTTAAATCATGTGCAATAATGGAAAAAAGCTTGTCCTTTGCTTCATTCACTTGTTTAAGCTCTTCGTTTTGGGCAGTAACAATTCTTTCGTTTTTTATATATAAGTTTTTGTAGTAAAAGAAGAAAAATGTAATGAATAATATTGCCTCAACTATACAAGCTATCTCCAAAGCTTTCAGATTTTTATCCATGTCCATCAGCTTTAATGATATAATTGGATTAATGTATTCAACTGTGGTGATAAATAGAATATTTAAAAATACGATTATCCCGATAGTAATTTTTTCTTTGGATGTTAAAACTACTAATGGAACGATGGTACAACCTATAATTAGAGTTTTGGTAGGAATAAAATTATAATTAGGAGGGTAGTTCATTATCAAAGCCATAGAAAACAACAAAATAGATGGCAATGAGGCTAACATGGTCCTGCCAAGTAAATGATGCCCATTTCTTATAAAGTAGTAAGAGGCTATTGCCGTGGCTACAGGAGAAATAATAATTGGAATGGTAATAGGGTTGATTGGAAGAATAAACAAAAATGGGATGGTAAATAACCCGACAACTGCAATGATTCTATTGGTAATAAATATGGCAGAATTTAATTCAGCAGGATACTCCTCCCTAATTCCATTACTTGATATTCTATCTGATAAAGATTTGAGCATACTGTAAGCGTTTCGTGTTTTATTACATCTTATTCTCCGAAAAAAATCGGACAGCATACAGTAAATCTGAAAAAATGTAGATTTTACTTGAGAGCGCTGACCCCTTTATACGAAACAAGTCCCATTAAGTTACAATTATCTTATCTAATTTTTATGTTTAATTCTTCCAATTGATTTTCTGCAATCACCGATGGAGAATCTATCATTACGTCTCTGCCCGAGTTATTCTTCGGGAAGGCTATTACGTCACGTATAGAATCTGTTCCTGCAAAAAGCGATGTCCATCTATCAAAACCAAAGGCAATGCCTCCATGGGGTGGTGCCCCAAATTCAAAAGCATCCATCAAAAAGCCAAATTGAGACTGTGCTTCTTCTTTCGTAAAACCCAAATGTTTAAACATAAGAGCCTGTAAAGTTCTATCGTGGATCCTTATGGAACCTCCGCCAATTTCGGTGCCGTTTATTACTAAATCGTATGCATTAGCTCTTACTTCACCTGGCTTGGTATCTAACAGTACAATATCCTCAGGCTTCGGAGAAGTGAAAGGATGATGCATGGCATGATATCTTTTATTTTCTTCATCCCACTCTAAAAGAGGAAAATCTACTACCCAAAGTGGTGCAAATTTTGTTTTGTCTCTTAAACCTAACCGATTACCCATTTCGAGTCTTAGTTCATTCAAAGCTTTTCTTGTTTTGTCCTTCGTACCTGCTAAAATCAACAACAAATCACCCGGTTTTGCATCAAATACAGAAGCCCATTTTTTTAAATCATCTTCAGTATAAAATTTATCTACCGATGATTTTAATGAACCATCTGCATTATACCTTAAATAAACCAAACCACTTGCACCTATTTGTGGTTTTTTCACAAATTCGGTAAGTTCATCTAATTGTTTTCGAGTATATTCAGCACATCCCTTGGCACAAATTCCAACTACTAATTCGGCAGAATCAAAAACTCCAAATCCTTTCCCAGAAACTAAATTATTATTTGTAGAATTTAGTTCTACAAATTTCATTTCGAACCGAACATCAGGTTTATCGCTTCCGTAAAAGCGCATGGCTTCGGCATACTCCATTCTCGGAAAATTAGCAAGTTCTACATTGATAACCGATTTAAATAAGTGTTTGGTCAACCCTTCGAAAGTATTTAGGATATCTTCTTGGGTAACAAAAGACATTTCGCAATCAATTTGTGTAAATTCTGGTTGTCTGTCGGCTCGTAAGTCTTCGTCTCTAAAACATTTTACGATCTGAAAATATCTATCAAAACCAGAAACCATTAGTAATTGCTTAAACGTTTGTGGCGATTGTGGCAAAGCATAAAACTCACCGGCATTCATTCGGCTTGGTACAACAAAATCTCTTGCCCCTTCTGGGGTAGATTTTATCAATACAGGAGTTTCAACCTCTATAAAATGCATGGAATCCATGTATTTTCTAGTTTCAACAGCTAATTTATGCCTAAGCTCTAAGTTTTTGCGAATTGGATTTCTTCGTAAATCTAAATACCTATATTTTGCTCTTAAATCATCCCCACCATCGGTTTCGTCTTCAATTAAAAACGGCGGAAGTTTTGCAGCATTTAAAACAACTAGTTCATTAACTTTTATTTCAATTTCGCCGGTAGGCATTTTTAGGTTTTTGTTGCTGCGTTCAATTACATCACCTGATATTTGTATTACATATTCGCGACCTAACTCACGAGCTTTGGCACATAAGTTAGAGTCAATTTCCATATTAAAAACCAACTGGGTGATACCGTATCTGTCTCGTAGGTCGATAAAAGTCATACCGCCCAAATCTCTGGAACGTTGTACCCATCCACAAAGAGTTACTTTATTTCCTAGATGTTGTATGTTTAACTCTCCACAAGTATTTGTACGTAGCATAAAAATGAAATTATTAAGGCTTGCAAAGCTATCAAAATGAGGGGAATGATAAAATATTTTCGGGTTGATGCAGATTTTAATGTAATTCATTTTTTCCAAATGATAATATAATACAACAATTGAAAAAATTAGGCCCTGTCCTTTTTTTATACCTTTAACCCGAATTTTAAAACCAAACATGCTAAGCATACACACCGATGAACATTTTATGCGCGAAGCTTTAAAAGAAGCACACAAAGCTTATGCTTTAGAAGAAATACCTATCGGTGCTGTGGTAGTGGCCAACAACCAAATCATTGGTCGTGGACATAATTTAACCGAACAATTAAATGATGTATCAGCACATGCAGAAATGATGGCCATGACTGCAGCTGCAAACTATTTGGGCGGGAAATATTTACAAAACTGCACTTTGTATGTAACACTTGAGCCTTGTGTAATGTGTGCGGGAGCATCGTTTTGGTTTCAGGTAGATAAAATTGTTTTTGGAGCTTATGATAGGCAGAGAGGATTTACAAAAATTAATCAAAAATTAATTCATCCAAAAACCACCATTACAGGAGGCATATTAGAAACAGAATCCTCCTTACTAATTAAGAAATTTTTTGAAAACAAAAGAAAATAGCACGAATAAACGTTAGCCTTTCGGATATTTGAGTAAATTTACACACAAACCAAAATGACACAAATTGTGTTATTTTATTAATCATTCACTTAAAAATATAAAGTATGGCTTTTGAACTACCGGCATTATCTTACGCATTTGATGCACTAGAACCACACATTGATAAACCTACCATGGAAATTCATCATGGTAAACACCACCAAGCTTATGTAACTAATCTGAACGCTGCTATTGCAGGCACAGATGCAGAAAAATTAAGCATTGAAGAAATTTGCAAAAACATCTCTAAATACCCTATGGCCGTTAGAAATAATGGTGGCGGACATTATAATCATAGCTTATTTTGGTCCATTATGGCCCCAAACAAAGGTGGCGAACCAAGTGGTAAATTAGGGGCCGACATAACCGCTACTTTTGGATCGTTTGAAGAATTTAAAAAACAATTTTCTGCAGCAGGTGCCACCAGATTTGGTTCTGGTTGGGCTTGGTTATGTGTAGAAAACGGGAAGTTGAAAATATGTTCTACTCCAAATCAAGATAACCCGTTAATGGATGTGGTTACCGATTGTAACGGAACGCCAATTTTAGGAATGGACGTTTGGGAACATGCTTATTATTTAAGATATCAAAACCGTAGACCTGATTATATGACAGCATTTTTCAACGTTATAAATTGGGATGCCGTAGCAGAAAGATACAAAGCTGCCAAATAAAATTTCGAATTTTAATAAATTGAAAAGCAAGGCGTTATAGTCTTGCTTTTTTTATGTAAAAACACACCACCTATTTAACACTGAAAATCTGACAAAGTACCCCTGTAGCGCAAGCATTAGTATATTCGTAGCTGTAGTTAGTGGAAGAATTGCGTACTACTCTGCCTATTTCCGTTTGTACAAAGCTTAGCTCTTTTACTCAAAGCTAGTTTTTTGGTTTATTAAAAAAGCACACGCGACACGCTTGCGCTAGCTAGTGCGAAACGCGTGCGCTAGCTAAGTATTTGGTACTCATTTAGACTTTTTGTGTTGCAAAGTTACGCACAAGTCCTGCCTGCACACCTCCCTTGCTGGAAGACTTGCGCGATAAAAGGATATCATCTAATAATAAACTCTATAGGTAAATATAGCTTAACACTAACTGGTTGCATATTTATTTCTCCAGTATTCCATTTAGGCATCTTTTTTATAAGATTAACCGCTTCTGTATCAAAAATTTGATGGAGAGATCTCTCTACAATCACTGATTCAATTTCTCCTGATTTTTTTACAATAAATGAAACTAAAACAATACCATGTACTCCAATTTCTTGATCTGGCCATTTAAGATTAGTTTTGATAAACTCCTTTAAACCATGGCTACCACCCGGGAATGATGGTAGTTTATCAACATGTATATATAGATATATATCATCATCCGATTTTATAGAAGTTTGAGAAAAAGAACAAAATATAATTAACTGCGATAATAGAACTATAGTACCAACACTAAAAAGTTTATTTTTTCCTTTGTTCATAATTTTTTGTCGTTTCAGCTATACTTTTTAAAATTTGTTTCGATAGAGCCCTATTTCCTTCCTTGAACCCCCCACTCTCATCAGATACTACAGAATGTTTATGTGGCTCTCCCCTTGAAAATAATAGTGCATGTCCATACAATTCATGAGACATTAACTGAGCCTGACCAAGTTCACTTAATCCACTATTTATTGTGATTTTTATTTTATCATCAGGAGAATTTAATGCATCTGATAATTTACCAGGTATCTGCATAATCCCCAAAAATCCCTCTTCTCCTGTTGTTGGTCCTAAAGAACCTATTTGCGGTTCACCCATAAAGACCTCACCCATTTCAATAATCGATGTAGCTCCATTGGCGGGTGCGCTAGCAAGGGATAACAGAAGTATCTTATTCTATTCTTCAAAACTATCTTACAGAATCTATCTTGTAGCTATCTCCATCATTAATTACAGTAACATGCAACTTAACTTTTTGCTTTATGTTATTGCCTGATGCGTCGGCATCAAATGATGTATATGAAATAACAAAAGTATTTGTTTGATTTAAGTCTTTAAATACAGTTAAGGGTTCTGAGGAATCAATTATTGAACCTTTTTCATTTGTTAATAAATCATATCCTCCATTCTCAAGATATTTCTTTGCTTCTGCTCTAAGCTTAGGAGTGCAATATATTTCAGCCAATGAATCCAATGCTTTATTGAATTCTAATGTTGAAATTTTATTTGTAGGAATTGACCATATATTGCTATGGGCAATATAAAACTCTTTTAGCATATTTATAATTTGGTCATCTGTGTTACTATTTTGTGCCCTCCCACAACTACTTGTAAATATAAGTGTGGCACACATTAAAAAGATTAAAATCTTATTCATATATCTGTTTTTTTTAAAATTCATGGTTTTTTAGTCGTCTATAAATTTGAAAAGATGGTTGATGTTTGAGGTAATTTCCACTTGGCCAAAAAGGTCTTTCTTGCTTAAAATCAGAAATCCATATACTACCGTTAAACATTTGGGCATGACCAGCCGAACTACCTCCTTCATGACTCTGTATAATTGCAATATCCCCTTTAAGAAAACTAGTTGTATTAATAGAATGAAAACCTAATTTTTGAAGGTAAGGACCCATATTTTTTGCATACCCTGTATTATCGGTAGTTTTCCCTTTAAGAGCATCTTTATTTAGTCCAAAACCTGCTTCCAATGCATATCTAATATATAAACCACATTGTCCTTTAGCATCCTTCCATGATGCGTGTGCGTTGTTATTTAACCAGTTTACCGCATTGTCTATATTATACTCTCCGCCCCCTTGAGCACTTTTATCTTTCTTATTTTGTTTATCAGGCTCGCTTTGAGTTTGCCCACTATTAGCATAATGGTGATTTAATGCCCCTCGAAGTTGTACTTCTGCCCCATCTCGCGCGGATGTTGTGTGAAGATATGTGCGTGTGGTCATCCGTGTGGTTCATTAATCCATAAACGTTATTTCCAACAATCCTTCTATACCGGCATAATCCCTTGCACTGCTGTATAGATAATATTCAGGGTTTTCAA
>JBGTLU010000019.1:0-9597 GCA_041743935.1 Sphingobacteriaceae bacterium
GCAATTTTTAAATGTTCCAACAAGGCTTTAAATACTTCTTCTTCCGTTTTAAGGTGGCGCATATCCATCACCTTTAAACTTTTCCAAAACAATCTGCCTATGCAACGATTACTGTTTCGCCAAGCTAATTTGGCACCAAACTCCAATTCTTCGAAACGCTGAAAATAGGTCCCTGTAGTTTGTATTTCGGATTTTATTTGTTGTAAGCGTTCCGCCAGTCCGCTTAACTTTTGTTCAACATAAAATTGCTCCAAAAATAGTTCGGCCTTACCGAGTAAGTCAGAGGGAGTCGTAATTTCAACCGAATTTTGCATGCATGATGATGACAAATATACAGGAACAATGTTTGAGATTTTACTAAAAGGATTCAGGAAAATACCTAAAGTTTACCTTGCGGAAGGATAGATGCAGATCTCTGTAAAGATACCTGATTTAAGTATTGTTAAAATACCCCTAAAATTCTGCGTTTCTGAATCTCATATTCGGTTTGGCTCACTAAACCTTTTGATCTAAGTTCAGATAGTTTTATTAATTTATCTGCTTCTGCAATACTTAAAGGGCCATCCTTTAACCTTTCGGAGTAAGAACTTTCTGCCCTAATGGACCAAATCATGGCTATAATCCATCCTATGCCCGTCCAACCAAAGCTTAAGTTTAGCAACATAATAGCCCAAAAATCTTTTTTATCTCTAGCTAAGATGGTTGGCAAGAAATAAAACACCAGATAAATGAATAAAATGAGGATAAAAGCTAACATATCGGGGAATTCTATTTTAAGTAAATATTCGGAAATTTATTTCAAAATCAAAATAGTTCGGGAATTAAAAATGGTGTTAATACTATTAAATATGAACAAAATTTATCTATTTAAACTCAACAAAAAGGCAAAAGGACAGGTGTTTTGGCAAGGTGTTTGTGATTTTATGAAAATAACCAAAATAAAATAATTATGAAACAATTAACTCTCTTAAAAAAATGCTTATCAATAGCCTTGGTTGTTGTTTTTGCGGTGGTTTTGTCTTCTTGCCGTAAATCAAAATTAGACAATACTAATGCAACTTTTATATTCAAAGCAACTAATTCTAGTACTGGAGGTAGCTCTGAAAACTCCGTATTAAATAATGGTGTTTTAGTAGAAAGTTTTAAAATTAACATCGAAGAAGTAGAATTGGAGTTTGATGATGATGACCCACGTTTTGCTACAGATTCTGTAGCAAGTGACATCGAATTAAAAGGACCATTTGAAATTGACCTAATTCAGAATCAAAATTTATTGGAACAAACAATAGGAACCAGAATTGAAGTACCTGTAGGCGTTTACGATGAAATAGAGTTTAAATTCAGAGAAGGTAAAGTTACATCTTCAGTTATGAATGGTAAATCCATTCGTATTACTGGCACCATAAACGGTACACCATTTATTTTTTGGAGTGATAATGAAATAGAGCTAGAAGCAGAATTTGAGCAAAATCTTACATTAGACGAAATCAGAGATAATATAATCGTTGTTACTTTTGATATTGCAGCTTTAGTAAACCCATCTAAAGGTGGTGTTGATATTACAGGCGCTATGGATAGAAACAATAACGGTTTAATTGAAATCTTCTTTAACGATCCGGATGGCAATGGAGATCTTGCCAGACAATTATGGAATAGATTAGAAGCCATAATTGATGCATTTGATGAAAGATTTGATAATTAATAGTTGAATAAACTAAAGTAAAAAGCACGGTTTATTACCGTGCTTTTTGTTTATTTACTACTTTAAGTTTTATTAAAAAGTGGATTAAGCTCTTCTCTTTAGCCCTTAAAACATTCATTTGTATTTTGGCATTCCGATAAAAATTTGCTCTTTCTTCTAATTTAGTTGCAATGAATTCTTCTAATTTATCCTCATTAATTTTACTAATTAATGGTCTGTTTTCTTTGTTCGTTTGGAGGCGCTGGGCTAAGGTTTTTGGAGGTAAATACAAATAACAAGTTAAACCATTTGCATTCATCCAATCCAGATTATCAAAAAAACATGGAGTACCACCACCGGTTGCTATTACAATATTGGTAAGATGTTTTGTTTCGTGTAGATGTTTTTGCTCTATTTTTCGGAATTCGGCTTCGCCATATTTTTCAAATAATTGTGCAATGCTTGCCTTTTCTTGCTCCTCAATTTGAGCATCTAAATCAATAAAATTTAGATTTAGTTTAGTTGCAATTCTTTTTCCTAGAGTGCTTTTACCCGAACCCATAAAACCAATAAAATACATTCTTGCCATTAGTTTATTCTCACTCTCGGGTCTAAAACAGCATACAGAATATCAACCAACATATTTATTACGATAAATATTACCGCTACAAACAAAATGGCTCCCATCACTACCGGAAAATCAGAAAGTTCTAACGCATCTACCGTTGCTTTGCCTAATCCATTCCAACCAAAAATATATTCTATAAAGAAAGAACCTGCCATAAGCGATGCCAGCCAACCCGAAACGGCAGTAATTACAGGATTCAATGCATTTTTAAGTGCATGTTTTGTAATAACAGCATAATGACTTAGTCCTTTTGCCCTAGCGGTTCGGATGTAGTCCTGAGACAGAACATCGAGCATGGAGCTTCGGGTGAGTTGCACAATGATAGCTAAAGGGCGTAAGCCAAGGGTAAATGCCGGCAAAATGAGATTATGCAATGCCAAGACTTCACCTTTAAATGGATTGTAGTTATGTAAACTACCCGACATGTTTAACCCTGTGTAATCACTTAACACAAAGCCAAAAAGCCAGGCTACCAAAATACCAGCAAAGAAAGACGGCATGGAAATACCAATGATAGAAAATGCAATAGAACTTCTATCTATCCAAGTATCCTTTTTAATGGCAGACACAACTCCCAAAAAAATGCCTATGACTGTGGCAAACAACATGCTTACTCCTGCCAAGATTAAGGTATTTGGAATGGTTTCGGCCAAAATTTTACTTACTTCTTTTTTGGTTTGATATGAGCGCCGTAAATAAGGTTTTTTTAGCACGATGATTTGATTATCTCCTACAGAAATTAAAGCTGCATATGCATATTTCTGCTTTTCTTCGGCGGTTTTTTCATGCAAACCGATAGGGGATAAATCATTTAAAAACAAGAAAAACTGAATGTACTTTGGTTTATCCAGCCCAAATTCTTTCCGTACTGCTTCCAGAGATTGTATGTCGGATCGTTGGCCTTGGGTCATCCGTGCCGGATCTCCGGGTAAAACATTAAACAATAAAAAAACCACAACAATAACTCCGAGTAAAACGGCAAATCCGTATCCTATTTTCCGAAGTATGTATGCCAGCATGCGGTTTAATTATTAGTTGGTAAAGTATAAAAATCAATCCTTATCAAAATATTTTTCTTTTAATTCCTGATAATCGGGTAAACTGTTGCTCGACCATTTATTTATCACCGTTCCATTTTTCATCAAGATCAACCCCGGATTAGAGCGAACCATCGACTTCAACGGGGTGGCATCTGCAAAAAAGAATTCATGGAAAAGATTTAATTCATGCCTAAATGTTTCTGCTTGCACCGCAGTTGCACTAGTTAAAGCTACCGTTCTGATATTAAACTCTTCTTCTGCAATAATGGTTAGTTCGCTTAATTTTTGATGTGCTTTCTGGTTGGTTTTATTCAAATCATAAGATACAATGATTAAATTATAAAATGGATTTGCAATAATCTCATTGGTATAATCGGTTCCCTGTGCATCATTTATTTGAAAGCCTATGATAGCAGGTGTAAATCCTTTTTTAACTAAAATTGGATCAGATGTAGCTATTAATTCCCAATTTTCATCTTCCCAAATTCCGCTAGAGATATATTCCTTATCATCCATCTTTTTTTCTTCGCCGGTACTCGCATTTCTAAGTGTGTACATAACGGCATATTCATCGGGTTCGGCACCATCTGGTATTTGCATTAATGCCGGTATGTTATTCCCAATTTTATAAGGCAAAAAATCAATTATTGGTAAATTTCGGGTAGTGTAAATACCAAACCCAAAAGACAGAAAAGTTACCAGCGCCAAAACGTAATTTTCTGTTTTTAAAGCAAAAATTGGTTTTATTTTTTCTTTGTTTAGGAAGATAATAAGTATCCAAACTAACAAGACTATATCTTTCCAAAACGATTGCCAAGGTGTAAGTTTTATGGCATCTCCAAAACAACCACAATCGGTAACTTTATTAAAATAAGCAGAGTAAAACGTCAGAAAGGTGAAGAATACTATCATTAATAATAATCCCCAGGCCACTAATTTTATTCTGGCTCCAATTAAAAGCGCAATTCCCAAAATAATTTCAACGGCACAAATTATTACAGACAAAACCACTGCTGTAGGAACCATCCATTCCATACCAAAAACCTGAAAATATTCTTCTAGCTTATAAGAAAAACCAAGCGGATCGTTAGCTTTAATTAAGCCCGAGAAAATGAATAATAATCCGGTTAACCACCTACTTGTTGTTACAAGGTAAATCATCTTATTTCTAATTTAATTAATGCAAAAACAGAATAATTAAGCATGTCTTGATAATTAGCTTTTACCCCTTCAGAAACTAAAGTGTTTCCTTTGTTGTCTTCAATTTGTTTCACTCGCAGTAACTTCATCAAAATTAAATCCGTTAACGAACTTATACGCATGTCTCGCCAAGCTTCGCCATAATCGTGGTTTTTATCTTCCATCAATTGTTTTGCGATGAATGCTTCTAGATCAAATTCTTTTTTTACTTCATCTACAGAAAGTTCCATAGGTGCATCATCTGTAAGTTTTAATTGAATTAAAGCAATTAAACAATAGTTGACTATACCTATAAATTCCGATGCAATATCTTCATCAATTTTGCTAACTTTTTTCTGTTGTAAAGTTCTAATACGTTGGGCTTTAATAAATATCTGATCGGTAATAGATTCCGGACGGAGCACCCTCCAAGCAGTACCATAATCTGCTGTTTTCTTTAGAAAAAGAGCCTTGCAAATGGCTATAACTGCATCGTATTGTGTAGAAGTATCTGTCTGCAAAATGATAGGTTTTAGTAACTTTGGTATGTGAGCAAAAATACATTTTTTTCAAATCTAGCCACTATAACTTGCAAAGGGAAGATCATAGATCTCTCCACACCCAAAATAATGGGAATCATAAATGTAACCCCAGATTCCTTTTATGCAGGTAGCAGAAAACAAAACGAATCCGAAATAGTAGATCAAGCAAGAAAAATGTTGGATGAAGGAGCAGATTTTTTGGATTTAGGCGCTTATTCCACCCGGCCAAATGCACAAGACAATTCAACAGATGAAGAATTAGACCGATTAATACCGGCCATAGAAAATGTATGTAAAGAATTTCCAGAAGCCATCCTTTCTGCAGATACCTTTAGGGCTATTGTTGCAAAAGAGGCCGTAAATGCCGGTGCTGCTATGATAAATGATATTTCGGCCGGTAGACTCGATAACAATATGGCAGAAACTATTGCTAAACTTGGGGTGCCATATGTAGCCATGCACTCTCGTGGCACACCACAAACCATGCAAAGTTTAAATGAATATAATGATATCATTTTAGATATTATGGATGAATTGTTAGCTCCAATTCAAACACTACGAAACAAAGGAGTAAAAGATATTATGATTGATCCGGGCTTTGGTTTTGCAAAAAATAGTACTCAAAATTTCGAATTACTTAACCGTTTATCAGAATTAAGTATCCTGAATTTACCTATCTTGGTGGGTATTTCCAGAAAATCAATGATTTATAAAACATTAGAAATACCAACTGAAGAAGCACTAAACGGAACTACTGTTTTGCACAGCATTGCTCTGCAAAAAGGGGCCTCTATTTTACGTGTTCATGATGTTTTGGAAGCCAAACAATGCATAAAATTACTATCTAAACTAAACCAAAAAAAGCTGTAGCATGGAGTCGTTTGAGTTTTTGTTCAGTAACCTTACACTGTTCGATATCATAGATATCCTTTTGGTAGCGGTGCTCATTTATTTATTTTTCAATCTCATAAAAGGAACCATTGCGGTAAATATATTTATCGGGTTGATTTGTGTGTACTTAGTTTACTTAATGGTAAAATCATTAAACATGCAACTCCTTACCAACATGTTCGATAAAGTTGCTGGAGTGGGTGTAATAGCTTTGATTATAGTCTTCCAACAAGAAATACGAAGATTTCTGTTACTAATAGGCAAAAACTTAAAAGGCAATAGAAACCGAAGTTGGTTTAAATATTTCTTCAATAAAACCGAATTAAGAGAGGCACAATTAGCTCAATTACGACCAATTTTAGAAGCGTGTAAAAACATGAAAAAAAATCGGATTGGAGCATTAATAGTTATCGCCAAAGATTTTGAAGAACAAGTTTACTTTAATAATGGAGAAGAAATTAATGCCGAAGTAAGTAAGCGATTATTAGAGGCTATTTTTTCTAAAACCAGCCCACTTCACGATGGCGCAGTAATTATTTCAGAAAATAAAATAAAATCTGCCAGTTGCATTTTACCTCTAACTGATAATACAGAATTACCCGCCCAAATGGGGTTGCGGCACAGAGCCGGAATAGGTATCACAGAAAATACCGATGCTGTTGCCATAATTGTATCGGAAGAAACTGGCGAAATTGCTTATACAAAACAGGGAAAGGTAAGAGCAAATATCTCATTGGCAGAACTAGAACGCTATCTGAATAAAGATTTAAATTAATTTTTTAGATTGATTTGCAGAATTTTAATATATGTCTGTTACATTGCAAGTTATTTTTGAATCTTTAACGACATTTGAAACGTATTTAATGCAACACAAAAAGTATACATGAGCAAAACAACCTATTACGATCCAGCAGATTTAAAAAAATTCGGAAATATTAGCGAATTTCAGCCGGATTTAGCCAAAAAGTTTTTTGATTATTACGGAGAAGTTTTCAAAGAAGGCGCCCTAACCGAGCGCGAAAAAGCCTTAATTGCTTTAGCCGTTTCACACGTGGTACAATGCCCGTATTGTATTGATGCTTATACTACCGATTGCCTCGAAAAAGGTTCTAACGAAGAACAAATGATGGAAGCCGTACACGTGGGTGCAGCCATAAAAGGTGGCGCAACGCTTGTACATGCCGTTCAAATGATGAACAAAGTGAAAGATTTATCGATGTAATTAATTAAACAACCTAAATGAAATCATTAAAAGCACGTAAATCTGACCTTGCCGATTCTTTTATTCAATTAGAAGTATTAAACAAGGCAGACGAAAGAGTTTCTAATCTACCTAAATTCGAAAATAAATTATCTGGTATCGGGTTATTTCCGTTATTTCCAACTAATATTGATACCCTTCAAATAAACGTTGGTAAAATGTGTAACCAAGTTTGTGCACATTGTCACGTGGATGCCGGTCCGGATAGGAAAGAAATAATGACCCGCCTAACCATGCAACAATGTTTAGATGCATTGGCAACATCCACTATTTCTACCGTTGATTTAACCGGTGGGGCACCAGAGATGAATCCGGATTTCCGTTGGTTTGTGGAAGAAATAACCAAACTAGGTAAAAAAACCATCGTTCGCTGTAATCTTACCATCATTAGAGCCAATAAAAAGTATTACGATTTACCCGAGTTTTTTAAGAAACATAAAGTAGAAGTAGTATCCTCTTTGCCATATTATACTGCAACTAAAACCGATGCGCAACGTGGTGATGGTGTTTTCGAAGATTCCATCAAAGCATTGCAAATGCTAAACGAAGTTGGCTATGGGGTAGAAGGTTCAGGATTAATATTAAACCTAGTCTATAATCCTTCTGGGGCATTCCTT
The DNA here is from genome assembly GCA_041743935.1 of Sphingobacteriaceae bacterium. Classification (GTDB taxonomy): domain Bacteria; phylum Bacteroidota; class Bacteroidia; order Sphingobacteriales; family Sphingobacteriaceae; genus JBGTLU01. Next base: position 7,840 of record JBGTLU010000019.1, read on the forward strand.
CCGCCAGCTCAAAAAGGTTTAGAAACGGATTTTAAACGAGAATTGAAACGCAAATTCGACATACAATTTAATAACCTATTTGCCATAACTAATTTGCCGGTAAGCAGATTTTTGGATTACCTGATTGCTAGCGGTAATTACGATGAATACATGGAGAAACTTGTCAACGCATTTAATCCTATCGCAGCCGAAGGCGTAATGTGTCGTTCCATCATCTCGGTAAGTTGGGATGGTTTTATGTATGATTGCGATTTCAATCAAATGCTCGATCTAAAATTAAATCATGGCGCTCCAAACCATATTAGCCAATTTGATATAAATATCTTAAACAAACGAGAAATAATACTCAACCAACATTGCTATGGATGTACTGCAGGAGCAGGCTCCAGCTGCGGAGGGGAATTGGTGTAATCAATCATTCAACTTAAAAAACACGATAAATTAATACATGGAAACGTATTTAGAAACAACACACGATGTGTACAAAGAGGCTGCACTGAAGCCAGATGTAGGTTTATGCTGCACTACCACTCCGGTATGGGCTTTCCCAGAATTAGATATTCCTAAAATAATGTTGGAAATGAACTATGGTTGCGGAAGTACCGTAAACCCAAGAGATTTAGTTCGCAACCCTAATATTTTATATGTTGGCGTAGGTGGTGGAATGGAAGTTTTACAATTTTCTTATTTCAGCAGAAAAGTAGGTGGAGTTATCGGAGTTGATGTAGTAGATGAGATGTTAACTGCCTGTTCAAATAATTTAGAATTGGCAGAAAAAACCAATGCTTGGTTTAAGAAAGAATATGTTGATTTACGTAAAGGAGATGCGTTAAATCTACCAGTAGAAGATAATTCCATAGATGTAGCTGCACAAAACTGTTTGTTCAATATTTTTAAAGAGCAAGATTTAGATAAAGCTTTGGCAGAAATGTACCGCGTTTTAAAACCACATGGCCGCTTGGTTATGTCGGACCCAACCTGTGAGCAAGAAATGAACGAAACCTTGAGAAACGATGAGCGCTTGCGTGCATTGTGTCTTACTGGTTCATTAACCATGAAAGAATACGTTAAAAGATTAACCGAAGCAGGTTTTGGAACGATTGAGATTCGTGCTCGCCGTCCGTACCGCTTATTAGCTCCTGGGCAATACCCAACGGATGAATTGATTTATATCGAAAGCTTAGAAGTAGCTGCCATAAAAGACCCAATGCCTGCCGATGGGCCTTGTGTATTTACCGGCAAAACTGCAATCTATTACGGAACGGAACAATACTTTGATGACCACAAAGGACATACTCTATTGCAAAATCAGCCATTGGCAGTTTGCGATAAAACAGCTGCGGCTTTAGCCTCACTTAATCGTCCGGATATTTTCATCACCCCATCCACTTATTTTTATGATGGCGGCGGATGTTGCTAATTAATCTCAAGATTAGATAATTAACACGAACCCCCGAGCTTTAGCTCGGGGGTTCGTGTTTAAAATACATTTTGGGAGAACCGCAGTATTTTAGAATTTGCTAATCACCAAATCTCCAAATCAACTTATTGTTTATAAATCTTCCCATCCTTCATCACAAAACTTACTTTTCCCATGGCTGTAATGTCGGTTAGTGGGTTGCCATCTACTGCAATAATATCTGCCAATTTCCCTTTCTCTATAGAGCCTAAAATATCCGATACTCCCAATAAATCTGCAGCATTAACCGTAGCGGCTTTGATGGCTTCCATGGCTGGCATACCAGCTTCTACCATGTA
>JBGTLU010000020.1:0-20047 GCA_041743935.1 Sphingobacteriaceae bacterium
TTCATATAAAAAATGCATTACGCAGCAAGGGTTATCAAACACCTTTAATTGCTGATATTCATTTTACCCCAAATGCGGCTGAAATTGCAGCCCGAATCATTGAAAAAGTACGGGTAAACCCGGGTAACTACGTTGATAAAAAGAAGTTTCAACAAATAGAATATACCCAAACCGAGTACGATGCAGAGATTGAAAGAATTAGAAAACGTTTTGAGCCTTTAGTAAAAATTTGCAAAGAATACGGAACGGCAATGCGCATAGGAACCAATCATGGTTCTCTTTCGGATAGAATTATGAGTTGGTATGGCGATACTCCACTCGGGATGGTAGAATCTGCTATGGAATTTATCCGTATTTGCGAAGGTTTAAATTACCATAATTTAGTCATTTCCATGAAAGCAAGCAACACGCAAATAATGGTTCAGGCATATCGCTTATTGGTAGAAACCATGGTAAAAGAAGGGATGAATTATCCACTTCATTTAGGAGTTACAGAGGCTGGAGATGGGGAAGATGGTAGAATAAAATCTGCCGTAGGCATTGGAACTTTATTAGAAGATGGCTTAGGAGATACTATCCGAGTATCGTTAACCGAAGAGCCCGAGTTGGAAGCACCTGTAGCAATTTCTTTAGCACAACGGTACGAAAAACGCAAAACCTTAAACACAAATCATCCTGAACCTAATTCTACAGTCAACCCATACGAATATAACCGGAGAAAAACTCAAGAGGTACTTAATTTAGGTGCCGGTAATGTGCCTCGTGTTTTTGCTGATTTATCAACCAAAAACCTAAAAGACCCATTTATTTTAAAAGAAATTGGGTACAATTATTCGGCTTTACTTGATAAATATAATCTGAGTGAAATGGCTGCAGATTTTGTTTTTCTAGGCGATAATTTGCCCTCCTTCAGTTTACCCGGAAACTTAAAGCAAGTTTATAATTATCCAGTTTGGAAGAACTTAACCGATAAAACCAATGCGCATCCATTGGTTAGGTTTACTGAATTACCAAATGGTTTAGAATTGGATAATGAGTTGAATTTTGTATTGATAGAGGTAGAAGAAATAACGGATGAATTTTTTGCTATTTGTAAGAATAATGCTCATTTTATTCCTGTAATTAGTTCTAAATCTAACCATGGTATGACAGCCATAAGAGCAGTTTTCTTTCGATTGTGTGAATTAGACATTGCTTCTCCCATAGTTATAAAAACCAATTACTCTTTAGCAGATTTAGCCGTAGAAAATCCGCATAACGTGCAGTGTAGCAAAGAAGAAAATTTGCAACTTTATGCTGCTACAGATTTAGGAGCTTTACTTTTAGATGGTTTTGGCGAAGCAGTCTGGATTTCTGCTCCAGATTTTTCAAATACACTCATTAATTCTACCAGTTTCGGAATTTTACAAGCAACTCGCACTCGGATTTCTAAAACAGAATATATCTCATGCCCATCTTGCGGACGCACCTTGTTTGATTTACAAGAAACCACACAATTAATTCGAAGTAGAACCGATCATCTTAAAGGAATAAAAATTGGCATCATGGGCTGCATCGTAAACGGTCCTGGCGAAATGGCCGATGCGGATTATGGCTACGTTGGTACCGGTCCTGGAAAGATTACACTTTATAAAGGAAAAGAAGTAATGCGTAAAAATGTAGATACGGAATATGCTGTGGATGAGTTGATTGAATTGATTAAAGAAAATGGGAATTGGGTAGAACCACAAGTAGTTGGATTATAAACAAATCTAAAACTAAAGTTTAGAGTTTTCCGTATGTTTTTTTTCAAATCTTTGTTGTAATGAAAGTATATTCACCAAACATGCTTTTATTTCCAATTAGTTTAAAACAATTATGTTTTAACTATCTGTATTTTAATATATTACCCCCCCCCCCCGAATCATAAAGCAGTTTCAAATCATAGTTTTAAAGTATTGAGTACCGCCCTAATCGCAATCGATGAATTTTACATTTGAACATTAAATTTTCACTTAAATACTTTAAACAATGAAAACATTAATAAAATTATCAAAAGGCTTATTAGCCATTATTATTATATCATTAACAATTTCAACTTTAAACTATACTTTAATTTCTTGCAAAAAGATTGATTATTTTGATGTTGAGGAAATAACAAATCAAAGTAGTCAAATTATAAATTTTAAAGAGGCCTTTGTAAGTATTGCAAGGAAACATAATATTGATAAAACTTTATTTCAAGATTTTAAAGGAGATAATATAAATTCGAACATTGATTTTGAATCATTTTTAGAGGAAATTCAGCCATATAGTGTTAGTTACATTATGTCATATGGTATTTCAGAACAAGAAATACAAGATGCTTTTGGAAATTTTGATGATATTGCAATTACAACTACTGCTTTAATGGTAGCTCAGACAAATGAATTATTAGATATGGGCTATACTTTAGATATTTTTGAAGACTCTGATTACATATCTTATTTAGTGAATAATATACTGGGATCTGCATTTGCACAAACTGTTGGGGGGTGTGCATTAGAGGCTTTTGGAATTAAAGCAATAATGGATGCAATTGAAGGTTATGCAAACAAAAAGAAATTAGGGGCGAAAGGGATTAAGAAACTTATGTTTAAAGTTGCTTCTAAATATTTAGGGGTTGTGGGTACTGCATTATCGATACTTCACTTTGCAGATTGTATGGGCTGGTTTGATTAATTGGAATGTTATGTTGAAATATCTTATTTTGGTATTAATTATAACCGGTGTTGTGATAATACTAGTTGAATTGTGGCATTTAATTTTTAGAAGTAATGTTAAAACTGAGTTAATTTCTTTAAAGACAAAGTATTATTTATCATTACTAATTATAGCTGGTTTTGTAATTCATTCAATCATCAACCGCATGATTTTTTAGATCAATCTATTAGCTTGCCAAAGCATGGTAAATTCACAAATTTATGGTTTGCTATGTTTTAGCAAGCTTTTAATTTGAATTAAAGGTTAATTTTATGTTTTTATTTTCTTTAATTTATATTCCGTCTAAATAAGCTATCTGACACTATTCTGACAATTCAGGAATCGATAATAACGACATTTGATTTCGTAATAGATTTTAATTGAACCACCTAAGAATTATAGCTTTTACTCACAAAAACATTGGTTTATCCACATTGGGTAAATTAGTGTTAGATGCAGAGCAATTACAAACCTTTCTTCCATACTTAAAAACTAAGTTTAATTGGTCAGAATTGTTTGTGGTAAGCACTTGCAATAGAGTGGAGTTTATTTTTGCATCTGAAAGTGTAATAGACAAACCAGAAGTAGAAAGTTTGGTAGAAAGTTTTCCGGTAAAATTATCTTCAACAGAAGTCGCACATTTTGTTAAACAATCCGAAATTTACCAAGAGAAAAATGCCTTAGAGCATTTATTGCGAGTTTCTTGCTCATTAGAATCCATGGTAGTAGGCGAAAAAGAAATTTTAGCTCAAGTACGCAAAGATTACGAAACGGCAAAATGCTTAGGATTGACCGGCGACTTACTTCGTTTGGTGATGAACCGAGTGGTAAAAACAGCCAAAGAAGTATATACGCATACCGATATTTCTAAAAAGCCAATTTCTGTAGTTTCTATCGCTTATCGCACTTTGCGCTCACTTAATTTTCCGAAGAACACCCGTTTTCTGATCATAGGCTCGGGAGTAACTAATCAGCATTTTGGCAAGTATCTGAAAAAACATGGCTTTTCTGATTTTTCTGTCTTTAATAGAACTCTAGAAAACGCCCAAAAACTAGCTAAAGATTTACAAGCAAACGCCTATCCTTTAGAAGATTTATATACCTTCAAAAACGGTTTTGATGTAATCATCACCTGCACTGGCGCTACGGAGCCAATCATCCACCAAAAACTATACAATCAACTAGTAAATTCTGAGGAAAGTAAAAAGTTAATTATTGATTTAGCCGTTCCGAATGATACTGCAGAGGAAGTAAAAAATAATAAGCATTTAACTTACGTAAACATAGAGTCGTTACAACAAATTGCCGAGCAAAATAAAGCAGAACGCTACAAAGAATTGGCTGCAGCCGAAGCTATAATAGAGCAAAACATCGAAGAGTTTAAGCCCATTTTAAAACAAAGAAAAGTGGAACTAGCCATGCGACAAGTTCCGGAACAAATAAAAGCAATCCGACAGGTTGCAACCGAAGAAATTTTCGCAAAAGAAATCAACGAATTAGATGCTCATTCAAGAGAAGTTCTAGAAAAAGTATTGAATTATGTTGAGAAAAAATACATTAAAGTACCCATGGTAATGGCCAAAGATATTTTAGTGAAAGAAGCTTAAATCTTTCCATCCATCTCTCTAATAGAATTTATTCCATTGAAAAATAATCCCATAAAAAAAATTACAATAGGTTCTAGAGGCAGCGATTTAGCTCTATGGCAAGCAAATTTCGTGAAAGAGGAGTTACAAAAGCTTGGAGCAACAGTACGTATCAAAATTCTTAAAACCAAGGGAGATAAAATACAAGATTTAAGTTTTGATAAATTAGAAGGTAAAGGCTTTTTCACAAAAGAATTAGAAGATGCATTGTTAAATAATGAGATTGATTTAGCTGTTCACTCGCACAAAGATTTACCTACCACTTCACCTAAAGGGTTGGTAATTGCTGCAGTATCCGATCGCGAAGACCCCTCAGAACTACTCCTCATTCATCCTTCTGCTGTTGACGAAACCCAATTACTATCTATCAAAAAAAATGCAGTGATTGGTACATCATCTGCCAGAAGAAAATCACAATTATTAGGTTTCAGACCCGACGTACAACTAACTGATATAAGAGGAAACGTTCCTACCCGTATTCAGAAATTGCGCGATAAAAAATACGATGGAATCATGCTTGCAAAAGCAGGTATTATGCGTTTAAATCTAGATTTATCCGATTTTTTAACAAAAGATTTAAAACCAAACTATTTCATTCCTGCTCCAGCGCAAGGGGTTTTAGCTTTGCAAATTAGAGAAACCGATTCGGATTTGTTTGAGTTTTTGCAGCCAATGAACAACCAATATGTTCAAGAAACCATAGCTGTAGAACGTAAGGTTTTAAATCTTTTAGATGGTGGGTGTCAGCTACCTTTAGGGGCCTATTGCATCAAAGAAAATAATGTATTTAAAGTTTGGGCTGCACGAGCAGATAGCTGGAATTCTTTTCCGAAACGAATATATCGCGAGAGCAAAACAACCGAAGGATTAGCACATGAATTGGTTTCATCGCTAAAAGCAATAACTAATAAATCTGTTTTTATTAGTAGAGATTTATCCGAAACCGATTTTATCTATCGTGCATTATCTGCACATCAGTTTAGCGTATCCGCAAAATCATTAATACAAATAAGTAAAGTAAGATTTAGTTCTGTTCCCCAAACAGATTGGATATTTTTTTCCAGTAGAAATTCCGTTCGGTTTTTCTTCGAACAAGAGCCAATCATCCAACCCAATACAAAATTTGCTGTTATTGGCAAAGGTACAGAGTCTGTTTTGCGAGAATTTGGAAAGATTCCACATTTTGTTGGCCACCATGTAGATACCTTACAGACTGCCAAAGAATTTAGAACCATTTTAGGCGATGAAAGTGTGTTATTTCCTGGGGCTAAAGATTCGCTAAGATCCATACAAAAAGAATTAGCATTTACCAATCACATACACGAGGTATCTGTTTACCGAACTGATTTTAATCCAAGTCAAGTAGCTGCTGCAGACATATACATTTTCACTAGTCCGTCTAATGTAGAATCATTTTTTACAGAAAATACTTTAGCACCAGATGCAAAAGTGCTTGGGATGGGATTAAGTACAAGCAGAGCGTTAGAATCTCATGGAGTTAAGAATTGTATCATTCCTGTATCACCTGATGAGGTTGGGTTAACGGAGGCTGTTTTTAGCCTGCCAATTTAAATCGAAAACAAAATGGAAACAACGCGTAAAATAGATAATCTTATTTCTCGACCAAGACGTTTGAGAAAAAATGCCATAATCCGCGAGATGGTGGCTGAAACACGTTTATCAAAAAACATGTTTGTTTATCCATATTTTGTAGTAGATGGTGTAAACGTTGTGCGATCTATTGATGCTATGCCAGGTATTCATCATTTTTCAATAGATATGTTATTGGAAGATGTTGCCAAAGGCTTGGACTTAGGAATAAATAAAATTTTACTTTTTGGAGTTGGAGAACAAAAATCGGATGATGCAAGTTCTGCCCATTCTGCTAATTCTATAGTAGTCAAAGCTGTTAAAGCATTAAGAGAAAGATTTAAGGAAGATATTTACATCATCACAGATGTTTGTACTTGTGCTTACACTACTCATGGGCATTGTGGTATTTTGCAGGAAGATTACGTAAAAAACGACGAAACAGTAGCAGTTTTAGCTAAAATGGCGCTAAGCCACGCTAAAGCTGGTGCGGATATGGTAGCTCCTTCCGATATGATGGATGGTAGAATTGGCGAAATTCGTAGAACCTTGGATAATAATGGGTACGAAAACACAGCTATCATGTCTTACTCTGTAAAGTTTGCTTCTGCTTATTATGGTCCATTTAGAGAAGCTGCAGATTCGGCTCCAAACAAAGGAGACAGAAAAGCATATCAAATGGATTGCAGAAACAATAACGAAGCCCTTCACGAAGCATTTTTAGATGAAGAAGAAGGAGCAGATATTCTCATGATAAAACCAGCTTTAGCTTATTTAGATATCATATCAGAAGTAAAAAAATCAACAAATTTACCGGTAGCATGTTATAATGTATCGGGGGAGTATTCCATGATAAAAGCAGCAGCACAACGTGGCTGGATAGATGAGCAAAAAGTAGTAATGGAAAATATGTATGCCTTTGCTAGAGCGGGGGCAAGTATCATCATTACGTATCATATTCGGGATATTTTAACCAATAAGTGGTTATAATTAAAAGTTTAAGATTACCATGTTAGGATTATTTAAAAGAACAGAAACAGAAGATATACCGGTTTCAACTGTAGGAAAACAAGACATTTCAAGAGAGAAATCAGCTGAATTATACGAAAAAGCAAAGCAGTTTTTTCCTGGTGGTGTGAATTCACCTGTACGAGCATTTAAATCGGTAGGTGGAACACCTATTTTTATTGAACGAGGTGATGGCTGTTTTCTTTGGGATGCCGATGGAAATAAATTTATTGATTTTTGTTGCTCTTGGGGCCCATTAATCTTAGGACATAATCATCCAAAAATTAAAAGCAAAGTTGTTCAAACCATTGAAAATGGGACTTCGTTTGGTGCTCCAACTGCATTAGAAAATCAGTTAGCAGAACTTATTATTAAGAATAATAGTTACGTTGAAAAAATCAGGTTTGTAAGTTCCGGTACCGAAGCTGTTATGTCGGCAATTCGTTTGGCAAGAGGCATAACTGGCAAAGATAAAATCCTGAAATTTGAAGGTTGTTACCACGGTCATTTAGATAGTTTATTGGTAAAAGCAGGATCGGGTTTGGTAACATTTGGCGAATCTACATCGGCAGGTATACCTAAAAGTTTTGCTAAAGAAACGGTAGTTATCCCTTTAAATAACCTGGATACTTTGCAATTAGCTTTTGATAAACACAAAGAGAAATTAGCTGCCGTAATTATTGAACCCATTCCAGCAAATAATGGGTTATTGTTACAGGATAAAGAATATCTACAAAAACTAAGAGAATTATGTACTGAACATGGCGTTTTACTCATTTTTGATGAAGTTATTTCTGGATTTAGAGTAGGTTTTGAAGGAGCTGCAGGTTATTACCAAATTCAACCAGATATTGTTACATATGGCAAAATAGTGGGAGGCGGTTTGCCTGTGGGATGTTATGGAGCAAGTGCCGAAATTATGTCTAACATTTCTCCAGATGGCGGGGTTTACCAAGCTGGTACACTTTCCGGAAATCCGGTGGCAATGGCAGCTGGCATCGCACAACTAACCGAATTGCTGAGTATGGGCTTTTATAAAAACTTGAACAAGAAAACCGAAGAGTTTGTAGAAGCCATTCAACGATTTGCAACCGCCAGAAATTACAAGTTTAAGGTGTTTCATGTTGGATCTATATTTTGGTTTGCATTTACAGATAAACCTAAAATCCAATCTTCGGCAGATATAAATCCGGAGAGCATGGAAAATTTTCGCAAATTTCATCGCGAGTTATTAAACCGAGGCGTATATTTTGGTCCTTCCGGATACGAAGTAGGGTTTATATCGTCGGCTCATACTAAAGTGGATCTAGAAGTAGCAAAAAGAGCTATTTTTGAATCGCTAGATTTTACATTTAAGAAATAACATGCGCGCTAAAACCATATTTTACCTACTGGCTGCTTATATTTTATTGCAGTTTTTCTGGTGGGCATATTTATTGGTTGTATTAGATCCAGCAAAATGGCATATGATTATTGGAGAGGGCGTGGTTTTCTTGGGATTATTAATTTTTGGAGCCTACCGATTACAAAAAGCAATTTCAGAAGAAATTGCACTTAATCAACAACAACGTAATTTCTTATTGTCCGTTACGCACGAACTTAAATCGCCATTAGCTGCAATAAAATTATATCTGCAAACCATCCAAAAACGAGATTTAGACAAAGAAAAGCGAGATACATTTATACAGAATTCTTTATTAGATATAGAACGATTAGATGATTTGGTAGAGAACATGCTCATAGCCACCAAAATCGAAAACAACTCATACACTTATCCTAAGGAACCCCTAAATTTTTCGGAACTTACCCAACAATGTGTAGATAGAGTATTGCGTAACTGCCAAGATAAATGCCAGATTAAAAGCAATATTCAACCAGATATACACCTAATAGGAGATGCATTTGCACTTAATTCTGTGGTTAATAATTTATTAGAGAATGCAATAAAATATTCAAAAGAATTAGTGCCTATAGAAGTAGTATTAAAACAAGAAGAAGAGAGGGTAATATTATCTGTTAGTGACTTCGGAACTGGAATTCCAGATAATGAAAAGACTAAAATATTCGATAAGTTCTATCGAGTTGGAACAGAGGATACCAGAAAATCTAGAGGAACAGGCTTAGGCTTATTCATCGTAAAACAGGTACTAGACAATCATTCGGCACAAATAAAAGTTAGTAATAATCAGCCTTCCGGAAGTATTTTCGAGGTAACCTTTAATCAGAACTAATGCAAATCAATCGAATTTTATTAGTAGAAGATGAAGAGCACTTGCTCGAGGCTATCAAACTTAATTTAGAGCTTGAAGGATACCAAGTAACTGCTGTTACCGATGGTAAAAAAGCTTTAAAATCATTTAAAGAAGAACGATTTAATTTAATTGTGCTGGATGTGATGCTTCCTGAAATGAATGGTTTTCAGGTTTGCGAAACCATTCGGTTAGAAAACTCAGAAGTGCCCATCTTATTTCTTACCGCAAAAAATACCAATGAAGACAGGGTAAACGGGCTTCGAAAAGGAGCAGATGATTACCTAGTAAAACCTTTCAATTTAGAGGAATTGATTTTACGAGTGGGTATTTTAATTAAAAGAGGATTAAAATCAGCAGAGGTATCAGCCTTAAACACCTACACAATTGGCGAAAAAGAAATAAACTTTGGGAGTTTTGAACTAAGCAGTAAAGACGGCACAAAAATCACCCTAACAAAAAAAGAAACCATGCTTTTAAAATTGCTCATTGAGCGAAAAGGACAAGTAGTTTCTCGTGAACAAATATTAGAAACCGTGTGGAATTACGACCGATATCCATCCACCAGAACAATTGATAATTTTATACTTTCTTACCGAAAATATTTTGAAGACGACCCACGTAACCCGAGGCATTTTCATTCGATAAGAGGGGTAGGTTACAAGTTTACTGATTAGCTTATTGGATAATTAGCAAATTTGAAAAATAGAAATAGAGATAAAATCCCGAAGGGATGATATTATTATAGAAATGACATTATTATAGGAATAAAAATAGAGAGCCGATAGAATCCCGAAGGGATGATATTATTATAGAGATGACATTATTATAGCAATAAAAATAGAGAGCCAATAAAATCCCGAAGAGATGATATTATTATAGAGATGACATTATTATAGCAAGAAAAATAGAGAGCCAATAGAATCCCGAAGGATGATATTATTATAGAGATGATATTATTATAGCAATAAAAATAGAGAGCCTATAGAATCCCGAAGGGATTACATTATTATATAGATGATATAAAAAAATGAAAAATAACCTATTAGTAGATGCAGCTTTTTCGAAAGCAACCGAACGCCCACCGGTTTGGATGATGCGACAAGCAGGGCGATTTATGAAAGAATACTGGGCCATCAAAGAAAAATATTCCTTTTTGGAGATGTGCAAAACCCCCGAAATTGCTGCCGATGTAACCATGCTTCCGGTTGATTTATTGGACATAGATGCTGCCATCATGTTTTCTGATATTTTGGTAACCGCCGAATCGATGGGCGGCGAATTATCTTTTACCGCAGGAGTAGGCCCACAATTTGCCAATCCAGTTCGTAACCAACAAGATGTAGATAAACTGATAATTCCGGATGTAAACGAAAGTTTAGGTTACGTACGTGATATGATAAAAGTTGTACAACAGCGATTAGATAATCGCATACCGTTAATCGGATTTGCAGGTGCCCCCTTTACCGTTATGAGTTATTTAATCGAAGGAAAATCCTCCAGAGATTTTAAACTTACTAAGCTTTTCATTCACAATCATCCAGAAGTTGCACACGCTCTGTTACGTAAAATTACTACCGTAACCACGCACTATTTAAACATGCAAATAGATGCCGGAGTAAATGCCCTACAATTATTTGATAGTTGGGCTCTGGCTCTTTGTTGGGACGATTACAAAGAGTTTTCGCACCAATACAATGCAGAAATTATTTCTAATCTAAATAGAAAAAACATACCCATCATTTCGTTTTGCAAAGGCAGCTCTGTATTTGCGCCGTTGATGGCAGAAGCAAAACCCGATGTAATTTCGGTAGATTGGAATGCAGATTTACCTACTCTTAAAAAATCCTTACCAAAAGGAATTGCTGTTCAAGGAAATTTAGATCCACATATTTTATATGCCGATAAAAAAGTGATTAAAGAAAGAATTTATCGCTTATTTGATTCGATGAAAGATAGCCCCGGTTATATTTTTAATTTAGGGCACGGAATTATGCCAGATATTCCGTTTGATAACGTAAAATTTGCAGTAGAAACCATAAAAGAATACAAATACAACCGGTAGTAATGGAATATCTGTATATAAAATCCTTGCATATCATTGGCGTAGTAAGCTGGTTTGCCGGATTATTTTATATCGTGAGATTATTCATCTACCACACCGAAGCCAAAGAAAAAACCGAACCCGAATATCGGATTTTACACGAGCAATTTATGATAATGGAGCGTAAGTTGATGAATATCATCACTACCCCGGCCATGATAGTAACCCTTGCCACCGGAATTTATATGGTGGTACTAACCCCCGGCTGGTTGTATCAGCCATGGATGCATTTAAAACTTGGGTTTGTAGTGGTACTAATTGTTTACCACCTCGCTTGCCAATACATGATGAAAAGATTACGAGAAGAAAAACTCAGTTGGACATCCATGCGATTAAGAATTTGGAATGAATTGGCTACCATTCTGCTTGTTGCCATTGTTTTTCTAGTAGTTTTAAAAAATTCAATAAGTTGGATTTGGGGTTTACTTGGTTTAGTGCTTTTTAGCATAATCATTATGCTAGCAGTACGACTTTATAAAACAGCACGAATGCGTAAATAAGTTTACAATTAACTATTAATAGATGCGGTATCTTTTAATTTTTGGATTATTATTTCATTTCGCCAGCACAAATGCACAGCTCAGTCATCGCATTTATGCAAACCCAATAAACATAAAAGCAGAAACAGAAAATGCCTTGTATTTCAAAGTACATAGTTTTAGCTACACCAGAAACTACGAGTATTTCAACAAAATAGCCGATGGTTATACCCTTTTTGGTACCCAATTTATTCCGCAGCTGGTATTTCAATCTGGTGAGCATGTGGCTTTTTCTGCCGGAGCATTTTTTCGTCAGGATTTTGGGAACCGAGGCTTCCGTGAGATTAAACCTATCTTCAGCATAAAATATAATAAAGAATTTACCAGTTTGATTTTTGGTTCGATAGAAGGGAATACTCAACACGAATACCTCGAAGCTTTGTATGATTATGAACGATTAATCACCGAACCGATTGAATTGGGCACTCAAATTAAAATAGATAAACCAGGTTTTTTCTTTGATGCTTGGATAAATTGGCTGACAATGATTTATAAACCATCGGATAAACAAGAAGAAGTAGTGGGGGGTATAAGTACAAGATTTGCCTTAATTAACGACGAGAAAATTAAGCTAAATCTGCCGGTGCAGTTTTTAGCTTATCATGCAGGCGGACAAATAGACACTATCCCCGATCCTTTGCAAACTTATACCAACATTGCACTTGGGCTTAAGTTAGATGTTAAAACCGATGGATTTTTCAAAGCATTTTCGGCACAGGCCTATTATTTAGGGTATAGAGATTTCTCTTTTACTAACCTTTTACCTTTTGAAAGCGGTAACGGTTTTATGGCGGATGTTGGAGTAGAAACTAAACCAAGCAATATCTCCCTTACGTATTTTAATGGAAATAAGTATATTGGTACTTTCGGTTCGCCCTTATATAGTTCGGTTTCCTCACAAATAAATAATGTAGGTTTTACCGAAGCAAACCGCGAATTTTTGATACTTAGATTGCATAATGAACATAAATTATCAGATAACCTATATTTTGGAACACGTTTAGAGCCTTATATCGACTTAAATAAGCCTAAATTTGAATTTTCTAACAGTTTGTATTTGGTTTATAAACAAGGTTTTATGTTGAAGAAATTTAAACGCACACAATTAATTGACTAGCATGAAAAAATACATTTTAGCCCTATCCCTTATCGTAATTTTTAGTTTTAAAGCATTTACCCAAACCGATACTACAAGTACTTGGTATGACGATGAACAATATGATTTCCCCAGAAGTAAATTGGATGTAAAAGTTAAATATCTGAGTGGATTCGACAAAGGGTTTGTAACGTTTATGGATAACGGAAAATTCTCTTTATCACCTGCAAACGATGATTTTACCTTAATTTTCGAGAAATCATCTAATCTCAGATTGAGAGTCCTAAACGCCCACATACAACTTGCTGGAGAAGCATTGATGCTAAAAACTGGAGCCGAATTAGACTGGAACAATTACCGGTTCAGAAGAAACATTACCCTACAGCCTAATCAACCAAGTGTAACAGTAGTTCAAGAACCCATTGATTTTAAAAAGAACAAATTATTGGCACGTTACATTATTTTTCCGCTAACGCTGCAATCGGTAGTGGGAAATACCAATTTTAAACTGGAAGCCGGAGCCGAATTCAACTTCTTATTGGATGGAAAAACCAAACAAGTGAGCGATGATAGAGGAAAAGTAAAAGTTAGAAACGATTTTAATCTGAATCCTTACCGAGTTTCTTTTGTGGGTAGAATTGGTTTTAAAAGCACCATTCTTTATGCCAGATATCATCCAAAATCTGTCTTTGCCGAAAACCAAGGTCCCGACTTAAGTACTTTCTCCATTGGTTTTGGGGTTGGTGGATTTTAAGATTTTATAATTAGAATTATTTTAATATGTAATAAAAAAAGCTATCAGCCATGGTTTGTGCTGACACG
The DNA here is from genome assembly GCA_041743935.1 of Sphingobacteriaceae bacterium. Lineage (GTDB taxonomy): Bacteria > Bacteroidota > Bacteroidia > Sphingobacteriales > Sphingobacteriaceae > JBGTLU01. Next base: position 13,776 of record JBGTLU010000020.1, read on the forward strand.
AACCATGGCTGATAGTAAAATATTTCAGTTATATCCGCTACGAAATATAACAGGTAATAAATTCTTATCATCGAAAAAGTAAATAGTTAAACTTCCGTCAACTCTAGACCGCTCGCCTGGTCTATAAATAGCTCCTTTCCCTCTTAATTTACCATCTTCATCCGGTATTCTAAATTTTTTTGTAGCAACAGGAGGTAAAAAAGGCTCTAATTTCCGTTTGAAATTTTTAATTTTCTTTTCTTTATTTTCAATTAGAATTCTTTTACTCGTATAGGTTTCATAAATTAATATTATTCTATTCTTATGAAATAAATAATATGATGGGTATATGTGACTCTCATTTTTAACATTGTCAAACGACGAATAATCATGGTTTAATCTAATTTCTTCAGAAATAAGTTTGCCATTATGAATGCTCTTAGCTCTCTCTATGTAATGGAGAGTTACGTAGCCTTTATTAGCACCAAATAATGAATCTGATACGCTAACAGAGTCTATATAATTTGTTAAAATTTGAATAAGTTTATCATTCACGATATTATCAGCAGTAATTTCAATGCAACATTTATTAGATAATGCATTTGTATTAAAGGAAACAAAAGTCAAAACTATAGTTATAATTAGATGCTTTAGGGTCTTTTTTTTCATAACATATTATTTAACATTTTCACACAAATCATTTAAATTACCTGTTTGCACATTGAAAAAATTAGTGGACTCGTGATTGAATTCAGCAATTGCACCACAGCCAATAACCCAATTGCCTTACCAGCTGAAATTTTATCTCTAGGTCCTACTGGATGGGATACACCATTTGTACCATCATTCCTACAGGGTGTATGCGTATGAAAACTGGCAACAACTTCGATTAACACTGTACCACCAAGGGCAGGTGAAGTTATATAATTAACATTATTAGGTAATCCCTGAACCGATGGATATGGGTGATAGAAAGTACCCTGAAATAAATAAGGACTCGCTCTTTCACCGCCATCATATCCAAGTATTTCAGTAATTATTAATTTACCATCTTTGGTTATATAACCCGCAACTTCATTTTCAGGAAAATTATCCCATGCATCATTTATTCCTTGGCATTTATCGTCATATTCAGCAATTGGTTTATCACCAACTGTGGCTCCAGGGTTGAATAATTCTAATCCATCCGAACCAGAGGTGCCACCACCACCACCGCCACTGCCCTGTCCATAATCATCTGGGGCTAAAGTGGCATCAGGGGCTTCATTGTTCTCATTACATTCATAAACAGACCAATAATCACATTTTAAAACTCCCCTGTTTCCATCTGTAGAAATCCAGTAACAAAACTCATAGTTCTTAATATCACATTGATATCCACTTTGAATGTTTTGCTTACTGTATTGCTTTTCAGCTATTTCAATAGCTAGGATTTTATTACTAGTTGTTATTCGATATCCCTTTACAAAATTACCCTCCCAATCCTCAATGAGTATCCGTCCACTAAAGCGTTTATTAGGGTTTTTATTCAACAAGTATTCTGCATTGGGTATTTTATAGATTAACTCGTGATTCCAATCTCCTTGTATGTTCTGATAAGAATATAAGTATGATTCGTAGAATAACTTATGAGAAGCTCCATTCGTAGATAAACTAATGGACATGTCGTGTAGTACGGGGACTATAACCACCTTTTGTTTGGCAAATTGCTTGGTGTAGGCTTTATCCCACTTTGCTTCTTTTTTACTTTTTTTATTGGAGGATACAACTCCAATTTGTTTGGGGTCGTCAAAGGTTAGGTTAGATTCAAAATTAGCTTTGGCTTGTTGTATAAGCTCCTGCTCAGGGTTGGTAAACTCTGTTTTGCGGCAGGCATTAACACTCAGAAAGAGTATGACCATAACTACAACAGTTAATAGGTTTCTGCGGGGGGGTAAGGAGAGTTTCACAATTTTTAGATTTATAAAACAAGGTAAGAGAAATATTTTTATAATAGGAACATTTAACCATAAATTAATTTTACACTCCCAAGTTTTATACTTTAAAATTAAAAGAAAAGCCCCGACGTTTAACGCCGGGGCTTTTCTTAAAAATAAATTACGTTACTCTATACTTTCAGCCAAAATAACCACCTTGTTTTTTAGCACTTCAATTACCCCACCACGGATGGTAAAATTTTCTACTCCGCTTTGGCTTTTTACTTTCACATTACCGTTTTCAAGAGTTGAAATAATAGGTGCGTGGTTGTTTAATACGGTAAAAGAACCGGCAGTACCCGGAACAGTAACCGAAGTTACTTCGCCGGAAAATACTTTTTTATCTGGGGTTAATATGTCTAATTGCATTTTTTTAGTATTGAGTAGTGAGATATGAGTATGGAGTAATGGAACTCTACTCAATACTCATATCTAATGTCTCTTATCTATTTATTTCGCTTCTGCTAAAATTTTCTTTCCTTTTTCAATGGCATCTTCAATGGTTCCAACTAAGTTGAAAGCTGCTTCTGGATACTCATCTACTTCGCCATCCATGATCATGTTAAATCCTTTGATGGTGTCTTTAATATCTACCAAAACTCCTTTTAAGCCTGTAAATTGCTCGGCAACATGGAAAGGTTGAGATAAGAAACGTTGTACTCTACGAGCGCGAGATACGGTTAATTTATCTTCTTCAGATAATTCATCCATACCCAAAATGGCAATAATATCTTGTAACTCTTTGTAGCGTTGTAGAATTTCTTTCACGCGTTGTGCCGTGCGGTAATGCTCTTCGCCAACAATATCTTCCGATAAAATTCTGGAGGTAGAATCCAATGGATCTACCGCAGGATAAATACCTAACTCAGCAATTTTACGAGATAGTACCGTGGTTGCATCTAAGTGAGCAAAGGTTGTAGCCGGAGCAGGGTCAGTTAAGTCATCGGCAGGTACGTAAACCGCTTGTACCGAAGTGATAGAACCACGTTTGGTAGAAGTAATACGCTCTTGCATCAAACCCATTTCGGTAGCAAGAGTAGGTTGGTAACCTACAGCAGAAGGCATACGACCTAATAATGCCGATACTTCTGAACCTGCTTGGGTAAAACGGAAAATGTTATCAATAAAGAATAAAATATCACGTCCACCGCTTTCTTCATCCCCATCGCGGAAATACTCAGCAACAGTTAAACCAGATAAAGCAACACGTGCGCGTGCACCTGGAGGCTCATTCATTTGTCCGAAAACCAAAGTTGCTTTTGATTCTTTTAATTTTTCTAAATCTACTTTATTTAAATCCCAGCCGCCTTCTTCCATGGAATGTTTAAACTCATCTCCATAGTTAATAACGCCCGATTCTATAAATTCTCTTAATAAATCGTTTCCTTCACGGGTTCTTTCTCCCACACCAGCAAAAACCGATAATCCTGAATACGCTTTGGCAATGTTATTTACCAACTCCATAATCAATACGGTTTTACCTACACCAGCACCACCAAACAAACCAATTTTACCACCTTTTGCATAAGGCTCTAAAAGGTCGATAACTTTAATACCGGTAAATAGAATTTCGTTTTCGGTATTTAAATCTTCAAAACGTGGTGGTTTACGGTGGATTACATAGCCATTATCGTTAGATACTTTTTGTATACCATCGATTGCTTCGCCAACAACATTGAATAATCTGCCTTTAATTTGGTCTCCTATTGGCATTTTAATTGGTTCACCGGAATCAATCACATCCATTCCACGAACTAAACCATCTGTTGAGTCCATCGCAATGGTACGTACACGGTCTTCACCTAAGTGTTGTTGACACTCAAGTACGATTTCCTGACCATTTTCTTTGGTTAAGGTTAAGGCATCCAGAATTTTAGGAAGTTTGGCATTTTCTGCAGAGAAACTAACGTCGACAACCGGGCCGATAATTTGTGCTATTTTTCCAACGTTTGGCATATAATCTTTCGCTTTTTTTTGCTTTAAAATTACTTTTTAAAAGTGCCGCAAAGTTATACTAATTATCACAAAATACAACCTAAAATTTAAACATTATTTGGGCAACTTTCCCATTTTTGAAATTAGATTTTTGCCTACTTTTGGGCAATGAAAACCATTTTAGTAACAGGTAGTAACGGTCTTCTTGGCCAGAAATTAATAGATAAACTAAGAAACAGGTCGGATATAAGATTGATTGCCTGTTCTAAAGGAGAAAATCGTTATCCTGAAAACACAGGGTATGAATATGTGTCTTTGGATATTACTTCCTCTACTGAAATTGCAGATGTATTCCGTCAGTATAGGCCAAATGCAGTGATAAATACCGCAGCCATGACTAATGTAGATGCTTGCGAAATAGACAAAGTAAATTGCGATACATTAAACGTAGAGGCGGTTCATTTTTTGGTTGAGTCCTGCAACAAATATGAAGCGCAGTTAATTCATCTTTCTACCGATTTTATTTTTGATGGAGAAACTGGTCCTTATTCGGAGGAGGATGCACCAAATCCGTTGAGTTATTATGGTCAATCTAAATTGCGCAGTGAAGAATTGTTAAAACAGAATTGTAAATCCTGGGCAATCATCCGAACCATCATTGTGTATGGCATAGTAAAAGATATGAGCCGAACCAACATTGTACTTTGGGCTAAATCTGCCTTAGAGAAAAAAGAAACCATTCGAGTGGTGGACGATCAGTTTCGATGCCCAACATTGGCTGAAGACCTAGCCGATGCGTGTATTTCGGCAGCAATGAAAAATGCCCAAGGTGTATTTCATGTTTCGGGAAAAGATTACATGAGTATGATAGAATTAGTAAGTAGAGTTGCAGATTTTTTTGGATTAAATAAACAGTTAATCCAGCCCATTTCTTCTTCCAGCTTAAATCAAACGGCAAAAAGGCCTGCACGAACCGGTTTTATACTAAACAGGGCGATGAATGAGTTGGATTATAAGCCCCATTCTTTTGAAGAAGGATTAGCCATTTTGCAAAAACAATTAGTTGAATAAAAACATTATACCCACAAACAAAAAATATTATGGTACAAACAGGACAACAAGCACCGGAATTTACCTTATTCAATTCCGAATTAAAAGAAGTTTCATTGACCGATTTCGCCGGACAAAAAGTAGTAATACATTTTTTCCCTATGGCATTTACCGGAGTATGTACAACACAGCTGTGTACATTACGAGACAATTTTGGTTTCTATGAAGGTGCAAATGCACAAGTATTAGCTATTTCGGTAGATTCTCCTTTTACTTTAGCAAAATTTAAAGCAGAGAACAATTATCCTTTCCCAGTACTTTCCGATTTTAATAAGGAAGTTTCTAAGCGTTATGGAGCATTATACGAAGAATTTGTTTTCAACCTAAGAGGAGTTTCTAAGCGTGCCGCATTTGTAATAGATGAACAAGGAGTTATTGAATATGCAGAAGTTTTGGAATCTGCCGGAGATTTGCCTAATTTCGAAGCAATAAACAACCTAATTAAATAACCAAATCAATGGAAGATTACAGTCTAATATTTATTATCGTCGGCAGTATCATTGCCGTTTTCATTTTTCTTTACATATTCCCGATTAATCTGTGGTTTACTGCCCAATTATCAGGGGTTAGAATTGGATTAATCAATTTAGTGCTAATGCGATTACGTAAAGTTCCACCATCTTTGGTAGTTAATGCACTTATCACCTCCTCAAAAGCAGGTTTAAGTATTACATCCAACGAAATAGAAACCCACTATTTAGCTGGTGGTCATGTAAACAATGTTATCAAAGCATTAATTTCTGCCGATAAAGCAAATATCCCATTGAGTTTTAAACTAGCTACTGCAATTGACTTAGCCGGACGTGATGTATTTGATGCTGTTCAGTTATCGGTAAATCCACGAGTAATTAATACCCCACCGGTGGCAGCTGTTGCCAAAGATGGTATTCAGTTAATTGCCAAAGCTAGGGTAACCGTTCGTGCCAACATTAATCAATTGGTGGGTGGTGCCGGCGAAGAAACCATTTTAGCTCGTGTTGGTGAAGGTATTGTAACCACTATTGGTTCTGCTTTCAACCACAAAGAAGTATTAGAAAATCCGGATAAAATATCTAAAGTAGTATTAGGTAAAGGATTAGATTCCGGAACTGCTTTCGAAATCTTATCTATTGACATTGCTGATATCGACATAGGCGAAAACATTGGGGCAAAATTACAAACCGACCAAGCAGAAGCCGACTTAAAAGTAGCTAATGCACGTGCCGAGGAACGCAGAGCCATGGCGGTTGCCAATGAGCAGGAAATGCGTGCCAAAGCGCAAGAAGCTCGTGC
>JBGTLU010000021.1:0-81010 GCA_041743935.1 Sphingobacteriaceae bacterium
GATTCTAAATTATGTACCATTGGAGAAGGAACTTCCGAAATACAGAAATTGGTAATTTCTCGCGAAATTTTAAAAGACTAAGTTTTTTTAATTTTTGCTTGGATAATATATAATCAAACACTTATATTTGCAGCCCTAAGTAAAAAGTATGATAGTTATAAATATAAAAGATAACGAGCCAATTGATAAGGCTTTAAAACGTTTCAAAAAGAAGTTTGAGAAAACAGGTGTTATGCGCGAGTTGCGTAGCCGTCAGGCATTCGAAAAACCATCTGTTCGTCGCAGAAACGTTATTAAGAAAGCAATTTACCGTCAAGGTCTAAATCAAGAAACTGAATAGTTTCTTCCGTTTTATAGTATTATAGTCGTATATTCAAACCGGATATACGACTATTTTTTTTGATGTACATAGAGAACTTTTTCCGCTATTTAACCCATGAAAAACGCTACTCGGTAAATACCATTCTTTCCTATCGCAATGATTTAGAGCAGTTTTTAGCCTTTTGTACTGCTTACGAAATACAATCCCCATCCGAAATCAATCATGCCATTGTCCGATCGTGGATAGTTGCTTTATTAGACGATGGTATACGACCGCGATCTATTCATCGAAAAATTTCTGCACTACGCACTTACTTTAAGTTTTTACGTAGAGAGTCTTATACCTCTGGCGTTGATCCATTAAGCAAAATCAAATTACCCAAAACAGAGAAACGTTTACCTGTGGTTTTGGATGAAAAGCAAATGAATTTTTTATTAGATGAAATTCCATTTGCAGATGATTTTGATGGGGTTAGAGATAAGTTGATGATAGAAACATTTTATGTAACCGGTATACGAAGAGCAGAGTTAATTGAACTGAAAGTAGCTGAAATAGATTTAGTAAATCATCAATTAAAAGTGCTTGGCAAGAGAAATAAAGAAAGAATAATTCCATTTTTGCCATGCTTTGCTGATAGATTAAAAAATTACATTCATATAAGAGACAAAGAAAAAATTAGCAATAACACAGGTTGTTTTTTTGTGAAAAAAAACGGAGAAAAACTTTCCCCAAAATTTGTAAATGACAGAGTAAGTAAATACCTTTCAATTGTTTCTACAATGGATAAAAAAAGTCCACATGTTTTGCGTCATACTTTTGCAACCCAGTTACTAAACAATGGTGCAGATTTAAACGCTATTAAAGAGCTATTAGGTCATTCCAATTTAGCTGCAACTCAAGTATACACACACAATTCTGTAGAGCGATTAAAACAAATTTATAAACAAGCACATCCAAAAGCTTAAAACAAAGGAGGAAAAATGAAAATTACCATTCAATCGATTCATTTTACAGCAGATAAAAAGCTGATTGATTTTATCCAACGAAAACTCGATAAGTTGGATTTGTTCTACGACCATATTATTGATGGAAGTGTGTTTCTTAAATTAGATAAAGCAGAAGATACAGCCAATAAGATTGTCGAAATAAAATTAAATCTACCCGGTACTGCCATATTTGTGAAAGAACAACGTCAAACTTTTGAAGAGGCAACTGACATATCGATTGAATCTTTACAAAAGCAACTAAAACGATTTAAGGAGAAGCTTCGCACTCATAATGCGAAAGCCAAAATGCCTGCAGAACTAGATGAGTTATCAGACTAAAATACAGCCAATAACATAGTATTAGGGTGCTAATGATTAGCGCCCTTTTTTATTCCATAAAAAAATCCAAATAAATTTTGTTCAGGATTATAAATTCGTACATTTGCAGTCCATTTGAAAAAGGGTTAAATGAGTATGCCCTATCAAATGCAGTTCTTTGATTTGCGCCTCCTTAGCTCAGCTGGTAGAGCAACTGACTTGTAATCAGTAGGTCGTTGGTTCGATCCCGACAGGAGGCTCAGTAAAATTAGTACTTCTAATTAGAAATAATAGTTAGGGGAGATTCCAGAGCGGTCAAATGGAACAGACTGTAAATCTGTCGTCTTCGACTTCGCAGGTTCGAATCCTGCTCTCCCCACAACTAATTAGTCTAATAGTAAACTAATACAAATTACTGGTAAATGCGGGAGTAGCTCAGTTGGTAGAGCGACAGCCTTCCAAGCTGTAGGTCGCGGGTTCGAGCCTCGTCTCCCGCTCTTTCGTTTTAAGTAGATAGTAGCCTCTTTGCTTACAACAAAAGTAAGCCGTTGTAGCTCAGCGGTAGAGCACTTCCTTGGTAAGGAAGAGGTCGGCAGTTCAATCCTGCTCAACGGCTCCAAAATAAGTTGGAAAAGATGAAGTAAAAAATCATCAAAATAAAGAATAAATTAAGATTAAAAAATAAATAAAACATAATCATCAATAATCAAACAACAACATGGCAAAAGAAAAATTTGACCGTTCCAAACCACACGTAAACATTGGTACAATTGGTCACGTTGACCACGGTAAAACTACTTTGACTGCTGCAATCACTACTGTATTATCTAAACACGGTTTTGCAGAAGTTCGTGATTTCTCTTCAATTGATAATGCACCTGAAGAAAAAGAGCGCGGTATTACAATTAATACATCGCACGTTGAATATCAAACAACAAACCGCCACTATGCACACGTTGACTGTCCAGGTCACGCGGATTATGTGAAAAACATGATCACAGGTGCTGCACAGATGGACGGAGCAATCCTTGTGGTTGCCGCTACAGATGGTCCAATGCCACAAACTCGTGAGCACATTCTTTTGGCTCGTCAGGTAGGTGTTCCTCGTATTGTTGTATTCATGAACAAAGTGGATATGGTTGACGATCCTGAATTACTAGAATTAGTAGAAATGGAAATTCGTGAATTATTATCTTTCTACGATTTTGATGGAGATAATACTCCAATCATCCAAGGTTCTGCTTTAGGCGGATTAAATGGAGATGATAAATGGGTTAAATCTATTGATGAGTTAATGACTGCAGTAGATGAGTTCATCCCTATTCCTCCGCGTTTAACTGAATTACCTTTCTTAATGCCAGTGGAAGACGTATTCTCGATCACAGGTCGTGGTACAGTAGCAACCGGACGTATTGAGCGTGGTGTAATCAACTCTGGAGATCCGGTAGAAATTATCGGAATGGGTTCTGAGAAATTAACTTCTACCGTTACTGGTGTAGAGATGTTCCGTAAAATTTTAGATTACGGTGAAGCTGGAGACAACGTAGGTTTATTATTACGTGGTATAGAGAAAGCTGATATCCGTCGTGGCATGGTTATCTGTAAACCAGGTTCTGTAACTCCTCACTTAGAGTTCAAAGCAGAAGTATATATTCTGAAAAAAGAAGAAGGTGGCCGTCATACTCCATTCTTTAATAAATATCGCCCACAATTTTATTTCCGTACTACGGATGTAACTGGCGAAATTTCATTAGCAGAAGGTGTAGAAATGGTTATGCCTGGTGATAACGTTACCATTACAGTTAAGTTAATCAACCCGGTAGCTATGGATAAAGGTTTGCGTTTCGCAATTCGCGAAGGTGGCCGTACCGTAGGTGCAGGTCAGGTAACTGAAGTTTTAAAATAGTTAACCAATATTAGAAAACTACAGAAGTATCCCTTAATTGGGGTGCTTCTGTTTTGTACTAATATACGGGTGTAGTTCAAGGGTAGAATAGCGGTCTCCAAAACCGTTGATGGGAGTTCGAATCTCTCCACCCGTGCATAAAAAGTAAAAGTATATGAATAAGATTATAGGATATATCAGAGAATCTCGTAATGAATTACTTAACAAAGTATCTTGGCCAACATGGAGCGAGCTTCAGGAAAGCGGAATAATTGTAGTAATTGCTACTATTATATTTTCAATCGTAATTATGCTTATGGACGAGTTTTTTGGTAATATATTAAAAGCATTCTATAATTTATTCCAATAATTAAGAAGGATGAGTGAGCAATTAAATTGGTACGTTGTAAGGGCTATTAGTGGTAAAGAGAAAAAAGTAAAGCAATACATCGAATCAGAAATAAACCGGTTGGGTATTCAACACCTAGTACCTCAAGTGTTAATCCCGATGGAAAAAATATTTCAGATTAGGGATGGAAAGAAGATTGCCAAAGAACGCAACTATTTTCCTGGGTATGTTTTAATAGAAGCTCAAATTGATGGTGAATTAGAACACATCATTAAAAATGTAAATAGTGTAATAGGATTTTTAGGAGATAATAGAGGAAAACCAATCCCATTGCGTCCGTCAGAGGTGAATCGCATACTAGGTAAAGTTGATGAATTAGCAGATCAAGGCGAAGCAATGAATGTTAATTACTACGTAGGAGAGCCAGTAAAAGTAATGGATGGTCCATTCAACGGATTTAATGGTACAATTGAAGAAGTAAATGAAGAAACAAAAAAATTAAAAGTAATGGTGAAAATCTTTGGACGGATTACACCACTCGAACTCAACTATATGCAAGTTGAACGAGCATAAAAAAGCTTAGCTGTCATCAATATATATTGAAGTGTTACAATTGCTTCCACAATAAATGCTTCCACAAGAAAAATAAAAATTAAACAAATGGCTAAACAAGTAAGTGCACTAATTAAATTACAAATAAAAGGAGGTGCTGCCAATCCTTCCCCACCGGTAGGTCCGGCATTGGGTGCTAAAGGAGTAAATATCATGGAGTTTTGCAAGCAATTTAATGCTCGTACCCAAGATAAGCCAGGCAAAGTACTTCCGGTTGTAATTAACGTATATGCCGATAAGTCATTCGATTTTATCATTAAAACTCCACCAGTTGCAATTCAGTTAAAAGAAGCAACTAATTTAAAAAGTGGATCTGCAGAACCTAATCGTAAAAAAGTAGCAAGTGTTACTTGGGATCAGGTAAAAACAATTGCAGAAGATAAAATGACGGATTTAAACGCATTTACAGTAGAATCGGCAATGAGAATGGTTGCCGGCACAGCACGCAGTATGGGAATCACCGTTAATGGTGATGCACCCTGGACTAACAACTAAATTAAATTGTATAGAACGTGGCACGATTAACAAAAAACCAAAAGAAGGTACAATCTAAGTTAGAGTCAGGCAAAGCTTATTCATTACAAGAAGCTGCAAGCTTAGTAAAAGAAATTTCCTTTACTAAATTCGACGGTTCCGTTGATTTAGACATACGATTAGGGGTTGACCCACGTAAAGCAAATCAAATGGTTAGAGGTATAGCTGTATTACCACATGGTACCGGTAAAACGGTACGTGTATTAGTTCTTTGTACTCCCGATAAGGAGCAAGAAGCTAAAGATGCAGGGGCTGATTTTGTTGGATTGGATGAATTCATCCAAAAAATTGAAGGCGGTTGGACAGATATCGACATCATCATTACCACTCCTAGCTGTATGGCTAAGGTAGGTAAATTGGGTCGTGTTTTAGGTCCTCGTAATTTAATGCCAAATCCAAAATCAGGAACAGTAACTACCGAAGTTGGCAAAGCAGTTTCCGATGTAAAAGCCGGAAAAATTGACTTTAAAGTAGATAAAACCGGAATTGTGCATGCTTCAATAGGTAAAGTATCCTTTGATTCAGAGAAGATTTATGAGAATGCATTAGAATTATTGCAAACTATTTCTCGTTTAAAACCTTCTTCTGCTAAAGGTACTTACTTTAAAAGTATTCACTTATCGAGCACCATGAGTGCCGGTATTCCAATTGAATCTAAATCTATTGCGGGTATCTGATTATGAAAAAAGAAGAAAAACACGCGATTGTTGCTGGTCTGAAAGACAATATGAAGTTATATAATACATTTTATATAACCGATACATCTAGTCTAACAGTAGCACAAATCAACGTAATCCGCAGGAAATGTTTCGAAAAAGGCATCAAATTCCAAGTAGCAAAAAATACTCTTATTCGTAAGGCATTAGAAGCTACAGGGGTTGATTATTCAGGCCTATTTGATACATTAAAGGGTACATCAGCAATCATGTTTGCAACCATTGGTAATGCTCCGGCAAAACTAATTAAGGAGTTGCGCAAAGGTAATGATAAACCTGTCCTGAAAGGCGCATCTGTTGATACAGCAATATTCGTAGGAGATGGTCAGCTAGATATGCTAACCACATTAAAAACTAAAGAAGAACTTGTCGGCGATATTATTGGCTTATTACAATCACCAGCTAAAAATGTGATTTCTGCCCTTAAATCTAGTGGCGGTAAACTTGCCGGTATAGTGAAAACTTTATCAGAAAAAGGTGAATAGAACAACCTAAATCGTTCTAATATTAAACAAAGTATTTAACTTTTAATCAAACACATAAAATGGCAGATTTAAAATCATTTGCTGAGCAGTTAGTTAACTTAACAGTAAAAGAAGTAAATGAGCTTGCTCAAATTTTAAAGGACGAATATGGCATCGAGCCTGCAGCAGCAGCTGTAGCAGTTGCTGGTCCGGCAGCAGCAGCAGATGCTCCTGTAGTAGAAGAAAAAACAAAGTTCGACGTAGTTTTAACAGAAGCTGGTGGTCAGAAATTGGCAGTTGTTAAATTAGTAAAAGACTTAACTGGTCTTGGTCTAAAAGAAGCAAAAGACTTAGTGGATTCAGCTCCTAAACCTTTAAAAGAAGGCATTGCTAAAGACGAAGCAGAAGCTCTTAAAAAACAATTAGAAGAAGCTGGTGCTAAAGTTGAGATTAAGTAATCTTAACTCAGTATCATTACTATAGGATTAGACTCTCCCAAAAATGGGAGGGTCTATCCCTATTTTTATCATTACCCTATTTTAGGGCACCACTAATCGGTAAAACAACAATTAATCGTATTAGTTAACATACCAAAAAAACAAAAAGCCTTGGCTACTACAACTAATTCAACTCAACGTGTCAATTTTGCTCGTAGCAAACAATTGATAGACTATCCAGACTTTCTTGATGTACAATTACAGTCATTCAGAGAATTTTTTCAACTTGAAACCACTCCTGATAACCGACATAAAGAAGGTTTATATAAAGTATTTGCAGAAAATTATCCAATAACCGATTCAAGAAATATTTTTGTTTTAGAGTTTTTGGATTATTTCGTAGATCCTCCAAGATACGATATACAAGAATGTATAGCTCGTGGACTAACTTATAGCGTGCCTTTAAAGGCAAAACTTCGCTTATCCTGTAACGACGAAGAACATGAGGATTTCGAAACCATAGTTCAAGATGTTTATTTAGGAACCATCCCGTACATGACTCCAAAAGGTACTTTTGTTATTAATGGAGCCGAACGTGTGGTTGTTTCGCAATTACACCGCTCACCAGGTGTGTTTTTTGGTGTAAGTCGTCATACAAACGGTACAAAACTATACTCTGCACGTGTTATTCCATTTAAAGGATCATGGATAGAGTTTGCTACCGACGTAAACAACGTCATGTATGCTTACATCGACCGTAAAAAGAAATTTCCGGTAACTACATTGCTTCGTGCAATTGGTTACGACTCAGATAAAGATATTCTTGAGTTATTTGATTTAGCTGACGAAGTTAAAGTAAGCAAATCTGGCTTAAAGAAAATGATTGGCCGTAAATTGGCTGCAAGAGTTTTAAGAAAATGGGTAGAAGATTTTGTAGATGAAGATACCGGCGAAGTAGTTTCTATCAATAGAAATGAAATTATCTTAGAACGAGAAACCGTTTTAGAAGACGAACACATAGACTTAATAATTGATGCTGATGTAAAAACCATCATCCTAACTAAAGATGATGCAAGTACTGCAGATTATGCAATTATTTACAACACCCTACAAAAAGATACTTCTAACTCAGAAAAAGAGGCAGTAGAGCACATCTATCGTCAATTACGTAATGCCGAACCACCTGATGAAGAAACAGCACGTGGAATCATTGATCGTTTATTCTTCTCGGATAAGCGCTATGATTTAGGTGATGTAGGTAGATATAGAATCAATCGTAAATTAAAATTAGATACACCAGAAGAAGTAAAAGTTTTAACCAAGCAAGATATCATTGCTATTGTTAAATACTTGATAAAATTAATAAACTCAAAAGCTGAGGTAGATGATATTGATCACTTAAGTAATCGTCGTGTACGAACCGTTGGTGAACAATTATACGCCCAATTTGGAGTTGGTTTAGCCCGTATGGCACGTACCATCCGCGAACGGATGAACATTCGGGATAACGAAGTGTTCACACCAACAGATTTGATTAATGCACGTACTCTTTCTTCCGTAATTAATTCATTTTTCGGTACCAACCAATTATCTCAGTTCATGGATCAAACCAATCCATTAGCAGAGATCACACATAAGCGCCGTTTATCAGCTTTAGGGCCAGGTGGTTTATCTCGTGAGCGTGCTGGTTTTGAGGTACGTGACGTACATTATACTCACTACGGTCGCTTATGTACAATTGAAACACCTGAAGGTCCGAACATTGGATTAATCTCCTCGCTTTGTGTTCATGCAAAAATAAACAACTTGGGTTTTATAGAAACTCCTTATAAAAAAGTAGTAGAAGGTAGAGTAGTTGTAGAAGAACCAGTTGTATTTCTATCTGCAGAAGATGAGGATGGAAAAACAATTGCTCAGGCAAATGCATCATATAATGACAAAGGAGTATTTGGTACACCTAGAGTTAAAAGTAGATTTGAGGGAGATTTTCCGAGTGTAGAGCCTACTTTAATCGATTATATAGATATTGCTCCTAATCAAATCACTTCTATTGCAGCTTCCATGATTCCATTCTTAGAACATGATGATGCTAACCGTGCTTTGATGGGTTCAAACATGCAACGACAAGCTGTACCATTATTACGTCCGGAGGCACCAATTGTAGGTACCGGCTTAGAGGGTAGAGTAGCACGAGATTCTAGAGCATTAATTAATGCAGAAGGAAACGGAGTGGTAGAATATGTAGATGCAGAAAAAATTACTATCCGATACGAACGCAATGATGACGATCGCTTAGTTTCTTTTGAAGGCGATACCAAAAGCTACAGCTTAATTAAATTCAAGAAAACAAATCAGAATACGTGTATCAACTTAAAACCAATAGTTCGCACTGGCGATAAAGTTACCAGAGGTCAAGTATTGTGTGAAGGTTATGCTACGCAAAACGGAGAATTAGCTTTAGGTAGAAATCTAAAAGTTGCATTCATGCCTTGGCAAGGATATAACTTTGAGGATGCGATTGTTATTTCTGAACGCGTTGTTCGAGATGATATTTTTACTTCTTTGCATATTGAAGAATATGAATTAGAAGTTAGAGATACCAAACGAGGCGAAGAAGAATTAACTTCTGATATTCCGAATGTTAGCGAAGAAGCAACCAAAGATTTAGATGAAAACGGAGTAATTCGCATTGGTGCCGAAGTAAAAGAAGGCGATATTTTAATTGGTAAGATTACACCAAAGGGTGAATCAGATCCATCGCCAGAAGAAAAATTACTAAGAGCAATTTTTGGAGATAAAGCAGGAGATGTGAAAGATGCATCCTTAAAAGCTTCACCTTCATTAAATGGGGTTGTTATTGACACCAAGCTATTTTCAAGAGCTAAAAAGCTAACTCGTAGTGAAGAGAAAATTGAGTTAGAAAGATTAGATGCTAAGTTTGAAATAGTAACAGCTAAGTTAAAAGAGCTTTTAGTAGAGAAAATGTTCACATTAGTAAATGGTAAAACATCTCAAGGGGTATACAATAGCTACAAAGAGTTATTGATTGCCAAAGGGGTTAAGTTTACTCAAAAGATGTTGATGGAGTTAAATTTTGATCACATCAACCCTTCTAAATGGACAACCGATAAAGATAAAAATGAGCAAATAAAATTGCTTTTACACAATTATAACATCAAGTTAAACGAAGAATTAGGATCCTACAAACGCAAAAAATTTGCTATAAGCGTAGGTGACGAACTTCCGTCGGGTATAGTTCAGTTAGCCAAAGTTTACATCGCCAAAAAACGTAAGTTAAAAGTGGGTGATAAAATGGCAGGCAGACACGGAAATAAAGGAATTGTTGCACGTATAGTACGTGATGAAGACATGCCTTTCCTTGCAGATGGCACCCCGGTTGATATTGTACTTAACCCATTAGGTGTACCTTCACGTATGAACTTAGGGCAAATTTATGAAACCGTTCTAGGATGGGCCGGAAAAGAACTTGGGGTGAAATTTGCAACTCCAATTTTTGATGGAGCAACTCATGCCGAAGTTGAAGATTGGGTAACCAAAGCAAGTTTACCTCCTTCTGGTCGTACGTATTTATACGACGGTGGAACTGGCGAACGCTTTGACCAACCAACCACCGTAGGTATCATTTACATGTTAAAATTAGGGCACATGGTGGATGATAAAATGCATGCACGTTCCATCGGACCATACTCCTTAATCACACAACAACCATTGGGCGGTAAAGCACAATTTGGTGGTCAACGTTTTGGTGAGATGGAGGTTTGGGCATTAGAAGCATTTGGTGCAGCTAATATCTTGCAAGAAATACTTACAGTAAAATCAGATGATGTGATTGGCCGTGCCAAAACATACGAAGCTATTGTAAAAGGAGACAACTTGCCTACACCTGGAGTTCCAGAATCATTCAATGTATTGGTTCACGAGTTAAGAGGCTTAGGATTAGATATTACGCTAGATTAATTATGAATTTTGGGTGCTAAATTATAAATGAAGGTTTTTAATTCAACATTCAACATTCAACATTCAACATTTTAAATTAGAATTATGTCATACAAAAGAGATAATAAGTTAAAAAGTAATTTTACTTCTATTACCATTAGTTTAGCCTCTCCAGAATCCATTTTGGAGCGTTCTTACGGTGAAGTTACTAAACCCGAAACCATTAATTACCGTACCTATAAGCCCGAACGAGATGGTTTGTTTTGCGAACGGATATTCGGCCCTGTAAAGGATTACGAATGTGCTTGTGGTAAATACAAACGTATACGTTATAAAGGTATCGTTTGTGATCGTTGCGGTGTTGAAGTAACTGAGAAAAAAGTTCGCCGTGAGAGAATGGGTCACATAAAATTAGAAGTTCCGGTAGCACACATATGGTATTTCCGCTCTTTGCCAAATAAAATTGGTTACCTTTTAGGTTTACCTACTAAGCGTTTAGATATGATCATCTACTACGAACGTTACGTAGTAGTTCAAGCCGGTGTTAAAGAAGCAGATGGTATTCAATATTTAGATTTCTTAACGGAAGAGGAATACTTAGATATCTTAGATTCTTTACCAAAAGAAAATCAATACTTAGACGATAATGATCCGAATAAATTCATCGCAAAGATGGGTGCTGAGGCGTTAGAAAATTTATTAAAGCGAATAGATTTAGATCAATTATCTTATGATTTACGTCATAAAGCGGCAAATGAAACATCGCAGCAACGTAAAAACGAAGCATTAAAACGTTTAAGTGTTGTAGAAGCTTTTAGAAGTGCTAGAGAAAACATAGAAAATAATCCGGAGTGGATGATTGTGAAAATCGTTCCAATTATACCTCCAGAATTGCGTCCGTTAGTGCCTTTAGATGGCGGTCGTTTTGCAACTTCAGATTTAAATGACCTATACCGTAGGGTTATCATCCGTAATAATCGTTTAAAAAGATTAATGGAGATAAAAGCTCCGGAAGTTATCTTACGTAACGAGAAACGTATGTTGCAAGAAGCAGTAGATTCTTTATTTGATAACTCACGTAAAGTAAATGCTGTTAAAACCGAAGGTAATCGTGCATTAAAATCATTATCCGATATATTAAAAGGTAAACAAGGTCGTTTTCGTCAGAATCTATTAGGTAAACGGGTAGATTATTCAGCACGATCTGTGATTGTGGTAGGACCAAACTTAAAATTACATGAGTGTGGTTTACCAAAAGACATGGCAGCTGAATTATTTAAACCATTTATCATTCGTAAAATGATAGAACGTGGGGTGGTAAAAACAGTAAAATCAGCCAAAAAAATTGTAGATCGTAAAGATGCAATCGTTTGGGATATATTAGAAAATGTATTAAAAGGACATCCGGTTTTATTAAACCGTGCACCAACATTACACCGTTTAGGTATACAGGCATTTCAGCCAACTTTAGTTGAAGGAAAAGCAATTCAGTTACACCCATTAGTTTGTACTGCATTCAACGCCGATTTTGATGGTGACCAAATGGCCGTTCACGTGCCACTTAGCCATGCTGCAGTATTAGAAGCACAAGTTCTAATGTTGGCTTCTCACAATATTTTAAACCCTGCAAACGGTACACCTATTACTGTTCCTTCGCAAGACATGGTTTTGGGCTTGTATTACATGACCAAAGGCCGTCGTTCTGAGCCTGGACATCCTGTAAAAGGGGAGGGTTCAATATTTTATTCAAGCGAAGAGTTAATTATTGCATACAATGAGAAACGTGTTGATTTACATGCTTGGATTAAAATAAAAGCTAATGTAATTGAAGGTGGAGTACATGTAAATAAAATCATTGAAACTACGGTTGGAAGAGTTTTATTCAACCAAGTTGTGCCAAATGAGGTAGGATATATTAATGAATTACTTACCAAAAAATCATTGCGTGATATCATCGGCGAAATTGTGAAAGTTACCGGTATGGATCGTGCTGCTCAATTCTTGGATAGTATCAAAGAATTAGGATTTAAAATGGCTTTCAGAGGTGGATTATCCTTCAACCTACAAGACATAAACATTCCAGCAGAAAAAACCAAATTATTACAAGAAGCGCAAACAGAAGTAGATGAGGTAATGAATAATTACAACATGGGCTTTATAACAAATAATGAGCGCTATAACCAGATTATTGATATCTGGACACGCATTAACTCTCGTTTAACGGAGAACGTAATGCATATTTTATCTACAGATAATCAAGGGTTTAACTCTGTTTACATGATGTTAGATTCTGGTGCACGTGGTTCAAAAGAGCAAATTCGTCAGTTATGCGGTATGCGTGGATTGATGGCTAAGCCTCAAAAATCAGGCTCAGGTGGTGAGATCATTGAGAATCCAATCTTATCTAATTTTAAAGAAGGATTATCTGTATTAGAATATTTCATTTCTACCCACGGTGCTCGTAAAGGTTTGGCCGATACAGCACTTAAAACTGCTGATGCGGGTTATTTAACACGTAGATTACATGACGTAGCACAAGACATGGTAGTTTCAGAAATGGACTGCGGTACTTTACGTGGTGTATTTACTACAGCATTAAAAGATCAAGAAGATATCATTGAACCATTATACGATAGAATTTTAGGTCGTACATCGGTAGAAGACGTAATTGACCCATTAACAAATGAAATTTTAGCGTTTGCCGGTGAAGAAATTACCGAAGAAATCGGTCGTAAAATAACGGAAACTGCTATTGAAGGAATCGAAATTCGTTCGGTATTAACCTGCGAATCTGTTCGTGGTACGTGCGCAAAATGCTATGGTCGTAACCTTGCTACCGGTAAAATGGTTCAAATTGGTGAAGCTGTAGGTGTTATTGCTGCACAATCTATCGGTGAGCCAGGTACTCAATTAACCTTACGTACTTTCCACGTTGGTGGTACTGCCTCCAACATTGCATCTGAATCTAATATCGTTGCTAAATTCTCCGGAAAAGTTGAATTTGAAAACGTTCGTTCTATTCCGTACGAATTAGATGGCGAGAAAATTCAAGTTGTAGTAGGTCGATCTGGCGAAATCCGGATTTCGGATATAAATACCGGAAAAGTGATCATGAACAACAACATCCCTTATGGTTCTTTCTTGTTTGTAAAAGACGGACAGCAATTAGATAAAGGTTCTAAAATTTGCTCTTGGGATCCATACAATGCAGTTATTATATCTGAATTTGCAGGTACTGTAGAATTTGATGCAGTAGTAGAAGGTGTTACCTATCGCGAAGAATCAGATGAGCAAACTGGTCACAAAGAGAAAGTTATTATAGATAGCCGCGATAAAACTAAAAATCCATCGATCAAAATCATTTCTAAAGAGGGAGAAAGAATTTACAACATTCCGGTAGGTTCTCATATCATGGTTGATGATTCTGAAAAAGTAAAAGCAGGTGAAATTTTAGTAAAAATTCCTCGCTCTTCAGGTAAAACCAGAGATATTACCGGTGGTTTACCTCGTGTAACCGAATTATTTGAAGCACGTAACCCATCTAACCCGGCTGTTGTAACCGAAATTGATGGAGTGGTTTCTTTAGGTGGTGTGAAACGTGGTAATCGCGAAATCATGATTGAATCTAGAGATGGCGAAGTGAAAAAATACTTAGTTTCTTTATCTAAACATATTCTTGTACAAGATAATGACTTTGTAAAGGCAGGTACTCCGCTATCAGATGGAGCTATTTCACCAGGCGATATTTTAGCAATAAAAGGTCCTGGTGCTGTTCAAGAATATTTAGTGAATGGTGTTCAAGAAGTTTACCGCTTACAAGGGGTAAAAATCAACGATAAACATTTCGAAGTAATTGTTCACCAAATGATGCAAAAAGTAATCATTGTGGATGCCGGAGATACTCAATTTTTGGAGAATGAAGCCGTAAACAAACGCGACTTTATGTTAGCAAATGATTTCATCTACGATAAAAAAGTTGTTGTGGATGCAGGAGATTCTACTTCGTTGAAAGCCGGACAAATTATTACTGCTCGTAAATTAAGAGATGAAAATTCTATCTTAAAACGTAAAGATCAGAGACAAGTGGAAGCGCGTGATGCGATTCCTTCTACTTCTTCCCCTTTGTTGCAAGGTATAACCCGTGCATCTTTAGGTACGAAGAGTTGGGTATCAGCAGCATCGTTCCAAGAAACAACAAAAGTATTGAACGAAGCTGCCATAGCTGCAAAAAGCGATGGTTTATTAGGTCTAAAGGAAAACGTAATTGTGGGCCACTTGATTCCTTCCGGAACTGGTATGCGCATGTATGATCGTATGATTGTAGGTTCTAAAGAAGAATACGAACGATTGTTAGCAACCAAAATGGAAGCAACCGAAAGCGAGTAGTCTATTTTTATACTTTTGAATTAATTAATTATTAAATGGGGGCATTCTAAATGTTTGCCCCCATTCTTTTTTATATTTGATGAAATTATACACTATGGAAGAGCAACAAGACAACCAACTTAATATAGAATTATCTGAAGAAATAGCCGAAGGTATATATTCTAATTTGGCAATTATAACTCACTCTGCTACAGAATTTGTGATAGATTATGTACGGGTAATGCCTGGTGTTCCTAAAGCAAAGGTAAAATCCAGAATTTTATTAACTCCGGAACATGCTAAAAGATTACTTAATGCCATGGCAGATAATATTCAGAAATATGAAATGGCCTATGGCAAAATTAAAATGCAAGAAGGCACTCCAAATTTACCAATGAATTTTGGCGGCCCTACTGCACAAGCTTAAGTAATATCTCCCCTTTTTTTCATTTCATTAATTAAGTTATAATACCATAACACGCCCATCGAATAAAGGGTTGCTGTTATAAGAAAAATATAACTGTAATTAATTTCATGGCTTCTCATCTCCCTGAATAATAGGGCACTTAAAAACCAACTGCCAGACCAAACTGCCGCGGTAAGAGCACTTACAATTTCTTGATTTCTTTTCCCTACATAAACTAAAACCAACTCAGAGACCACAGGAGAGGCCATATTCATTAGGGGTTGTCTGATTAGAAAGAATAAAATGGCTAGGTAAATTGCCCAACTGTAGGAATTAAGTAATCCCGAAATAGCCATTAATGCCAGTGAAATTACTGCTATAGTTTGCACTACAGTTACGGCTACATGATACCCATATTTTTTCTTGATGACTGGTACTAATAAAGCTGCGATAGCAACAGTAATGGAGGATATGGCATTCATGAAGGAAAACCCTCCAGAATCCATGTTAAATACATTATAGAAAAATAGGTTGATGAAGGGGATAGTTAATCCTGCCCCAACTGCTAGTATAAGTGAGGGTATTAAAGCTTTGGCTATCAATAACCAATCAAAGTTTTGTAGGTTAATTCTCTTTGTATCTAGTTCGGGTATTTGCTCCGGATGCTTGGCTCTGTACACATAATAAACACCAAGTAAACTGATGATAGAAATGATGTAAAGAATGGTTTCT
Organism: Sphingobacteriaceae bacterium; assembly: GCA_041743935.1. Lineage (GTDB taxonomy): Bacteria > Bacteroidota > Bacteroidia > Sphingobacteriales > Sphingobacteriaceae > JBGTLU01. The sequence goes on from JBGTLU010000021.1 coordinate 16,084, forward strand.
TCATCGAAAATTTGTTTGTTTAATGTACTTAAGAAATAAATAAAAAATCCCGAAAAAATCATCCCTAAACTATATGTGGCATAACTCAACGAAATAGCTTCTGAGCGTTTATGAGGTTTGCAATTTCGAAGAATATAGGGCAAAACTACCACTTGCATAAAGGTAAATGAAGTGCCCCATGCGGTTAATGAAATATTAATTAGTGAGTTAGATTTGATAGAAATGGCATATAAAATAGCCAAACTTGACAAAGAAATTCCGATGGTAGCTAAGTAAAAGAGGGGTTTTAGTTTACGACCTTTTATGTATAAACCAAGCGGAAAAGCAATAATGATTACGCTAATATACCGGTACGAAACAAAATTGGCAATCTGAGAATCGCTGTATCCTTCTTTAGTTAAATGAATGTTTAAAATCATTAGAAAAGCAGAATTAATTACCTGAATAAAAAACTCTGCCATAAGTATGGAACGAACTACTTTATCAATTCTCCAATACGAACGAATGATTTTAAACATTTACACTATTTTTTCGGCGAGCAAATCTACTAAGTGTTTATAATCTTTTGATGATACCCAGTGCATTTCTTCTTCGCGCCTAAACCAAGTCATTTGTCGTTTGGCAAACCTTCGGGTATTTTGTTGAATATTAGCTATTGCGTTTTGTAAATCTATTGCACCATCCAAATGATCAAATAACTCGGTATAACCAACAGTTTGTAAAGCATTTATGTGTTTATAGGAATAAACCGATTTTACTTCGTTTAGTAATCCATCTTTCATCATTTTTAAAACTCGTTCATCAATCTGTTTATAGAGTAGTTCTCTATCTAGTTGAAGTCCTATTTTAAAGACACCAAACTCCCTAACTTTTTTTGTTTTTTTCTTGAACTGTGAGTACGGTTTTCCGGTTCCGATGCTAACTTCTAGTGCTCGCATTAATCGTTGCGGATTTTTAATATCAACCTTATTAAAATATTCTGGATCTACTTTCTGTAATTCATTTTGCAAGTATTTTAATCCCAATTTTTTGTATTGGTCGAGTATGTTTTGCCTAATTTCAAGGCTAATGGGGGGGAATGAGTCTAAACCATCGCATAAGGCACGAATGTATAATCCCGATCCGCCCACTAAAAATAAGATGTTGTGTTTTTTAAATAATTGGTTTAATAGTTTTAGAGCTTCCGTTTCATACTGTCCGGCATTCATTTCTTCTAAAATAGAATGCGAGTTTATGAAATGATGTTTTACTTCTGCCAATTCTTGTGTAGTTGGCTTGGCTGTTCCAATACTTATTTCTTTATAGAACTGACGAGAATCTGCCGATATAATTTCACTATTAAAGTGTTTAGCTAATTTTATTGCAAAACTTGTTTTGCCAACAGCCGTTGGGCCTGCAATTACTACCAGAAGTTTTTTATTTGTATGTTGATTTTTGGGCATTAGTAATCATCCCGAGTGGTAGAATCTTCATCTGTTGCATCTCCAAAACCTAAATCTCCAAATTCATTTTCTTCTTCAGCTTCCGTTTCTTCGCCCTCTTGTCCTTCTGGGGTATCTTCCTCATCTAAACCAACAATAGAAAACTCATCGGTTTGAACTGGTTCATCAATTAAATCTAGTATTCCTATTTCTTCATCCTCTAAAATTAAAGCAGCAATAGCAGGTGGTAAATTAAATTGTCTAGGTGGTTCCCCCATAGATTTTGTGCAAATTGGATACTCAGTACCTGCCAAGTCATCAATAATTTTGCTTAACTGCACATGAAAATCAAAAGGTTTATCAAAATTAAAAATATAATAAAATCGTTGATACGGATCATCTATATAGGCACTCAATTTGGCATCAGTCATTAATTTAATGCCCTTTGCAATTCTTCGTTCATTTGGCAGATAAGTAATTTCTGTTCCTTTATGCCAAAAATCATTACTTACATAAAAGGAAGACGCGAAATTTGGATCGAAACCAATAGAAGCATGAATGGCAAGGTGCAAATCCATAAAGGTTTGATTAGGTTTTATATCGATTTCTCTTACACAATCAAAATCCTCAAACGAAACCTTAAAACGATAAACTGCCATTGCCTAAAACTTTTTATTTTTTGTGTAACAAAAATAGAAATAATGAATGAAAATGTATTTTCTGCTTAATTTATATTACCAACAGGTACTAGACCAATTTCTGCTGCTTTTTGTTTTAAAAAATTGATGGCTTCTTGTCTATTATTTTTTATTTCGCCTTCTAGAATTGCTTCTCTTATGGTGTTTTTCAGATTGCCAACTGTTTTGCCTTCGGTAAGATTAAAAAGAAGCATGATGTCGTTTCCGGTTACCGGAGGTTGCCAATTCCGTAAATTATCTCTTTCTTCTACATCTATTATTTTTTGTTTTACATGTTCAAAATTTCGCTGGTATTTTTTCTTTTTATATTCGTTTTTCGTGGTTACATCGGCATGGCAAAGCATCATAAGAGCATCAATATCTTCACCGGCATCAAATAATAATCTTCTTACCGCCGAATCTGTTACTACCTCTTGTGCCAATACAATTGGCCGTAAATGAAGTTTAACCAATTTTTGTACAAACTTCATTTTATCATTTAAAGGTAATTTTAATTGATTAAAGATGGCAGGAACCATTCTGGCTCCTTTGTCTTCATGTCCATGAAAAGTCCATCCTGCTTTATCATCCCAACGTTTGGTAGCTGGTTTTGCTATATCATGCAAAATAGCTGCCCATCTCAACCATAAATCATCGCTTAATTGACAAACATTATCAAGTACTTCTAAGGTGTGATAAAAATTATCTTTATGTGACCTGTCGTATTTAATATCTACTCCAAATAAATCTACCATTTGCGGAAAAATATGCTTTAGCAAACCGCTATCAAACAATAATTTAAATCCAATGGAGGGTTTTTTAGAAAGGATAATTTTATTTAATTCCTCAGAAATGCGCTCCATGGATACAATTTTTATGCGGTGGGCATTTTTCTGGATGGATTCTATTGATTCCGGAACGATAGTAAACTGCAAAGTGCTAGCAAACCGAATGGCACGCATCATGCGCAAGGGATCATCAGAATAGGTAATATCTGGCGCCAATGGGGTTCGGATGATTTGATTATTTAAATCTTCTAAACCCCCAAAAGGATCCATTAAATCTCCAAAATTATCTGCATTTAAACCCAGTGCTAAGGTGTTTATGGTAAAATCTCTCCGATTTTGATCGTCTTCTAATGTACCATCTTCCACAATAGGTTTTCTGGAATCGGCTCTGTAAGATTCTTTTCTGGCACCAACAAATTCAACTTCAAAATCATCTAGTTTAAGCATGCTTGTTCCAAAATTTTTGAAAACTGCATGCTGTTTTTCTTTACCTAACACTTTAGCTAGTTCAGTAGAAAACGCAATTCCATTCCCCACTATTAAAATATCTACATCTTTACTTACTTTATCCAAAAATAAATCACGAACAAAACCCCCAATTACAAACACTTTAACACCCTGTTTTTGAGCAAGTTGTTGAATAGAGTTAAATATGGGATGTTTTAGATGTTCGGCTAAATTCATTTTCGTATAATTTGTATTTCTCCGTTTACGCCAAGTTTTAGGATGGTAGAAGGTTGATTAAACGTTTCATGTCGATATAAATTTACGGCATAATCTACTCCATTTAATAGTTCTTGGTTGATGTCATCAAAATTTTTGGCAAAATCGTTTCCGCTAATATTGGCTGAGGTAGAAACAATAGGCTTTCTGACTTTACGGATTAATGCTTGTAAAAAGGGATGTTTAGTAATCCGAATTCCAATGCTTCCATCGGCATTTACGGCACTTGGTGCTATATTTTTTGCTGTGGGATAAATGATCGTTAGCGGTTTTTCCGAAAATTCTATAAGTTCATATGCTAAGGGTGGAACATCTTTTACATACTTTGCTAAATCGTTCTCGTTTTCTAATAGAACAATAAAACTTTTTCCTTCGGCTCTTTTTTTAAGCTGCATTATTTTTTGCACAGCTTCTTCATTGGTCGCATCACAGCCTAATCCCCAAATGGTATCTGTGGGATACAAGACGGTGCCTCCGGATAATAAAATTTCGGCTGTTTTTTGTACTTCTTTTACTAGCATAGTTTGGCCAATAATTGTTCGGTTTTAATGGTAGTTGCACACTCGAAATGAGATTGTGGGCATGCTTTTTTTCCATGTAAACCACAAGGTTTACAACTTAGATTTTTATCTGTTTGAATTATATATCCTTGTTCAGAAAGTGGACCAAAACCAAATTCCGGAATTGTGGAACAAAATATAGCTGTTACCGGTGCATTCATTGCCGTAGCAATATGTAATGGAGCAGAATCGTTCACGTAATTCATTTTTGCATCTTTAATTAATGCAGCAGATTCTAACAAACTAATTTTACCTGTTAAATTATGTACGTTTTTAGCCCCAATCGTTTGTTTTATATTCTCTGCTATGTCATTATCCTCTTTAGAGCCAATCAAATAAATTATGTAATTAGTATCTAATCGACGAATAAAATCTATCCATTTAGTTGCAGGAAATTGCTTAGTAAACCAAACCGAACCTGGTGCAATACAGATATATTCTTTCTGTTTTAATTTTTCTGTCGTTTTATAATTTTCTTCGGATGGATATAATTTCGGTTTTATGGATTTAAAATCAGTAAAACTTTTCACTAAGCTTAAATTCCTATCTACTTCATGAATTGGGTGTTGGATACTTCCAAACTCATGTTTTATTTTTTTAGTGAATAAAAAAGATAATGGATTTTTAGAGAAACCAATTTTTCTGTGTGCTCCCGAATAAGCAGTTAATAATCCGGTAGAAAAGTATCGTTGTAAATTAATTACAGCATTGTATTTTTTCTTACGGATGGCAAATATCAACTTAAATAAGTTGCCAAGTTTATTCTTCTTTTTATCCCAAACAATTACTTGGTTTAGGTAAGGATGATTCTCTAATAATGATTCATTTCCTTTACGCACCAAAAAATCAATTTCTGCATCTGGAAAATGCTGATGTAATTTTTCTGCAACGGCTGTAGCAAGTACTACATCGCCAAGAAAAGCAGTTTGAATAATTAAAAACCTATTCATTTATACAGCCACATCATACTCTCTTAAGGCATTGTTCAAGGAGGTTTTTAAATCTGTAGAAGCTTTACGTTTACCAATAATTAAAGCACAAGGCACTTGGTATTGACCTGCAGCAAAATTCTTAGTGTAAGATCCCGGAATAACTACAGAGCGTGAAGGTACAATTCCCTTATATTCAATTGGTTCTTTGCCGGTTATATCTATAATTTTTGTAGAGGCAGTAAGTACTACATTAGCTCCAAGCACAGCTTCGGTTTCTACTTTTACTCCTTCAACCACAATAGCTCGCGAACCAATAAAACACCCATCTTCAATGATGACTGGAGCCGCTTGAACAGGTTCTAAAACACCACCTATGCCAACCCCTCCACTTAAATGCACATTTTTTCCTATTTGCGCACATGAGCCAACCGTAGCCCAAGTATCTACCATGGTTCCTTCATCAACATAAGCTCCAATATTTACATAGGATGGCATCATGATAACACCTTTGGCTAAGAACGAACCATATCTAGCTAAACCATGCGGAACAACTCTCACTCCCAATTCCTTAAAATTGGTTTTTAATTTCATTTTGTCATGAAATGTAAAGGGCCCCGCTTTAATTTCTTCCATGGATCTTGTTGGGAAATATAATATTACTGCTTTTTTAACCCAGTCATTAATATGCCAAGTGTGTAACACAGGTTCAGCAACACGTAACCTACCATTATCTAAATGTTCAATAACTTGTTCAATTGCTTGAACCGTATCCTGGTATTTTAAAAGGGATCTATCTTCCCATGCTTTTTCTACCTTATCTTTTAATTCATTAAACATATTCTGATTTTTTAGGCAAATAACGCATTTTTTGGGCACAATTTCATGTAAATTTGTGCATGTCTGCCATAGAAAAGCTTCGTATAGATAAATATTTGTGGGCGATACGGTTATTTAAAACCAGAGCCCTAGCTTCTGATGCCTGTAAAGCAGGAAGAGTAAAATTAGATGGTACCACCCTAAAACCTGCACACATTGTAAAAATTGGCGAAACGTATACCATACGAAAAGGCGCAGAGCAAAAAATTATAAAAGTTATAGATCTATTGGAACGAAGAGTGGATGCTAAAACAGCAATCGACTTTTATTTGAATTTATCTCCAAAAGAAGAAATAAATAAAATTTATTCTGTTTTTGATGTACCCGTTGCCAAAAGAGCAAGAGGTACTGGTAGGCCAACAAAAAAGGAACGTAGAGATATAGATACCTTGCGTAACGTTGAATAAGTGATAGAAGTTATAAGTAAAAAGTATAAAAATAAGGTATTGTGATAAGTAGCTAATCACTAACTACTTACCACTAATTACTTATTACTTTTTCTTTTCTTTTTTATATGCTTCGTTTAGCCCTTTTAGTACATCTGTAGTAACATCTAAACTTGGATCGGCATATAGAATTCCACTGTTATTTCTGGAAAAAGTTAACACCATTTTGTAACCTTTTTGCTTGCTATATTCCTCCAAATACTTAGCTACTTTAGTGTATAAACTATCGTTGGCAGCTTGTTCTTGTAAGTTAATTTGTTGTGCTAAACCTTGCTGATATTGTTGTACTTCTAACTGACGACGAGATAGTCTTTCTTCTGTCTGTTGACGTTGTGCAGGAGTCATTGCCGCTGCTTGTGCTTGGTAGCGTTCTACTTCTTGTTGGAAAGTACGAGCACGTGAAGTAGCTTGAATCTCTAAATTTTTTGCAGTCTCCTCTAAATCATCTTTCATCTTTAAAAAGAAGTCGTAGTTTGCTAACAAAGAATCAGAGTTTACAAATACATAAACTGCATTGGTAGAGTCAACTCCGGTTGAGCTTGTTGTATTTTGTTTACAAGCCGGAAATAATAAAACTACTAATGCAATTGCTAAAAATGCTTTAGTAATGGATAATGGATTAATGTTCATTTTATATTTATTGTTTGGGCAAATATAGGCAAACATTCAGGATTTGGATAAAATCCTGAAAAATGTGTTTTAAGGCTTTTAAGAGCATATTTTAAGTGTTAATTATTTATTAACAATATGCTATTTCGGGTCGTTTTAATTTCTATCTATGGGCTTAAAAACGTACTTTTGGTTACTATAAAACCTAATTCAAGCATGAGCGAAGAAAAAGTAGATAAATCGAATTATTCAGCAGATAATATACAAGTTTTAGAAGGGTTAGAAGCAGTAAGAAAACGCCCTGCCATGTACATTGGCGATATAGGTTTCAAGGGTTTACACCATTTAGTTTACGAAGTAGTAGATAATTCCATTGATGAAGCAATGGCAGGTTATTGTTCTAATATAGATGTAGTTATTCATCCCGGAAACTCAGTTACTGTAAAAGACGACGGCCGCGGTATACCAACTGGTATGCACACAAAAGAAAAACGCTCGGCATTGGAAGTGGTAATGACTGTTTTACACGCCGGAGGTAAATTTGATAAGGATACCTACAAAGTTTCGGGCGGATTGCATGGAGTAGGGGTTTCTTGTGTGAATGCGCTTTCATCCCACTTAAAAGTTTTGGTTATGCGCGAGGGTAAATTATATACTCAAGAGTATGAGCGCGGTAAACCTATGTTTGATGTAAAAGTAATTGGCGAATCTTCTGCAAATGGGACGATAGTAACTTTTCAGCCCGATGATACCATTTTTATCACCACAGAATATAAATACGATACGCTAGCAGCAAGATTGCGCGAATTAGCATTTTTGAATAAAGGAGTTAGATTAAACATTACCGATGAGCGTGATGAAGTTGAACCAGGGGTTTTTCGTTCTGAATCTTTTTATTCAGAAGGTGGACTTAGAGAATTTGTAAAATACTTAGACGGAACGCGTCAATCTTTAATTCCTGAACCTATTTATTTAGAAGGAATTAAGCAAGGCATTCCGGTAGAATTATCTCTACAATACAACGATACTTACACGGAAAATGTGCACTCCTATGTAAATAACATAAATACCATCGAAGGAGGAACACACGTAGCTGGTTTTCGTCGCGGGCTTACCCGTACGTTAAAATCGTATGCCGAAAAATCGGGGTTATTAAAAAACGTAAAAATTGAGATTGATGGAGATGATTTTAGAGAAGGATTAACGGCTGTTATTTCTGTAAAAGTAGCCGAACCTCAATTCGAAGGGCAAACTAAAACTAAACTAGGCAATAACGAAGTTTCAGGTGCGGTAGATGTTGCTGTTGGTGAAGCATTAGGTATTTATTTAGAAGAAAACCCGAAAGAAGCTAAAATAATTGTACAGAAAGTAATTTTGGCAGCAACCGCTCGTGCAGCAGCTCGCAAAGCACGCGAAATGGTGCAACGTAAAAACGTACTTAGCGGAACCGGATTACCGGGTAAACTTTCTGATTGCTCCGAGAGCGACCCTGCTTTATGCGAATTGTATTTGGTTGAGGGAGATTCGGCTGGGGGTACTGCAAAACAAGGCCGTGACCGTAATTTCCAAGCCATTTTACCTTTGAGAGGTAAAATTCTGAATGTGGAAAAAGCCATGGAGCACAAAATCTACGAAAACGAAGAGATTAAAAACATGTTTACCGCTATGGGTGTAAGTATTGGAACGCCCGATGACCACAAAGCGCTAAACATAGAAAAATTGCGCTACCATAAAATTGTTATCATGACGGATGCGGATATTGATGGCTCGCACATAACCACCCTAATTCTCACCTTCTTTTTCCGGTACATGAAAGAATTAATTGAGGGAGGTCATATCTACATTGCAACACCTCCTCTTTATTTAGTGAAAAAAGGAAAAGAACAAGAATACTGCTGGAACGATGTACAACGCGATGCAGCAGTTGCCAAATTAAAAGGTGCAGGTAAAGAAGAAAGTGTAGGCATACAACGCTATAAAGGTTTGGGTGAAATGAATGCCGAGCAACTTTGGGAAACTACCATGAACCCAGCTACGAGGACTTTGCGCCAAGTAACCATAGAAAATGCAGCCGAAACCGATCATATCTTCTCTATGCTTATGGGCGATGAAGTTGCCCCACGAAGAGAATTTATCGAAAGAAATGCTAAGTATGCTAAGATAGATGTGTAATACAATTTTCTCAATTAAAAAAGCCTTTATTTTATAAAGGCTTTTTTAATTGATGGATATTACTAATTATTCTAATTTGAATTTTTTGCTACCATAATAACCATTATTCCCAATCACTCTGAACGTATAAAACCCTTCAGGAAGTCCATTACGTTGAATTTGTATAGTTTTAGAAGTTATATTTTCAATTTTTCTTACTTCACGTCCATTTAAATCATATAATGACAATGAGTAAACTGAATTTTCATTGTCATCTATTGAGATATCAATGAAATTACTTGTTGGAAGTGAAAAGGCATTTAAACGAATTTGTTTTCTCGAAACACCAACAATGCTCGTTGTAGTTCCAGTTACTAAAATTCTTACTACGGCCTGGTCAATGATAATACCTATTGGGTCTAAAAAAATCTGAGAAGAATACACTAAGGAATCCATGCCAACAAATCCGTTATTGGGAGTGTAGGTGACAATAAAAATACCATCAGTAGTGGCAGATCCATTTGCAGGTGCAGTAACAATTTGAATGTCTCCTAACAATGCTACTTGTTCAGAATCATTGTCTAATACATTTATTTCTACAGCTGTGTTCTTTGGGGTTGTTGCTTGGTCATCATTACAATTCCAGATGATGGTTGTAGGTAGTGTCTGCGAATATGCAACAAGATAAAACATGCAGACAAAAAGAGTGCAGTAAATTTTTTTCATTTTGAGAGAGTTTGAATTTAAAATAAAAGTAGAAAAAAAATTTAGATTTTTAACGTCAGTATTTTCGACTGATAATCAATCAGCGCGTGGTGTTTTACCAGTATATCGCTGCCAATTACACCAATTACATTTTCTAATCCTAGTTGGTCATAGGCTACGTTAATGTGGGATAAATCCAACGCTGCTGCTTCGAAATTTTTAATCGATAAATCGCCCATTTTTAGTTCATCTAACAAAGCAATATCACATGCCATGGCATTGGTACCCAATCCGGTAGAAAGTTTATCTACCGAAATTAACTCTATATCCTTTATACATTTTAATAATAGTTCTCTATCAAAAGCAGTTTTAGAAGCACCCGTATCCAAAATGGCAATTAATGGAATAGTATTAATTTCAATTGCCATTTTTACATGATAGCCATCTCCATCTAAACTAAATATATCTAAGGGAATTTTTATTTTACTCATGGTATTTGAACAAAATAGGCGAACATTCGTTCGCCTATTTTGAAATTAATTAAGTTTAAAATTAAATCAAATTCATATCACTCAATACCTGGTTCATGTTACGAACGGCATCGGCACTTTTATTAAATGCAGCTTGCTCATCGGTAGTGAGTTTATAATCTACTATAGATTCCCAACCGTTTCTGCCAATTACCACTGGTACACCTAGGCAAATATCTTTTTGTCCGTATTCGCCATCTAAATACACGCAACAAGGCATAATTCTTTTTTGGTTACGGATGATGTTCTCAACTAAATCGGCTCCAGCAGCACCCGGTGCATACCATGCCGATGTGCCCAATAATCCGGTTAGTGTTGCACCGCCCACCATGGTATCGGCAGCTACTTTTTGTAGCGCATCGGCAGCTAAGTAATTACTTACAGTAGTTCCTTGGTAGGTTGCTAAACGGGTTAAAGGTATCATGGTGGTATCGCCGTGTCCGCCAATTACTACACCTTGTAAATCGTTGGCGGGGCAGTTTAACGCATTACTTAAATAATATTTAAAACGAGAAGAGTCTAAAATTCCTCCCATGCCTATAATTTGATTTTTTGGTACACCACTGGACTTTAATGCCAGATAGGTCATGGTGTCCATGGGATTACTTACCACTACAATAATTACTTTTGGTGAGTGTTTTAAAAGATTTTCGGTAACAGTTTTTACAATTCCTGCATTTATTCCAATGAGTTCTTCGCGAGTCATACCTGGTTTGCGAGGTATGCCTGAGGTAATTACTGCCACATCGGTGCCAGCGGTTTTACTATAATCGTTTGTAACGCCGGTTACTTTAGCATTAAACCCTAACAAAGTTGCTGTTTGCATCATATCAATGGCTTTGCCTTCGGCAAAACCTTCTTTGATGTCTAACAACACAATTTCTTCGGCTAATTCTCTACGTAAAATATTATCTGCACAAGTAGCACCTACGGCTCCGGCTCCTACAACTGTAATTTTCATGGTTTCAAATTTTAATGTGCGAAGATACTCAGGTAAATCCTAGATATAAAATTATGCAGAAACTTTATTCGATTTTCTTAGGATACTCAACCCCCAAATATCTGTCGTGATTTTAAATATGCTTAACAGTATAACAAATGGAACTGCGGCTTTCAAAAACATTGCAACCATGCCTCCAAATATCACCACAAATTGTTGGATTAGAATCCTGCTGTAGGGCTGAAACATTATGATTAAAGGATGTAATCTTTTAAAATCATTATTCCATATATATCCGTAATATTCTCTAAAACCAACATGTAAAAACATGAAAACAGCCATATAAAAAATAGGAGATCCTGGCTGACCAAAAACATGATTTAGCATGGCAAAAATCCCTGAAAATAACCCAAAATCTCCACCGAAAACACTAGTGATAAATACAGATTGGCCAATAATAAAGAAGTTGTAATGTACTAGAAAAAACAAACCTAAACCCATTTTACTGCCAAAGGATCCGTATAAATTTGTATCACGCTTAAAAGAATCCAACGTATTTTCATCTTTCATTAAATTACCAAATAATGATTTTACCTGATGTTTTAATTCTTCGTTGGTAGGATTTGCATCACTCAAAAGCAATTTAATAAAAGTGAAAAAGCCAATGTATATGGTTTCAATAAAATACAGAACCACTACCGTATAGGCATCCCAGTCTAAAAAAAATACACCAAATAGCGGAATTAAGTGCAGGATTACGATGCCCGGAATTTCTTTTTTGTGTACAAGCATAAATTAATTTTTTAGGTGTTGATAAGTAGGGTATGCAAGCTTACATCCAATTCAATAAATTTGAAATCTTATACATTTTTTTTTCCATAATTGAACAAAGCTTTAATCAATGCCCCAGTTTAGTCATCTTCACGTACATACCCAATTCTCTTTATTAGATGGCGCGGCCGATATTAAGAAATTATTCGGAAAAGCCAAAGAGGATAACATGCCCGCCATGGCAATTACAGACCATGGAAATATGTTTGGGGCATTTAAATTTGTTGCAGAGGCAAAAAAACATGGCATAAAACCAATTGTAGGATGTGAGTTTTACATGGTAGAAGACCGACATAAAAAACAATTCACCAAAGAAAATAGAGACATCCGATACCATCAATTACTATTAGCAAAAAATGAAGAGGGTTATAGAAACCTCTCAAAACTTTGCTCTTTGGGTTTTATGGAAGGCTTATACAGTAAATGGCCTAGGATTGATAAAGAACTTTTGCTCCAATACCATAAAGGACTAATTGCAACTACCTGCTGTTTAGGTGCAGAAGTGCCTCAAGCCATTTTAAACCTTGGCGAAAAGAAAGCAGAGGAAGTTTTTAAATGGTGGTTAGATGTTTTTGAAGAGGATTATTACATCGAACTGCAACGACATGACATTCCAGAACAAGATAAGGTAAATGCCATTTTGTTAAAATTTGCAAAAAAGTACCAAGTAAAGGTTATTTGTTCCAACGATTCGCATTATGTTGACCAAGAAGATGCAAATGCACACGATATTTTATTATGCGTTAATACCGGCGATGTAAAAAGTACCCCAATTGCTACCGACGAAGAGGGTGGTAAAGGGTATCGATTTGGTTTTCCCAACGATCAATTCTATTTCAAAACACAGGCTCAAATGGAAGAGTTATTCCATGATTTGCCCGAAGCTTTAGACAATACCAATGAAATTGTAGATAAGGTAGAAATATTGGATTTAAATCGGGATATTTTATTGCCCAATTTTCCAGTTCCGGCAAATTTTGCCAATCAGGATGATTATTTAAAGCATTTAGCCTTTGAAGGTGCAAAACACCGCTACAAAGAAATATCTGCCGAAGTGGAAGAACGCTTAAATTTCGAATTGTTTACCATCCGAACCATGGGTTTTGCAGGCTATTTTCTAATTGTATCAGATTTCATTAAAGCCGGAAGAAATTTGGGAGTTTTAGTTGGTCCAGGTAGGGGTTCTGCTGCAGGTTCTGCTGTGGCATATTGCATTGGCATTACAAACATAGATCCAATCAAATATAATCTACTTTTCGAGCGATTTTTAAATCCGGATCGAAAATCCATGCCCGATATTGATACAGATTTTGACGATGAAGGCCGACAAAAAGTAATTGATTATGTGGTGGATAAATATGGCAGAAACCAAGTTGCTCAAATCATCACCTATGGCTCTATGGCTGCAAAAATGAGTATAAAAGATGTAGCCAGAGCATTGGAATTACCTTTACAAGAATCTAATTACTTGGCCAAACTTGTACCAGATGCACCCGGTACAAATCTTGGATACGTACTAAGAACTCCAATTAAAGGAAAGGATTCCTTAACAGAAAAATACCGAAAAGAAGATTTGGATAACATCCAAAAATTACAAGAAATTTATTCTGGGAACGGTTTACAAAGTAGGGTTTTACAAGAAGCCGAAAAACTAGAAGGCTCTGTACGAAATGTAGGTATACATGCTGCCGGTGTTATCATAGCACCACAAGATTTAACCGATTTATTGCCCATAACCACTGCCAAAGACTCGCCCTTATTGGTTACTCAATTTGATGGAAGTGTGGTAGAATCGGCGGGGGTAATTAAAATGGATTTTTTGGGATTAAAAACCCTAAGTATTATCAAAGACGCCATTCTTCAAATCCATAAAAATCATGGAGTTTTAATAGATATTGATAATATTCCATTGGATGATTCCAAAACTTTTGAATTATTGCAAAAAGGAAATACGGTTGGTATTTTTCAGTTTGAGGCTGCTCATTTGCAACCCATACTTAAGGAAATGAAACCCACTACTTTCGAAGATTTAATTGCTTTAAATGCACTTAACAGGCCCGGCCCATCAGCGTATATTCCAAATTACATTGCAAGAAAACATGGCAGGGAAAAAGTACATTTTGATTTGCCAGTGATGGAAGAAATCCTGAGCGAAACTTTTGGTATAACCGTTTACCAAGAACAGGTAATGCTACTATCACAAAAACTCGCAAACTTTACTAAAGGTGATGCAGATGTACTGCGTAAAGCAATGGGTAAAAAACACATGCCAACCTTAGATAAAATGAAACCGCAATTTTTGGAAGGGTGTGCAGCAAACGGCCACGATACTAAAATTTGCGAAAAAATTTGGTTGGATTGGGAAGCCTTTGCTTTCTATGCCTTTAATAAATCACATTCTACCTGTTATGCCTTGGTTGCCTACCAAACAGCCTATTTAAAAGCGCATTATCCGGCCGAGTTTATGTCGGCAATTCTGAATAACCAAAATAACATAGAGAAAATTACTTTCTTTATGGATGAGTGCAGGCATGCGGGCATTCCTGTTTTAGGCCCTGATGTAAATGAAAGTTCGGTGAAATTTACCGTTAATAAAAAAGGCGAAATACGTTTTGGGTTGGCAGGTATAAAAGGGATCGGTGAAAAAGCAGTGGAGTCTATCATAGTAGAACGGGATACAAACGGACATTATACCGACATTTTTGATTTTGCCAGACGAAGCAACCCGCGAAGTGTAAATAAAAAAGCCTACGAGAATTTAGTGTATAGTGGAGCTTTTGATTGTTTTACCAATTTCCACCGGGCGCAATATTTTGGGGTATCTATGCAAGATAAATTTAATGGCATAGAACGGTTATTGAAATATGGTGCTGATTATCAAAATAATGTTAACAGTAATCAACATTCATTATTTGGCGCAACTACCGGAGCCGACATATCTGAACCTGCATTACCCGATGCCGATACTTGGCCATTGATTGAAGCCCTAAAATTCGAGAAAGAAGTGGTTGGTATGTATATATCCGGACATCCTTTAGATGAATACAGATTAGAAATAAAAAACTTCACCAACACCACTTTTGCTAAATTAGATGAACATAGAGGAGACTTTAAATTAGCAGGTATTGTTACCGAATCAGCACAATTTCTAGCCAAAAACGGAAACCCGTATGGAAGATTTATGGTAGAGGATTACACAGGTAATTTTCAGTTTTCTTTATTTAAGGATGCTTACTTAAAATACAAACACCTAACAGAAGTTGGAACTTGTATCTACTTAAAGGGAAAGATATCTGAAAGAAGAGACAGACCCGGGGAGTACGAACCCAGAATAGAAGAAATTCAACTTTTATCTAACATTAAAGACCAATTGGCAAAACAGCTAACTATTTCGGTAGATTTGAAAAACTTAGATTTAGAGTTGATAGATTATTTGGATGGAATTATAAATTCTAATCCCGGAAAATGTACTTTAAAGATAATTGTAATAGATAACTCTGAAGGTATTAAGGTAGATTTAGCCTCTAAATCATTAAAAATTTCGGTAAGTAATGAGCTAATTACCGAGCTAGATAAAATAGAAACGCTAGCTTATAAGCTTAACTAAACTTAATGGAATAACTATTGTTAAAATAATAACTCAATTTATAACTTAAATAACAAAAATATGGCTTTAGAATTAACAGATGCAAATTTCGACGAGTTAGTGTTGAAATCAGATAAACCAGTATTGGTAGATTTTTGGGCAGAATGGTGTGGCCCATGTCGCATGGTAGGTCCAATTGTGGAAGAATTGGCAAAAGATTATGACGGAAAGGCAGTTGTAGGAAAAGTAGATGTAGATAGTAACCCCGGAATTTCGATGAAATTTGGAATTCGTAACATTCCTGCTCTTTTATTTTTCAAAAATGGTGAAGTTGTAGATAAGCAAATTGGCGCTGTACCAAAATCTATTTTAGCAAACAAACTGGATGCTCAATTAGCATAATCCTTTTCATAAATTTATTAAGCCACTCCTTTAATTAGAAGAGAGTGGCTTTTTTATATAATATTTTTTGTTTTGATTGGATGAAAATGAATAAATACTTACATCATCTAAAATCGCATATCTAAAATCTAACATCTAAAATTCTACAACTTATCCATGTCCAACAAAAAATCCGGCGATGGCAATTCCAACACCTATTAGGATTGCAATCGTTTTCTTTCGATTGAATTGATGATCAACACTGCTTTCAAAAAGTATGGTTGTAGAAATATGTAAGAAAATTCCAATGACAATAGCAATGATATAGTCGAAATAGCTTGCAAAATTTCCGATAGCGTTTTCACTTAATAGTTGGCTAATCCAATATCCCAATGGCGACATAATGGCAAAAATAGATAGAAGAATGAATACATTTTTTGTTATTGTACCGCGTTGTAACAAAATGCTGGTTAATGCAAAAGCTGCGGGTATGTGGTGTAGGGCAATTCCCCACATTAAATGATGATGATTTGCATCATTGGCTAAAGGCATTGCTTCTAAAAAGGCATGTAAGCACAAGCTAATCATTATTGCAACCGGAAAATTTTTTTCATGCCCATGGTGATGAATGTGGCCATGTTCAATACCTCCAGAAAATTGTTCGAGTACGATCTGAAACGCAAATCCGGCTAAAACAAACAAACCAATGTATTCATTTCCGGAACTATAAACACTAGGTATTAGATGTAATGCTGTAATGCCAAACAAATAGGCCCCACTAAATGATAATAATAGTTTTAGGTTTTTGGTATTATCTTTTTTTAAAATGAAAACTGCTATACCACCCAAAAATGCACTGGTAAATAAAATCAGAATGCTAAATAGATCCATTCGAATTGGTTAAAATTATTTGTCTAAAAAATTTAAAAGTTATTATCCCGCAAAAAAATCCAATTAATGCACCACATATCACATCAAAAGGATAATGAACTCCAACATATACTTGGGCATAACTAATGGATGCTGCCCAAAACACACCAAGAAATATTATTCCTTTCCATTTGGAATAAAAACAAGAAATTAGAAAAGTAGCTACTGCAAAATGGTTACTAGCATGGGTAGAAACAAAACTATAACCCGGGCCGCAATCCACTAAATTTCTGATGCTCCCAATTAAATTTACATCGTTACAAGGTCTAATTCTTTGTACAATAGGTTTAATTATGCTTGCACTTAAAAAATCAGAAAGACCAAAACAAACCAAAAGAAAGAGGATTAAATAAATTCCATTCACTTTATATTCTCTTATTACAAATACAATGATGAAAATATAAATCGGAGCCCAGAAATATTTATTCCGTATGGGGGGTAATATCACATCTAAAAAGGAATTGGTATAGATGCCATTAATTGCATAAAATAATTGAAGATCAATAGCTTTTAAAGTTTCAATCATTCTTTTTGCCTATAAAAATTAATCGTTCTGAGTTTTTATTATCAAAGGCATTTAAATCATAATCACCAAAAACAGATTGAATTTTTATGCCAGCTTTGGTAAAATATCGTTCAAAATCTACTACGCTTAATGCTCTAACCTCTTCTTTAAACGCCATTTTTTTGTCTAAATGCTCAAAACTTATTTCCTTGGTGACAAAATTATTAATGATTTTTCTATGAATATGAAACTCTATCCCTTCCATGGTTTTTACTTCTCTTACCACCAGATTATTTTTTATTTTTTCGATGTTCATGAAATCCATCACCAAAACACCACCTGGTTTTAAGGCTTTAGCAAACATGTTAATGGCGTGTTGGTTATCCGACTCCTTTTCAAAATACCCAAAACTAGTAAACAGATTCAGAACAATATCAAAATAATTGATATAGAATAAATTTCGGATATCATGCACCCAAAAATGAAGATGTTCATTTTCAAAAGCCGATGCATGTTTTATGCTTTCTTTTGATAAATCTATTCCGGTTACATCATAACCTTTTTTATTTAAGTATATAGAATGTCTGCCTTTACCGCATGCTGCATCTAAAATTTTAACCGAACCACCTGGTGAAAGATGCGAACAAATGTTATCAATAAAATGTTCTGCCTCTTCTAAATTGCGTTGACTGTATAAAATATGGTAGTAAGGTGAATTAAACCAGTTATGATACCATTTTTGATTTTGATTGGGCATAGCAGCAAATATAGAAAAACACTTTCGCTCAAAATTAAAATAGTATGATTGCTTAGCACTCTTTATTTTCTAATTTTGTATTTCCTTAAGAAACATATATAACTTGACATTAATAAAATCAATATCGGGAATTAGAGGCACCATTGGTGGCAAACCCGGAGATGCACTAACCCCTTCCGACATCGTAAAATTTACTGCTGCATATGGCAAATGGATACTGGAAACCACTGGAATTAATAAAATTGTAATTGGCAGAGATGCTCGTATTTCTGGCGAAATGGTGCGAAACATAGTAGTTGGCACTTTGCAAGGAATGGGTATAGATGTTATAGATCTTGGATTATCTACCACACCAACAGTAGAAATTGCTGTACCCGATGAAAAAGCAGGCGGCGGTATTATCCTCACTGCAAGTCATAACCCCAAACAATGGAATGCACTGAAATTACTGAATAGTAAAGGTGAGTTTATATCAGATGCCGAAGGAAAAAAAATATTAGAAATAGCAGAATCAGATGATATTGAGTTTGCCGAAGTAACTAAACTAGGCTCTGTTAGCATGGATAATAGCTATGCTAAAAAGCACATAGATAAGATTTTAGCCTTGCCATTGGTAGATGTAGATGCCATTACAAAAGCAAATTTTTCTGTAGTGATAGATTGTGTTAATTCTACCGGAGGAATTTTTGTTCCTATGTTATTGCGTGCTCTTGGAGTAAAAACAATCCACGAATTATTTTGTACCCCAGATGGAAAATTTCTGCACAACCCCGAACCATTACCCGAAAATTTAACTGCTCTTTCGCAAGAAGTTATTGCTCGTAAAGCTAATATTGGTATAGCGGTAGATCCGGATGTGGATAGATTATGCTTTGTTTGCGAAGACGGTACCATGTTTGGCGAAGAATATACTTTGGTTGCGGTAGCAGACTATGTACTGAGTAACAAAGTTGGTAATACGGTTTCCAATTTATCCTCCACACGTGCACTACGTGATGTAACAGAAAAACATGGGGGCACTTATCAAGCTTCGGCTGTAGGAGAGGTGAATGTGGTAAATTTAATGAAAGCAACCAATGCAATAATTGGAGGAGAGGGCAATGGCGGAATTATCTATCCTGAATCTCATTATGGCAGAGATGCACTCGTTGGTATAGCCTTGTTTTTAACCCATTTAGCTAAACACGGTAAAACCATTTCAAATTTAAAAAGTACTTATCCTTCCTATTATATTTCTAAGAATAAAATTACGTTAGAGGAAGGAATGGACATTGATGCTTTGTTGTCGAAATTGCAAGAAAAATATAAAAAACAACCTATAAGTACAATTGATGGAGTAAGAATTGAGTTTGATAAAGATTGGGTTCATCTTCGTAAATCAAACACTGAGCCAATTATTCGAATATATTCTGAATCTAATTCAGAGACAACAGCCGATTTGTTGGCACAAAAAATCATCAAAGATTTTGGTGATTTAATACAAAAACCTAATTAAAACAAAGATTGAAATGAGAGTTTATTTCGACAATGCTGCCACAACGCCCTTAGATAAAGAAGTATTTACGGTAATGCAAAAGGTGATGGAAAACCAATTTGGTAATCCATCTTCTATCCATGCCCATGGACGAGAGGTGCGTAGTATTGTAGAACAATCTCGTAAAACAGTTGCTAAATTATTGAATTGCTCACCCTCCGAAATCTTTTTTACATCGGGTGGTACCGAAGCCGATAACATGGCATTGCAATGTGGTATTTGTGATTTAGGGATAAAACATGTCATCACTTCCAGAATTGAACATCATGCAGTGTTACACACATTGGAGCACCTGGCAAAACAAGGTAAAATTCAATTGAGTTATGTTGATGTGGACGATAAAGGCAGAGTTTCTTTATCGCACTTAGATAAATTATTGCAAAATAATTCTAAAAGTTTTGTTTCGTTGATGCATGCCAACAATGAGATAGGTACCCTTTTAAACATAGATAAAGTAGCGGAATTGTGTCATTTGTATGATGCTATCTTCCATTCAGATACAGTACAAACCGTTGGACATTATACTCATGATTTATCCAAATTAAAAGTTCATTTTTTGGTTTGCTCTGCTCATAAATTGCATGGCCCTAAAGGAGTTGGTTTCATTTATATCAGCCCTAAAGTAAAAATAAACCCATTTATATATGGGGGCGCTCAAGAACGTAACATGCGTGGAGGAACAGAAAATGTTTATGGCATTGTAGGTTTAGCAAAAGCGTTAGAAATGGCTTACGAAGGAATGGATTCGCATCGGAAACACATTCAATCTTTAAAAAACTACATGATGGAGCGATTAAAAAGTACTTTTCCGGATGTAAGTTTTAATGGTTGCACTAACGAAGATGAAAGCCTCTATACCGTACTAAATGTTTCTTTCCCCGAATCAGATATGGGAGAAATGATGTTGTTTAGTTTAGATATTGCCGGTATTTCTGTATCGGGCGGTAGCGCTTGCTCCTCGGGCTCTAATATTGGATCTCATGTTTTACGTGAACTAAACTGCAACCAAAACAGAGCTTCTGTTAGGTTCTCGTTTAGCAAATACAACACCAAAGAAGAAGTGGATTTTACCGTTGAAAAACTGAAAGAAATTTTGGTTCCAGTAGCTAATGCATAATATCTTTTTTATTCGTTACTAGATTCAAAATTAAACTCGTTCCCGTTTTTAAGTGTTAAATTCACTCTATTACCAGACTGTATAGTTCCGGCTAAAATGAGTTTGGAAATTTCATTTAATATTCGTTTTTGAATAACACGTTTTAGCGGTCGGGCGCCAAACTGTGGGTCGTAACCAAGTTGTGCCAACCAATCTAGTGCTTCATCGGTAGCAGAAAGTGTAATGTTTTGCTCTAACAGTACATTTTGTAAATCTGCAAATTGCAATTGCACGATATCTTTTAGCTCATCTCTGGTTAGCGGATTAAACATTATTACTTCATCAATTCTGTTCAAAAACTCCGGACGAATCGTTTTTTTGAGTAATTCAAATACCTCGCGTTTGGTTTTGGCTTGTATCTCAACTGCATTGGTTTCGTTGTAATTTTCGAAATTATTTTGGATAATATGCGAGCCAATATTAGAGGTTAGGATGATGATGGTATTTTTAAAATTTACCTGCCGACCTTTATTATCTGTCAATCTTCCATCATCCAAAACTTGCAATAGAATATTAAATACATCTGGATGTGCTTTCTCCATTTCATCTAATAATATAACAGAATACGGTTTTCTACGAACTGCTTCAGTTAACTGTCCGCCTTCATCGTACCCAACATATCCGGGAGGCGCGCCTACCAATCTGGATACGGCATGTCGTTCCTGGTATTCGCTCATGTCTATCCGAATCATGGCTTGTTCGTCATTAAATAATAATTCGGCTAGGGCTTTTGCTAGTTCAGTTTTACCCACTCCGGTGGTTCCTAAAAAAATAAAAGAGCCTATGGGTTTCTTTTTATCTTGTAATCCTGCTCTGCTTCTACGTATGGCATCTGCAACTGCTTCAATGGCTGCATGTTGTCCTGCCACTCGTTTATGTAATTCATCTTCTAGGTGCAATAATTTATCTCGTTCGCTGGCAACTAATTTGGTTAACGGAATTCCCGTCCAACGAGCTACAACGGCAGCAATATCATCGGCAGTAACTTCTTCTTTTAGCATTCGAGAAGCGCTCTGAATTTCTTGTAGCTGTGCTTTAGTATCTTCTACTGCTTTTTCAGCTTCTTTTATTCTACCGTAACGTAGTTCGGCTACTTTGCCATAATCTCCTGCACGCTCTGCCTGTTCGGCTTCTGTTTTAAAATTTTCTATTTCTTGTAATTTAATTTGGATAGCTTCTACTTTGGTTTTTTCTTCTTGCCAACGAGCTTTCAATGCATTTCGCTCTTCGCTTAAATCTGCAATATCTTTAGATAATGAAGTTAATTTTCTTTCATCCTTTTCTCTTTTTATGGCTTCACGTTCAATTTCTAGTTGCATTATTTTGCGTTCAATTTCGTCTAATGCTTCTGGTTTAGAGTCCATTTCTAATCGCAACTTGGCTGCAGCTTCGTCCATTAAATCGATGGCCTTATCTGGCAAAAAGCGGTCGCTGATGTAACGCTGCGAGAGTTCTACAGAAGCAATAATGGCTTCGTCTTTTATTCGCACTTTATGATGCGTTTCGTACCTCTCTTTTAACCCTCTCAGAATAGAAATTGCATCGGGTGTATCGGGTTCATCTACCAATACTTTTTGGAATCTTCTCTCTAAGGCTTTATCTTTTTCGAGGTATTTTTGGTATTCATTAAGGGTAGTGGCTCCAATGGCGCGAAGTTCGCCACGTGCTAAAGCAGGTTTTAAAATATTGGCAGCATCCATTGCTCCTTCACTTGCTCCGGCGCCAACCAAAGTATGTATTTCGTCTATAAATAAAATGATTTCTCCCTCGCTTTGGCTCACTTCTTTTACCACTGCTTTTAATCTTTCTTCAAACTCTCCTTTGTATTTTGCCCCGGCTATTAAAGCCCCCATATCTAAGGAGAAAACCGTTTTTGATTTTAAATTTTCAGGTATATCTCCGTTGATGATTCGGTGCGCAATGCCTTCGGCAATAGCGGTTTTTCCAACACCCGGTTCACCAATTAGGATGGGATTATTTTTAGTTCTGCGAGATAAAATCTGAATTACTCTTCTAATTTCTTCATCTCTCCCTATAACCGGATCTAACTTACCAGATTGAGCTAAATCATTTAAATTTTTGGCATATTTTGCCAATGCATTGTAGCTTGCTTCGGCATTTTGGTTGGTTACTTGCGCTCCGCCACGTAAATCGGCAATGGCTTTTTTAAGGTCTTTTTCATTTGCACCTAATGATTTTAAAAGCGTAGCGGTTTTATCTTTACTCGTTAGAATTGCTAACAACAGATGCTCAACAGAAATGAATTCATCTTTTTGCTCTTTTACAATGCTTTGTGCTTTTTGGATGATGAGATTAGTATCTGAAGAAAGATAGAGATTACTACCGCTCACTTTTGGGTAGGAATTTAGTTGTAAATCTAACTCGCTGTGTAAAGCGTTGAGTTGGATATTTATTTTTTTAAGCAGATGATTTACTACGTTTTCATCTACGGATAATAGTCCTTTAAGCAAATGAGCGGGCTCTATGGCTTGCTGGTTGTATCCCAAAGCAATTTCGCCGGCTTTGTTTATAGCTTCTTGAGATTTTATAGTGAAGTTTTGTAAGTTCATGTCTGTGTGATTTGCCAAAGCCATACAATAAACCAACCGAAAGCTCATTTGGTTGGTATTAATGAAAAAAAGTCATTAGAAAATAAATTCTAATGACTTTTTAGCAGGTTTTTATATGTATTTACAGAACTTCTTGAAGTTTAGAAACTTGCTGGTCGGCAAATTTTTGTAACGCTGGTCCGGCAACCATGGCAATGAATGGGTTTAATTTAGCATTCATTTGTAGTTTGGCCGTGGAGCCGCTATCCGTATCTGCAAAATGCCATTGAATATCTAATGGAAATGGGTCGTCGTTACGGGTTTTAATGACTAGTAGTTCGCCAGGCTTTTTCTCCGTGATTACTAAATCTAATTTAGCCATGTTTTGGATGGTAAATTTTACTCCATCCTCGGTGGTTTCCCAGTTAATAACGCTTTCGGGCATCAGGGTTTTGTACTTTTCGCCATCGGCTAAAAAATCATAGGCTTCATTAGCCGATTTATTTAGATTAGTGCTTGCTTCAACAGTTGTCATTTGAAAATATTTAAGAGTTTGAGATTGTTGGTTTACTGTTGCCAGGTACTTGGGGTTTCGCGCCAAGCTTTTAAATTTTCTAAATCATTTTCAGTAATATATCCTCCGGCTAATGCTTCTTGCACCAGTGAGTTATAATTGCTTAGACTATAAAAAGGACATTTGGCTTCTTTAAAAGATTTATCAGCTACATCAAATCCATAAGAGAAGATACAAACTAATCCAGCGATTTTGCAACTGGCTTGTCTCAATGCGTCTATAGCCATCAAACTACTTTTTCCGGTTGATATTAAGTCTTCTACCACTACAATTTTTTGTCCGGCTTTTACTTCTCCTTCTATTTGGTTTCCCATGCCGTGTTTTTTAGGCTCCGGTCTAACGTAAGCAAATGGTAGACCTAGTTCCTGAGCAACTAAAACTCCTTGCGGAATTCCGGCCGTAGCTACACCGGCTATAACATCTACTTTACCAAAAACTTCGTTTATTAATTCGGTTAATTCTTGTCGGATATAAGTTCGGATAGAAGGGTGGGATAAGGTTATTCTGTTATCGCAATAGATTGGGGATTTCCAACCCGATGCCCAGGTAAACGGCTGCTTGGGTTGTAATTTTATTGCTTTAATTTGTAATAACGATTCGGCAATATGTTTCTCCGTTTCGGGTTTATGGTACATGGCTCAAAGGTATAGAATTTATGTCAGGGATAAATCTTTATTTATCACTCAAACGAATGAATTTATAAACAAAACCGATTTGGTTTATGTATCAAAAAAACAATTATCAACCACTATAAAACAAATCCTAAGAGGTGAAATAAATCAGGATGTAATGTTGATAGATGATGACCCAGCCCGTGTATTAGATAAGTTAATGGATACTTATGAATTTATAGAAGCGGCAGGTGGGTTGGTAAAAAATGAAAGAAACGAGTTTCTGTTTATTTTCAGAGCTGGTAAATGGGATTTACCAAAAGGGAAATTAGAAAAGAAAGAACTACCATCGGATGGCGCTAAGCGCGAAGTAGAGGAGGAATGTGGGGTAGAAATTTTAGAAGTCTTAGAGGAATTACCTTCTACGTATCATGTGTACGAGTTAAAAGGTAAAATTATACTAAAACAAACGTTTTGGTATAAAATGACAGCCACATCCGGACAGGCATTGGTACCTCAAGTAGATGAGGGCATTTCTGAGGTAAGATGGTTTTTACAAAATGATTTTCCTATGGTTTATGCAAACACATATCTTAGTATTTTGCAGGTGTTGGAGAATGTTGAGTAGATGTTTTGGTTGTTTAATTAAACACTTTATACTAATTGCTCAATACTCAAAGCTCACTTCAAAAACTCTAGTGCTTCTTTCGGAACAAATAAGCTAACATCTCCTTTGTAGCGCAAAATATCTCTTACAATGGTAGAGCTAATAGCCGAATAGCCAGGTTTACTCAACATAAAAATACTTTCTACCTCAGGATACATCGCATGGTTCATCTGCGCAATGGCCTTTTCGTACTCAAAATCCGAAACAGTTCTAATACCTCGCACCATGTGTTTAGCATCAATTTTTTTGCAATATTCTACGGTTAATCCTTCATAGCAATGTACTTCTACTTTTGGATAATTCTGGAAAACGGCTTTTACCATTTTTTCTCTTATCTCAGGATCAAGAAAAGATTGTTTGGTGCTGTTTAGACCAATACCAACTACCACCTTATCAAACAAGGGCAAGATGCGTTTAATAATGTCTGTATGTGCAATGGTAATGGGGTCAAAAGAGCCCGGGAATAGCGCGGTTTTCATTCGTTTTTGGTTTTTACGAGTTCAAAAATAGAAAAAGTTGAGTTCCCATAGGTTCTGGTTTCTCTGAAGTTTGTTAAATGATCCATTTTAAGTAAGGTGACATGTTCCAATACTAACCAGCCCCAAGGTTTCAATAATTTTTTTTGGAAAACGAGGTGAACAATATTTTGTAAGTTAGGTAAATCGTATGGAGGGTCGGCAAAGATTAAATCGTAGGATTTATGCTCGTTTGCCAAAAAATTAAATACATCAGCTTTTATTATTTTAATGCCTTCTATTTGTAAACTTTTGGATGTTTTAGTGATAAAATCAATACAATGAAAACTTCTGTCTACGGCGGTTATGTTTTTACATCCTCTTGATGCACATTCGTATGAGATGTTTCCCGTACCAGAAAATAAGTCTAGTAGATGAATGTCTTCAAAATCAAACTGATTACTTAAAATGGTAAATAAGGCTTCTTTTGCTTGATCGGTAGTAGGTCTTACCGGCAAATTCTTGGGTGCAATTAGTCGTTTACCCTTAAATTTACCTTGAATTATCCGCATAATTCTAAACTAATAATGGGGTAGAAGTAATGTTGAGGTATTTCGCCTAATTTTTTTCCGTAACTAAAATTACCTGGTAGTTCGCCAAATTCTATGTATTTAAAGTACTTGCTTAATAGTTGGTAGCTTTCGGAATTTATGTCAATCATACCCAATAATACTATCTCGGTTTGGGTTCTATCTAAACCTAGTTGTTGGAAAATAAAACTGGGATAATATAAAAATTCCTCTAAACTGCTGTAGTTAAACCGATTATATAACTGCAAATTACCCTGATTTACAAACACGATATCGATAAAATTTTTATCGACAAATATATACACCACACTTTTATCACTGCCGGTATTTTGGCTCATAATTCCTTCAAGAAGTGGTGTTCCGTCGTAATAAAAATCTGCTCCCTGAAAATATAAATCGGCATCTAACAGCATTTCTTGGGTGGGTAAATGAAGAATTTTTGCTGGTAAATTCACTAAATGATCGGTAAGCATACCGGTGGATGATTCGCCAAAATTTAATTCTGCATATTCCTTTAATAAAGAAGCATCAAAAATAGCACTTGGAATAATGGTTTGTTTTTCTGAAGGGAGGGCAACTCTTATTTTAGCAAACGTTTGTTGTAATAACTCATCTTCCAGTATTACATATTGTAAGTTCGAAACTTCCCTATAATCAAACAACCCAATGTATTTGTTCTTTGCCGGATTAAAAATAGCGTAGGAGAGACTATTTGCCCCAATTCTAACATTTAAATGATATTTTGATGTATGTTTCCACTTAAAAGTAGCGTCTAATAATTGCAATTGATTTTCGGTAGTTTCCATAATCTATTTTAGCAAAAGTATTATTTTTTTAAAAAGGCAGCAGGATAGTACTGAAATTAAAAAACGTAATTTGCACGTCGATAATAAAAAATGAATAAAACTGTAGTACGTTCCGTTTTTCCGCATGAGCCTACCGAGCAACAACTTCACTTATTCGAAGATTTACACCATTTTTTATTAACCACCATTGAACGATCTGCATTTGTTTTAAAGGGTTATGCCGGTACCGGAAAAACCACTTCTGTGAGTGCCTTGGTTAAATTATTGCCAAAATATACCTATCGTTCGGTTTTATTAGCACCAACCGGAAGAGCAGCTAAAGTAGTGGCAAATTATTCGGGCAAGACAGCTTATACCATTCATAAACGGATATACAGAAAACAAGAAACACGCGGACAAACCAAGTTTGTATTGAATAATAATACTTTATCAGATACTATTTTCATTGTAGATGAAGCTTCTATGATTACCAATGAATCGGATAGATCGGAGATTTGGGGGAAAGGGGTTTTAGCAGATTTAATCCGATTTGTATATAGTGGTAAAAACTGTAAGTTGTTGTTAATTGGTGATACGGCACAATTACCACCCGTAGGTTCGGATTATAGTCCGGCTTTAGATACCAAATATTTAGAACATGAGTTTGATTTAAGCATTGCTGAATTTGAATTAACAGAAGTACTTCGTCAGCAAAAAGAATCCGGAATATTGCGTAATGCTACAGAAATCAGAAACTTAATACGAGAGGAAGTGCCGTCCATCCCACAAATAATTACAAAAGGATATGTAGATTGCTACCAATGCAACGGTGAACGATTGCCCGACGGCTTACAATATGCCTACGATAAATTTGGTATCGAAAATACTTTATTGGTTTGCAGAAGTAACAAATCTGCCAATGGATACAACCAACAAATAAGGGCTAGGATTTTATATAGAGAAGAAGAAATTTCTACCAATGATTATTTAATGGTTGTGCGTAACAATTATTTTTGGTTACCCGATAAATCAGAAATAGGATTTATTGCCAATGGCGATATTGTTAGAATCCGGAAAATTAAAGGATTTACCGAACTTCATGGTTGCCGTTTTGCTGATTTAATTATTGAACTTTGTGATTACGATAATTTAGAAGTAGAATGCAAAGTGGTTTTAGACACCCTAGTTTCTGAAAGCCCTAGTTTAAGCACGGCCGAGAGCCAGATGCTTTATGAATCTGTGTTAGAAGATTACGCTTACTTGCCCAATAAGAGAGAACGAAACGCAAAAGTTAAAGAAGATCCATTTTATAACGCATTGCAAGTAAAATTCGCTTATGCCGTTACTTGTCACAAAGCGCAGGGAGGGCAATGGGATGCTGTTTTTATTGACCAAGGTTATTTAAACGAACAAATGATTAATCAAGATTTTTTACGTTGGATGTATACCGCCGTAACCAGAGCAACAAAAGAATTGTATTTTGTGAATTTTTCGGATAAATTTTTTGCTCAATGATTACCTTCGCACCGATGTCATTATTAGCCCAAATAAAAACACTTTTAATCAAGGAAGTAACCTTAGAATGGCGCTCTAAATATGCATTAAACGGCATGTTGGTGTACGTGATAGGAACAGTTTTTATTTGTTATTTATCGTTCAGGCAAGTTAACCCTGCCATTTGGAACGCTTTGTTTTGGATCATTATGCTGTTTGCTTCTGTAAATGCAATTGCTAAAAGTTTTATGCAAGAAACTAAAGGCCGACAATTGTATTTTTATACCGTAGCTTCTCCAATTGCTATCATTTTATCCAAAATAATCTATAATTTTTTGTTGATGCTGGTACTTAGTAGTACGGCATTAATTATTTATACGGTAATTTTTAGTAACCCCATTGGCGACATGTTATTATACATCTTATCCGTTATATTAGGGGCACTTAGTTTTGCAACTGCATTTACTATGATATCAGCCATTGCATCTAAAGCCGGCAATAATGCCACACTCATGGCCATCTTGAGTTTTCCTGTTATCATCCCCTTATTGATATTAATAATAAAACTAAGTAAGAATGCCATGGATGGTTTAGATAGATCGGTTAGTGCCGATGAATTGATAGCAATTTTAAGTGTAAATAGTATTGTAATTGCTATTTCTTTACTCTTATTTCCTTACCTTTGGCGCGAATAAATTATAGCAAAACCAAGTCGTATATACATGAAAAATAATTGGTGGAAAGCTCTTGCAATCGTTTTAGTTTTTTACTCCATAGTAGGTGGATTATTATTTTACGTTCCAGCAAAGCCAATTCTTAACGAAACCATTCGTAATTTATATTTCCACGTTCCTATGTGGTTTTCTATGATTATACTTTTCTTGATTTCGGTGATAAACAGCATTAAATATTTAAGAAGTAACAACGAAAATCACGATTTAAAAGCGGTTGAAAATGTTAATGTGGGGATGATATTTGGAGTTCTTGGTTTACTTACCGGAATGATATGGGCAAAATACACCTGGGGCGAAGCATGGAGCAATGACCCAAAACAGAACGGCGCTGCCATTGCCATGCTAATTTATGCTGCTTATATTTTACTCAGAAACTCCATAGACGAAGAACAAAAAAGAGCCAGAATTAGCGCTATATACAATATTTTTGCATTCCCCATCATGATTGTATTATTATTTATATTACCACGCATGACCGATTCTCTTCATCCCGGAAATGGTGGTAACCCCGGATTTAATGCCTATGATTTAGATGCATCTATGCGCTACGTATTTTATCCTGCTTGCATTGGTTGGATTTTATTTTCCGTTTGGATGGTCCAACTTCGATACAGAATTAGAAAAATTAATAATTTAACTACAAACTAATACATTCACCTATGCGAAAATTAGCATTGCTATTTTTATTTTCTTTTTTAGCTATCCAATTAAAAGCACAAGAATACACTGGGGGCATAGAAATGGCTACGGGTATGAGAAGCTCAGGCAAGATTTATGTAGTAGTAGCTACTATCGCCATTATTTTTGTGGGCTTAGTTTGGTATCTTATAACCTTAGACAAAAGAATATCTAACATTGAGAAAAAAGTTAAATAACTACATTTCTTCATGAAAGCTAAATAATCCAATATTTTAAACCGAAATTGATTTTAGTATAAAACTTCTTACAACAATTTATTTGTATCATTTAAATATTTCATTGAAACTTGTACTTATTATTTGAATAAATACGATTTTACCCTAACCCAATATTATTAACCCAATTGACCAGATTTTATGGCAAAGAAAAATAAACTTAATGTACCACACGAGCATGGCTTTTTTGCTGATGTTAACAGTTACTTTGATCAGGCTGCAGTTTTAACTAAAGTAGAAACACATCTGTTAGAAATGATTAAGCAATGTAATAGCGTATATCATTTTCAATTCCCTATCCGAAGAGGAAATAAATTAGAAGTATTACAGGCTTGGCGTGTGGAACACTCTCACCACAAATTACCAACTAAAGGTGGTATCCGTTATAGCGAGATGGTAAACCAAGATGAGGTTATGGCATTGGCAGCTCTAATGACTTACAAGTGTGCCATTGTAAATGTGCCATTTGGTGGTGCAAAAGGTGGGGTTAAAATCAACCCTAGAAATTATACAGTGGATGAATTAGAAAAAATTACACGCAGATATACATTTGAGCTAATAAAGAAAAATTTTATTGGACCAGCTATAGATGTACCGGCACCAGATTACGGTACAGGCGAGAGAGAAATGGCTTGGATTGTAGATACTT
This sequence comes from Sphingobacteriaceae bacterium, assembly GCA_041743935.1. GTDB lineage: Bacteria > Bacteroidota > Bacteroidia > Sphingobacteriales > Sphingobacteriaceae > JBGTLU01. The sequence goes on from JBGTLU010000021.1 coordinate 47,144, forward strand.
ATACAGCCTTTAATCCTTCTGTTTTAGATTCTAACGGTTGTGTTACCGGCAAACCTTTAGCTTTACATGGCATTGCTGGGCGCAGAGAAGCAACCGGACGTGGTGTGTTTTTCTCTATCCGCGAGTGTGTGGATGTTGCCGAAGACATGAAACGAATTGGTTTAACGCCAGGCATTAAAGATAAACGAGTAATCGTACAAGGATTAGGAAATGTGGGCTACCATTCGGCAAAATTCTTACAAGAAGCAGGTGCTGTAATTGTTGGTTTGTGTGAGTATGAAGGTTCTATATATAATTCAAAAGGACTAGACTTAGAAGAAGTGGTAAAACACAGAAAAGAAACAGGTTCTATTTTAAACTTTAAAAATGCTAAGAGTTTTGCAAATAGCGCAGAAGGATTAGAACAAGAATGTGATATTTTGGTGCCTGCTGCATTAGAAAACCAAATTACAGAGAACAACATAAAAAAGATAAAAGCTAAAATTATTGCAGAAGGAGCCAACGGACCTACAACCACAGATGCTGCATCTTATTTTGTGAAAAACAAGGGAATTATCATTCCGGATATGTATTGTAATGCCGGTGGTGTAACTGTTTCTTACTTCGAGTGGTTAAAAAACTTATCGCATATTGCTTATGGCCGTATGGATAAACGTTACGAAGAAAATTCTTCGGCCAATATGGTTGCCATGGTTGAAAAAATGACCGGTGTAACTTTAGCACCTGAGCAACGCAAATCCATTGTTAAAGGAGCAACAGAACTAGAAATTGTAAACTCCGGATTGGAAGAAACCATGATAACAGCATACCACGATATTCGCGAAACTAAATTGCAAAACAAAAAAGTAGACAGTTTACGTTTAGCTGCATATGTTCGTTCTATCGAAAAAATTGCAGTTTCTTACCAAAATCTGGGTATTTTCCCTTAAAATAAATTACTTAAAAGCATAATCCTCTACCAAAAAGTAGAGGATTTTTTGTTTAACGTCATTATAATATCAAAAAAGAAAAAGGATAATTTGTAATAACTCCGCTTGAATATCAACCTAAATAAATATTTTTAGCAACACTATCTAATCTTATAGACATTGAAAAAAACTGGATTTATCTTCCTTTTGATTTTTTTTTGTAAAACTTATTTAGTTGCCCAAACTACATCTGATAGTTTATTGAACTTGATGAATAGTAATCATCCTTACAATGAATATATAGCAGAACTCACCCAACTATTTACCGGATACGCTATTCTTAAAGATTTTGACAAACTCATAGAAGTTGGAACAGTTGCCCTAAAGAAAGCCGAAGAAAATAAAGATACCTTAGCCATAGCCATCATCACCAGAGCCATTGGTATTGGGAATTATTTCAAGGGAAATTATAATATAGCGGCTAAGCATTACCTTAAAGCAATTTCTTTATTAAGCCAATTTAACGATGTAAATCAATTAGCTATTACCTATAATGAAATGGGTAAGCTGTATCGCAAAACCAAAGACTACCCACGTTCCTTGCGTTACTATGATTTGGCTTACAAAATATACATCGATACGGAAGATATTATTGGTCAAGGAACTATTTTAAACGAATCGGGGGTGGTGTATGAATACATGCAAAATTACGATGAAGCATTAAACCGCTACCAAGCATCTTTAAAATTTGCAGAAGAACTAAAGGAGGAAATAGGCATTTCGTATTCCAAAAGTTTTATAGCAGGTGTTTATTTAATCCAAAAGAAATATAGTGAAGCAGAAAAACTATTTTTAGATGTAATAGCCATTAGAGAAAGAATGAACGATCAGTTTGGGTTAACTTTTGCATATGGTAATTTGGGTAAATTATATTCAGAAAAAGGAGATTATGCTAAAGCTGAGCAGGGGTTATTAAAGTCATTAGCTATTGCCGAGCGCATGAATTATACTGAGCAAAAAGCAAATTTATATTTTGATTTAGTGAAAGTATACGAGCGCAAAGGCGATTTTAAAGGAGCTTACACCTACTATCAGCAAAACCGGAGCATTGTAGATAGTTTGTTTAGTGTGCAAAAAGCCAAACAAATTGAAGAACTGAATGCCATCTATGAAACGGCACAAAAAGAACAACTTATAAAAGAACAAGAATTTGCTATAAATAGGCAGCGTTATCTTCTTTTTGGCAGTATTGGTCTTTTTGTTTTTGTGGGATTTATTGCTTTTACCCAGTATAAACGCTACCGCTATAAACAAGCAATTGCTTTGCAAACCGAGATAAATAAACAACAAAACTTAGCTACTAAAGCGGTCTTAATTGCCGAAGAAAAAGAAAGAGAACGAATTGCAAAAGATTTACACGATGGGGTAGGCCAGTTAATGAGTGCAGCCAAAATTAATTTATCCGTTTTAGAATCTGAATTAGAAATTAATTCTGAAGACCAAAAATTAGCCATGGAGCTTACCATGCAGTTGATTGACGAAAGTTGTGCCGAAGTACGAGCCGTTTCGCATAATTTAATGCCCAATGCATTACTCAAAAATGGGTTAGTTACGGCTATTAAATCCTTCATAAATAAAGTAGATAAAAGGGCATTAAAAATTGATTTACAACTAAAAGGTTTAGAAAAACGCTTAGAACCCAACACCGAATCTGTATTGTACAGAGTAATTCAGGAATGTATAAATAATGTAATAAAACATGCTGTTGCAACCGAAATGACCATACATTTAGAGTGGACAAACACACTATTTATCGCTTTTATTTCCGATAACGGGAAAGGTTTTGAAATGAAAAATGTAAAAGCAAATGAAGGTATCGGCTTAAATAACATCCGAAGTAGGGTAGAGTTTCTAAAGGGACAATTACACTATACCACTTCACTCGGAAACGGCACAAAAGTGAATATTCGGGTGCCCGTTGGGTAAAGTTTTTTTTGTCATTTTTATTTTACAATTCCTGTATTTTTTTAATATTTGACTAATCAACCAAACTAATATGAAAAATATAGCTCTCCTTCTATCCTTTTTCTTAATTCCTTTTTTAGTATTATCTCAAACAAAAACCGAAAAATTTGGTAAAATAGATCCTAAATGGTTCGAAATGCAGAAATACGATAAAGACACTTCTACTGCTGCCGTTATTTTATTTGATGTAGGTTCTACAAGTTTTACTATTACAACAGATGGCTCGCCTCGTATAAGACATGATAGACATAAACGAATAAAAATATTTAATAGCACTGGATACGATGCTGCTGATTTTTCTATCCCATATTATCGTCCTGTCAACGCTTCAACCAAGGATGAAGTTACCGCCATTAAAGCAGTTACTTATCATTTAGAAAATGGTAAACAAGTAGAATTTAAGGTAGATAACAAATCTATTTTTGATGAAAAACTTTCTGACTTTTATCGACAGAAAAAATTTACTCTACCTAATTTAAAAGAGGGTTGCATAGTAGAGGTTTCTTATACTTACTACACCGAATTTATATCTGAATACGTTCCTTGGTATTTTCAGAGTGAATATCCCACCATTTATTCAGAATATAATGCTACCATGATTGAAGTATTCGATTATAAGCAGTTTCAGCGCGGTTATGTTCGCTTATCTAGTAGTACCAAGGTAGATAGAAGAGAGAATTTAACGGCAGGTCTGTCGGTTGGGGCATCTACGTATCAATGGACTGCCGATCATGTTCCGGCATTTAAAGACGAAAGTTTTATAACCACCCGCGAAGATTATATCACCAAAATGGTGTTTGAACTTACCGCAACAAATTATCCAAATCAAGGATACAGGCCCATTGCTAATAATTGGCAACAGGTTAGCAAGTTATTAATGGAAAGAGATCGGTTTGGTTTACAATTTACTCGTTCTGGTTTTCTGAAAGATGTAGCAAGCAATTTAAAATCAAAGAATACCGATTCAACGGAGTTGGCAAAGGCAATATATACTTACATTCAAGATTACATGACTTGGAATCAATTTAACTCATTATATGTCGAAACTACTTTAAAAGCAGCATACGATAAAAAAATTGGCAATGCTGCAGATATTAATTTACTTCTGATGGTTTTATTACGCGAAGCAGGTTTTGATGCAAAACCGGTCATCTTAAGTACAAGAGCCAACGGTAAACCATCCATTGGTGCCCCACTAATTCAACAATATAATTATGTGCTAACAGCCATTAAACTCGAAAATAAATTAGTGTTATTAGATGCGAGCAACAAATACTTAGCCTTTGGTCGAATTCCTAAAAAAACACTAAATGGTACAGGGTATTTAATGATTGAAGGTGGCGTTATGCCTGTTAATTTAATGTCTTTCGCTCCGCTGGATAGAGATGTATCCTCCGCACAATTAACTTTAGCTAAAAATGGAATCATTTCGGGTAAATTCTCCAATGCTCTCGATGGTGATTATGGCGAAGGGTTTAGGAGAGCAAATTACAATAAGAAAATAGAAGATATTGAGATAGATTTAAAAGCGAATGCATTTAAGGATTATGAAATTTCAAATTTGGAGCTAAATAACTTATCGGACATCAATTTAACTCCATCTTTTAATTTAGATATATCTATGGGCGAAGAGAATGTAGACATTATTTATATAAATCCAATGCTTACTGAAGGAATTACTAAAAATCCATTTGTTGCCGAAAGTAGAGTTTATCCAGTAGATTATGGTGCTCCATTCGAGAGGTATCACGTGTTTACATTAGTACTACCAGATAACTATAAATTGGATGAAATACCAAAAAATATTAACGTACAAACCCCGGATAGAAGTGCCAGATTTACATATTCTGTTGGCATGGTAGATAATAAGATTCAAATAATGTCGAGAGTAAATATTACTAAATCTTTATTTAATACTGCTGAATATAAGGATTTAAGAGAATTTTATAATCAAGTTGTAGCTAAGCATCAAGAGCAAATTGTTTTAAAACGTAAATAATTAAGCAATGAGAATCGTCTGTCTTTTGGTTGTATTCATCCAAGTTAGTTTTTTCGGCTTTGCTCAAAATTATGCTGTAAGCCAAATTTCTAAAAACTTATTAGAAAATGCCAATGTGGTGGTAAGGGTTTACGATGAAGTGTATCAGGTACAAAGCAAATCTCAAGCAAGTCATAAACGAAAAATTGTGAGAACACTTTTAAACAGTAATGCCAAAGATTTTTCGGATGTTGTGGTATATTATAATAAACTAAATACTATAAAAAGTTTTCAGGCATCCATGTATGATGCAGATGGTAAATTGATAAAAAAATCTAAAAACTCTGATGTAAGAGATTTCAGTGCAAACACATCATCCTTAATGGATGATAGTAGAGTAAAAGTTATTTCCTTTACCATTACAAACTATCCGGTTACCATAGAATATGAGGTAGAGTATGACGATAGAAATTTATTGTTTTACCCAAGATGGGTCCCACAACCAATGGTGGCATATTCTGTAGAAAATAGCAGATTTACTATAAGTTCTCCGTCCGGTTTACCAATACGATATAAAGCGTTAAATTTACCTGAACCAATCATTTCGGATAATAAGGGTAATGCCACACATAGCTGGCAGGTAACAAATATGGCGGCATTACAATTAGAACCATTTGCCCCTTATTACCACGAACGCTATCCGGTACTTTATACTGCTGCAACCTATTTTCAGGTACAAGGTTATGATGGCGATTTATCTACATGGGAGTCATTTGCTCGCTGGAATTATGAATTGAATAAGGGAAGATTAGATTTACCGGATAACATTAAATCTAAAGTAGATGAATTAATTGCTGGTATAAATAACGATCCAGAAAAAATCAAGATACTGTATAATTATCTACAACAAACCACCAGATACATTAGCGTGCAATTGGGTATTGGTGGATGGCAAACTTTTGATGCAAAATATGTTGCCGAAAGAAAATACGGTGATTGTAAAGCATTAACCAATTACATGATGGCTCTGTTAGCGCATGCTAATATTAAATCCTATTATTCATTGATTAGAGCCGGTGAAAACGAAGAACCATTTGTAGAAGATTTTCCGCATAGTGCTTTTAATCATGTTATTTTAGCAATTCCTGTAAAATCTGATACCATTTGGTTAGAATGTACTAGTCAGCAAGTTCTACCCGGATATTTAGGCTCATTTACCGGAAACAGAAAAGCTTTATTAGTAACAGAAAATGGAGGTAAATTAGTAAACACCCCGAGTTATACTGCTAAAGACAATTCCCTAAGTAGGAGTATAAAAGTTACTTTTAATGAAGATGGTACTGCACTTGCCAACATACAATCGTTGTATACTGGTATTATGCAAGATAGACTATGGGTTATGGTAAAAACTAATCCTAATGAAGAATTAAGAAAAAACCTGATAGAAAGATTAAACCTACCAAGCAGCATAATCCAATCTTTCGGATACGAAACCATTGCAGATGATATTCCTAAAGTTTTAGAAAAAGCACAATTACAATTAAATAAATATGCCACCATTACCGGCAAACGTTTTAGTATACAATTAAACATGCTTTCTAGAATGAATTTTGTTCCTAGGGCAGTTGCTAACAGAACACAGCCCATTCGGTTGAGAAATGCGTTTAATTATACTGATACTATAATTTATACCATCCCTGCTGGTTATAGTTTAGAATCTAAACCTCAAAATACCAATATAAAAACAGAGTTTGGAGATTATATTTCTGATATAACAATTAAGAATAACCAAATTATATACAGAAGAACTTTTAGCATGCATATTGGTAAATTTGGTGCAGAAAAATATACAGATCTAGTTAATTTCTATTCCAATATCTCAAAAGCAGATAATGCCAGAGTAGTGCTAGTAAAGCAATAGTATTTTAGTAGTTGGTTTGGATAAAACGTTACTCATCGTGTTAATGCAGGCATAGATTTTACGTTATCTATCGACCTAAAAAAAATTAGGGGCAGAATTTTTTAAGCTGACAATAGTTGCCTATTTTAGAAACGCAAACATGAGCAAAATTCAAACCCCGTGGCAACGAACTAAAGCGAGGTTTATAAAAAATAAACCAGCAGTTTTTGGCTTAGCATTTTCTCTTTTCGTATTTCTGGTAGCCATATTAGGCTATTTAATTATGCCCGATGCTACTCCTTCTGCCAATAGGATGCAGGTGCAACTAAGTGCAAAAAAGCCGGGTTATGAAGCTACTTTTTTACGCATTAAAAAAAACCAAAATGTAAAACAAGTTTCTTTGTTCTATAAACTAATGTATGGACAAGATGATGCATATAGTTATATCCCGGTAAGAGAATATGCCTTTATTAACGATAGTGTTATCGTGAATGAATTTACCGGAGTAGAAGAAGATTTAGGAGATAGATTTTCTTTTCATGTTGCTGATTTAGTGTATTCTTTAGCTCCCGGTAGCAAAGTCAGAAAAACTACCGATACCAGTTTAACCATAACCCTGGTGGATGGCTCTGATAAGGTTATTTCTTTAAAAGAAGTACAAATGAAGGCTGCAAAAGAATCCATCCTTCAGAAAAAATATATACTCGGAACCGATTTATACGGTAGAGATTTATTGAGCAGATTAATTTTGGGCACCCGAGTTTCATTGGCAGTGGGTATCATGGCTGTGATTATATCCTTGCTCATTGGCATAAGTTTAGGAGCAATTGCAGGTTTTTTTGGCGGCTGGCTCGATACTGCCATCACTTGGCTCATTAATGTTATATGGTCTTTGCCTGCACTGCTTTTAGTTATTGCTATTTCTTTTGCGTTAGGTAAAGGATTTTGGCAGGTGTTTGTTGCAGTTGGTTTATCTATGTGGGTAGAAGTAGCTCGTATGGTGCGCGGACAAATTATGTCGGTAAAGCAAACCGAATATGTAGAAGCAGGCAAAGCCTTAGGATTTAGCAATGCCAGAATAATCTTAAAACACATTTTGCCCAATATAGCAGGTCCCATTTTAGTGGTAGCTTCAGCAAATTTCGCATCGGCAATATTGCTCGAAGCTGGATTAAGTTTCTTAGGATTTGGTGCGCAACCCCCTTTTCCGAGTTGGGGAAGCATGATAAAAGAACATTACGGATACATCATCTTAGACTCCGCTTATTTGGCAATACTGCCAGGTTTAGCTATCATGTTAGTAGTATATGCATTCAATTTAATTTCTGTTGGTTTACGAGATGCATTTGATGTAAAGGAACAACAGAGCAATGTTTAAATATTATGCCTAATTTTGCGTACTATCTAATGTAATTGAAACAAGAAACACCACATATCCATCAATCCTTATCGGATGATATCGTCAAGCTACTTTTACGAAGACAGGTTGAATTAAATTCATTACTAGAAATTGCTCAAGGTATAAACAACAACTTATCTATACAATCTTTGTACGAGATGTTGGAATTTATCCTTACCATCCACTTAAAAATCGGGAAATTCTCTGTGTTTTATTTAGATAAAAATAATTGGATTTGTGTTTCTAAACTTGGTGTTTTACCTCAAATTGATCTAACGGTTTTTAACTCCATAACCACGTATAAAGAAGCTGCAATAAAAGCACATCAACTAGAAGACTCGGAATACCCGCTCATCTTACCCGTAAATTACAAGGATAAAATTGTGAGTGTTGTATTGATTGGAGAATATTATCCAGAAAATATTGAAAGTAGAGAAACCGATGTTAAATTCATTGAATCTATTATAAATATCATCATTGTTGCGGTTGAGAATAAAAAATTGCAAGAGGAAAATATTGAAAATGAAAGAATAAAAAAGGATTTGGAAATGGCTGTACAGGTACAGAACATGCTTTTTCCGGATAAATTACCTCAGACGGAACAATTAGTCATAGCCACTAGTTATTTACCACATCATTCCATAGGAGGCGATTTCTACGATTGTATCCAATTAAACAGTCAGGAATATATTTATTGTGTTGCCGATGTTTCAGGCAAAGGAATTGGGGCAGCATTAATAATGGCTAATTTTCAGGCTAATTTGCGTTTACTCGCCGAAATGGATATCTCAATAGACAATATTGTACGCTCACTAAATCGTTCTATTTTTACCAATACCAAGGGCGATAAATTTATTACCCTATTCATTGGAAAGTATAATACCCAAACCAGAAAATTACAATACGTAAATGCCGGGCACAATCCTCCTTTATTTTTATTTGATGATAAGGTTGAGGAATTAAAAGAAGGAACCATGTTGCTTGGCATCCAAGATGAATTACCCTTTCTATTGATAGGCGATATATTTCTTCCTCCAAAATCTACGATTTTGCACTACACAGATGGGCTTATAGAATTGGATGAGAACGATATATCCATATTTGATGAAAAAGATTTGAAAACATTTTTACTTAATAATAAACCGTTAACAGCACCTGAAATCAATGCATTGCTACTAACCACTATTTTAGATATTCGAAAGAAAAATTATTACGACGATGACATTACGATTCTAACACTTCAGACGAAGTAGGGTTAGGTCTTTGACTATGATATACATCCAAACTAACTAAAATAGAAATAAATGCCCAAAAGGGGATAGAAACTTTATCCTGATCTAGATAATTATTTACCATGCCATGTACCACATAGGTAAACAAACCTATTAAAACTGCCATGCATAAATATTTAACTCGTTTATTAGTGGTGGTATAATACAAACGCATGGAGCGATAAATTACTGTAATTATAATACCTAAAAACAAAAATAAGCCCACCAAGCCAGAACCAATAAGTTGTTGCAAATACTCATTGTGTACGCCACCCACATCTCCTTTATTGGTACTTATGGCGGTCATTTGGTGACTTCTTTGGTAAGGAGCATATAAAAACGTATAGGTATTTGGCCCAAAACCTATCCAAGGTTTATCCTTGAACATACGATAAGCAGAAGCCCATCTGTTTATTCGTTCTTTATTAGAGTCATCGTTGCTTACGTTAGATACCGATTTTAAATGCTGTGATACATCTTGGCTAGATACCGTTTGATTTTGTTTTAGTCTGGCAAGAATATTATCCTTAAAACCATAGGCAATGCCACAAGCTATAAATGTCATGATTACCATGGTGCTAAAACGGATGCGAAGTTTTAGTATGATATATAAACCTAATGCCCCTGCCAAACTTAGCCATGCCGCTCGTGTATAGGAATATAACATAGCTACCAATAATAATACTGCCACGCAAGCTGCAATACATCTCATTAAGTTGGTTTTATATAAATCTTTTTCATAAGCCCATACCAAAACCAATGGGATGAAAAATGCTATGGAAGCGGCATATACGGTATGGTCTACAAAAAATGGTTTGGTAATGTAGTAACTGCTAGGTTGAGAAAAACCATAGGCAGAGTGCTGATATAAAATATACACAACAGCTATACATAAGCCGGTTACATACATCCAAACAAACGAGCCAATATTTTTAAATTCTTTAAATAAAACAGAAGTGATAAAATAAAAAGTAACTACAATTAGTAGGGTGAAGATGAAGTTTTTGAACGATATAAATGGAATCTCAGAAGTCATGGTTGTTATCAGCATCCATAACAAATAAAGGAGGATAAATAGAGTAACCGGGTGTTTTAAAATCTTTGTGTCGTAGTTTTTATCTACCAAAAGTTTTAGTAAAAATCCTCCGGTAAGTAGCATCATTAAAGGTTCTACCGGCATTTTAGAACCTAAATTATCGGCTAAAAAAATCTTGATAGATAATGGGGTAATAAACGCTATAAAAAGTAAAACTTTGTTGTATTCGAAAATAGATAAAATAAAAAACAACAAACCAAATCCGGAAAACATCATCCAGTCTTGCCCTTGCTTTAAAGCAAGCATCAATAATGCAATGAACAGTATTACAATACCGTAGAACCAGGTTATTTTTTGTGTTTCCGACAATTTTACAACTGTTTAGAAATATTCGGAATTCCTACTTCAATGGCTAATAAAATGGTTAGAGATAAAATAAAAATTCCTAAAGTGGATAATAAAACTAAAACCATTCGCTTGGGGTATTCTCTTCTTTCTGCTGGAGTTGCCTTACTAATTAAGAATTTTTGAGAAGGAAGATTGCTGTTATCAATGCGTAAGTTATTTAGTTTAACAATTATATCATTTAACTTTTTACTTTCTACTTCAAACAATGAATTGGTTTTAATGAACTGATCGCCATATTTTCTAAGCAATTCCATTTGTGGCTCCAACATTCTTAAACTAGCTCTTGCAGCTCTTGCTCTACCTTCGGTTCTTATTACCATGGTATCGGGTAATAATTCGCGGTATTGCTTATAGGTGTTTAAGCGCTCTTCTTCTTCAATTAAGGTAGCTCTAGTGTCTACAATTTTTTGATAAATGATATCTGTTTGTCCAAAATATCTATAAATTCCTTTAGAACGCAAGAAGTCTAAAACATTTAAAACAGAATCTACCATATTTTTTCTGATGTTGTATTCCATCTCAACCACTTTTAATGCTTCGGCACTACGGGCACGTTGTATATCGTATTTTAAGCTATCAATTATCCCTGATATATAATTAGCAATGTTTGCAGCTTTTACCGGATTGGTATCCCAAACTTCAATTTCAACGGCATTGTATTCCGTTCGCTTAAAAATTATGTTTTTATCGTATTTTTTGCGGGTAATGGTCATTGGGTAAGGTTCGTCTTCCCCAACTTCATAGTGTTCTCTTAAATTAAAATGCCTTATTACATCGTCTCTTAGCATTTCTGAATTTAATATTTGCAACAATTGTTCACTCTCTTCACGATTACCAAAAACGGTAATGTTTTGTTGATCATTTAAAACAGATTGAGAAACCGAAGCCGATTTACTTGGATAAAAAATCGTAGTCGATTTAAATTTTGGAGTGATAAATGTTGGCCCAGTGAAAATAATTGCTGCTATAGCCCCTAAAATGGTTAGTATTAAAAGGTGCATTTTCCATTTGATTGCAATTTTAGTTATGCTTATAAAATCAAATGAAAACTCTGGTTGGTTGTTGTTCATCTTTATATTTGGAGCTCAAAGGTACTAATCTAAGTTCTATTCGCAATTTCTGTTTTTATCAGTTTTGAAATTTGTAAAAAAGGTATGAGTTGGAAAAACGCTGCCAACAGGATAGATAGTATAAACCAAATACTTAAACTAATTATCCAATGCACAGAAATCAAAGATGAAGTATATAAAGTGCTTGCCACCACAATAATATAAATTAAAGCAGCACCTAACTTTTTATAATTTAGGTGGATATTAAATGAAACGTAAGCATAGTATTGGTGTGCAAGCCCGCTAAACAACAAGGCCGAAACATTGGAAATAGCTGCACCTATTGCGCCGTAAACAGGTATTAAAATTAAATTAAGCATTACACTAATTAAAATGGATATGCTTGCTATACTAATTAACAATTTTAATCGACCGGCTGCTGTAAGTAAAGTGCCAAAAATATACGTTGTAGATAAAGCAAATGTGCTTATAAACAATATACCAAATACCTCTGCTATTGCAAAAGCACCTAATTTGCTGTATAGCATTTCCATAATAGCTAATCGGTAATAATAGCCACCTAAAATCAACAACAAGGTAGGAATGATCAATAAGGTATAACTAACAAAAAGCAATGGTTTAATGTCCTCTTTCTTTTTTAGCATGTTAGAAAACATGGGTAAAAGTAAACCAGCAAATAAAACCGAAAACATATTGCTTGCATCTACCAATCGGTAAGCTGCTGCATAAACTCCAGCTTCGGCTTTACCGTTTGGTAAAAGTCTTTCCAGAAAAATACTATCTATCCGCATGTAAATGGTCATGAGTACAAATAATAATGCATACGGAGCAGCACTCTTTAGGATATAATAAAACAGTGCTTTATTGAATTTTAAACGTGGTAGCTGTATTCTTTTGCCTAAAAGGAACAAACACAGCAAAATAGTAAGGATATAGCTAAATCCTTGTGCATAAATAAAAAACTCTATAGTAATTTTAAACTCAAACCAATTACTCCAAAGAATTGGTCCACAAATAATAATCATCCATAACTTATCAAAAACAGAAAGAAAACTATCGGTTTTAAATTGCTGTAATGCCGTAAAATTGGTACGTAAATACAGGATGAATGAAAGTAATATTTGGTTTATACCTAATAGCATCAAAAGGTAGCCTTGCCAGGTAGAATAACCTACTATCCAAGCTGCAATTAATAGAAAAAAGATATAGATAGCCGATAAAAAAAGTTTGATAAACACTATACCCGAAAAATATTTTCCGATTAAATGTATGTGTTGGCTTAGATTTCGGTTATTGAAATTTGTTATCCCAGCATCCAACAATATATTAAATAAGAAAGAGAAATTTAATAATGCGAAGTATAACCCATAATCATTTACACCTACTTGAAGTTGAACACCGCGGTCAATGCCAAAAATCCAGATAGGTTTTATTAAAAGGTTGATTACAACCAGTAGAAAAAGATTTAGGATAAAGGTTCTAGGCATCTGGGATGCTAAACTGGTATTTTTTTTCAAAAATATCAGAATAAATCTCATAATGCCCGACTAAAAATTATTTTTGCCAAGCAATATGCTTCAGAAACTTAAAAAGTCAGTATTTAAACAAGAGAAGTACGTTTACTTTATCTCGGTGTTGGTTTCTAAACTAATTAATAGGTTTAAAAACCCTCATCAACAATCTTACAATACTATTTTGGTTGTAAAACTCGATGAAATAGGCGACATGGTTACCTCCTTGCATGTTTTTGAGTTTTTGAAGGTTTCTTACCCGGATGCTAATATTACGCTATGGTGCAAATCATTTATCACACCGCTTGTAAAAAACGACCCAAATATTCATCGTGTTATAAATCATGTTAAAGATTTAGAAAAGAAATATGATTTAATTATTGATTTAAGAGGAAATTGGCAATCCATTTGGTATGCAATTTCTCATCCGTCAAAATACAGATTAGATAGAGCAAGAATAAGGCTAATTAATAAACTCAATAGTGGTCATCCGCACGAGGTAGAAACCAATTTGCAGGTTATTATGCCAGTACTTAAGCAAAAGATTTTTTATCCAAAACTAAAGATCTATTTTTCTGAAGAAGATACAGAAAGAGCAAAAGCTTACATCCAAGAAAATAAATTAACAAACTATGCCATACTACACATAGGCACACGTAGAGCATTAAAAAAATGGCCAATTGAAAATTATATTCTTTTGGCTAGTTACCTAAAAAAGGAGAAAAACTTAGACGTAGTTTTTTGTGGCGATGCAAATGATGCTATAGATATTGCAGTGGCTCAAAAAATTATTCCGTTTAAAACCTACTCCATTGCCGGTACGCATTCTTTGTTAGAATTTGCTGCGCTGGCATCGTATGCAAAAATTTTTATCGGCAACGATAGCGGTCCTATGCACATTTCTTCAGCAGTAGATATTTTAGTTTTAGGCTTATTTGGGCCAAGTGAACCAACGGTATTTTATCCCTATGGCAAAAAATCAACTTATATCCATTACGTATTGGAGTGTAATCCATGCGATCAGATACATTGTGTTTTTCCGGAAAATACATGTATAAAAAGAATAAAGCTGGAAGAAGTTATCCAAAAAATAAATGAACTGGGAGTATGATACTTTCGCTCAAATACCAAAATAATCTGATAGAAGCTGGATGCGACGAAGCCGGAAGAGGTTGTTTGGCTGGCCCTGTGGTTGCTGCGGCAGTAATTTTGCCCGATAATTTTCATCATCCCTTATTAAATGATTCAAAAAAAGTTACTACACGAAACAGATTAATTCTAAAAGAATACATACAAGAGCATGCAATTGCTTGGGCTGTTGCAAGAATAGAACCTGCCAAAATCGATTCCATAAACATTTTAAATGCTTCATTTTTGGCCATGCATAAAGCCATTCATCAACTTAAAACAAAACCCGGTTTATTGTTGATTGACGGAAATAGATTTACCCCATATCCAGATATACCACACGTATGCATTGTTAAAGGCGATGCAAAATTCATGACAATTGCTGCTGCTTCTATATTGGCCAAAACCTACAGAGATGAAATAATGGAGAAACTAAGCGTTGAGTTTCCGGTATATGATTGGAAACAAAATAAAGGTTATCCAACAGAAAAACACAGAATTTCCATAACAACTCACGGAGCCACTTTTTACCATCGTAAAACGTTTAACCTTGTAAGTAAAATTTCAAAAACATTTATTGAGTGAGTAACAAAGCATCTATCATATTAGTTAATTACAATAATTGTAAAGACACGCTAGAGTGTTTGGATAGTGTTTTGTTAATCAACTATCCAAATTTTGATATCATTATTGTGGATAATGGTTCTACAGACGATTCGTGGAGTGTTTTTACGGAGTATGCTAATAAATCTCTTGAAAATAATCATGAGGTTTTGTGTTCACTCTTAGATGAAAACTTGCATCACATTAATGAAGTTCATGAGGTAAAATTGCCAAAAGTTATTTTTATAAAGTCGGATAAAAATTTAGGTTTTGCCGGAGGGAATAACTTAGGTCTTGCCTATGCCCGTCAGCAAAAGGGCTTTCAGTATGCATGGTTTTTAAATAACGATACCGTGGTAGAGCCAAACGCTTTGCGATATTTAATTGAAAAAATAAAAATAGATACCACCATTGGTATTGTAGGTTCTAAATTATATTATTATGATAAACCTGCTGTTTTACAAGGCATTGGAGGAAAAATTAACAAACTTTTTGGCAGGATTATACACGTTGGTATAAATGAAGTGGACGAGGGGCAATACAATGGCAAGGCTGCTGAAATTGATTACGTGATTGGAGCTTCGATGTTGGTATGCAAAACTTTTTTGAAAGATGTAGGGCCAATGAGTGAAGAATATTTTCTTTATTTCGAAGAATTAGATTGGGCTACTCGAGCAAAAAAAGCCGGATATAAATTGGCATATGCTCCGCAAAGTATTGTATATCATAAAGAAGGAGCTACCATTGGCAGAAATCCCAAAACAAACATCAGAAGCATGCAAAGCGAAGGTTATTTAATAAAAAACCGTATCCTTTTTTATAGCAATCATTTTCCGGCATATTTACCTGGTGTATATTTAGGTTTTTTAGTGGATCTTTTCAGATACCTAAGGAATTTTCAATTCAAATAC
Source organism: Sphingobacteriaceae bacterium (assembly GCA_041743935.1). Lineage (GTDB taxonomy): Bacteria > Bacteroidota > Bacteroidia > Sphingobacteriales > Sphingobacteriaceae > JBGTLU01. The sequence goes on from JBGTLU010000021.1 coordinate 63,292, forward strand.
ATATATAATTTATTGTTAATTATCACCAGAATTAAACATCCAAAGGAACTCTAAATTTCGGTTAATCGTGCTATTTATTACTTTTGCTCTTTCACAAAATTCAGAATGAAAAATACACCCCTTTTTCACATACATCAAAATCTTGGAGCTAAAATGGTTCCCTTTGCTGGGTATAATATGCCTGTTCAATATGCAGGAATATCCGCAGAACACGAAACCGTTAGAAAAGCAGTTGGTGTTTTTGATGTTTCTCACATGGGAGAATTTATCATAAAAGGAGATAAAGCATTAGATTTAATACAACGAGTTACTTCAAACGATGCCTCAAAATTATATGATGGTAAAGTTCAATATTCTTGTTTGCCAAATAAATCTGGAGGTATAGTAGATGATTTATTAGTCTATCGGTTAAATGAAAAAACCTATATGTTGGTGGTTAATGCATCTAACATAGAAAAAGATTGGAATTGGATAGAGCAGTTTAATACAGAAGGTGCAGAAATGATTGATATTTCCGACAAAACCTCTTTGTTGGCAGTGCAAGGCCCATTGGCTACCAAAGCATTACAAAGTTTAACCGACATGGATTTAGCTGCAATGGAATATTATTCCTTCCAAAAAGGAGTATTTGCCGGCGTTGAAAATGTGTTGGTTTCTGCTACTGGATATACAGGTGCCGGAGGTTTTGAAATCTATTTCGAAAATCAACATGCAGAAAAAATATGGAATGCCATTTTTGGTGCCGGTGAACCTTACGGCATTAAACCAATAGGTTTAGGAGCTAGAGATACCTTACGATTAGAAATGGGTTTTTGTTTATACGGCAACGATATTGATGATACCACTTCGCCCATTGAAGCCGGTTTAGGCTGGATTACAAAATTTACCAAACCTTTCACTAATTCAGCCAATTTATTAGCCCAAAAAGAACAGGGGGTTCCTAGAAAATTGATTGGTTTCGAAATGATTGAAAGAGGAATACCACGTCATGATTATATCATTTTAGATGCTGTTGGAAATCAAATCGGGAAAGTAACCTCTGGAACTCAATCTCCATCTTTGCAAAAAGCAATTGGTTTAGGATATGTTGCCAAAGAATTTGCTAAAGAAGGCACCGAAATCTTTATTCAAATTCGCGATAATAAAATTAAAGCACAGGTGGTTAAATTCCCGTTTTATAAAGGCTGATGCAAAAAGTTGACGTTTGTTTCAGTCCGGCACTGTTGCCACTATATTCCATTCAGGATAGTGTAGTGGTGGTAATTGATATCTTTAGAGCTACATCCTCCATTTGTTATGGAATAGATAATGGCGCTTCAGAAATTATTCCGGTTTCAACCGTTGAAGAATGCCAGAGTTATGTCGGGAAAGACTATTTATTGGCTGCAGAAAGAAACGGGGAAGTAGTTACAGGTTTCGACTTCGGAAACTCTCCTTTTGCTTATTCTATATCTAAAGTAAAAAATAAAAAAATTGTACTTACCACCACCAATGGTACCAATGCAATTAATCTGTCTAAACAGGCACATCAAATCATAATTGGTTCTTTTTTAAATCTTACTGCAGTTTGTAATTACTTAATAGCTAAGGATAGAAATGTATTATTGCTTTGCGCTGGGTGGAAAAATAAATTTAATTTAGAAGATAGTTTATTTGCTGGCGCGGTTGTAAATCAACTAAAATATGCAGAGCCTACATTGTGCGATGCTTCCATTGCTGCCGAAGATATTTATTTAAAAGCTAAACCCGATTTGCGAAAATACCTTCGTAAATCTTCTCATAGTCATCGTTTACAAGAATTAAATATCGAAAACGATATTCTATTTTGTTTGCAGCAAGATATTGTACAAACCATACCGGTTTTACAAAATGGTAAAATAGTAAAAATGGATACTTCGTTAGAATAAACAGAATCTGGTTTATTTATGACTTTAGTTTAGGATTCTCTTTATGCCTTTTAGCATCACGAGTAGATTTTTTTAGCAAATTTTTTTCTAAAGCTTGAGTTAAATCTACATTTGTTTGGTTGGCAATACAAATCAAAACAAAAAGTACATCAGCCAATTCATCAGCTAAATCAATACTTTTATCCGTATCTTTTTCTGATTGTTCTCCATACCTACGAGCTATAATTCGGGCAACTTCTCCAACCTCCTCTGTAAGTATAGCCATGTTGGTTAACTCATTGAAATACCTTACGCCATTTTCTTTAATCCAATCATCTACTATTTTTTGAGCTTTAGAAATCTCCATAATCTATTAATTTATAATTCTGTTTTACTATCCATGATTATCGTAACCGGACCATCATTTACTAAATTAACCTTCATATCTGCACCAAATTCGCCGGTTTGTATGGTCTTTCCAAATTCTTTTTCTAGGGTGGATATTAAAAATTGATATAGGGGGATTGCTTTTTCTGGTCGTGCAGCTTTTATGAATGAAGGTCTGTTTCCTTTTTTGGTTAACGCGTATAACGTAAACTGACTGATGAGCAGAATTTCGCCGTTTATGTCTTTTACAGATAAGTTCATTAATCCAGCAACATCACTGAAAATACGAAGATTAGCAATTTTGGCTGCTAACCAAATAGCATCTTTTTCTTCATCCTCTTGTTCAATGCCAATTAAAACCAATAAACCCTGGTTTATTTCTGATTTAAGTACATCGCTAATAATCACAGAAGCTTCAGAAACTCGTTGAATAACTGCTCTCATGATGAATTTAGAATTTTGGTTGTTGGATGTTAGTCAGTAACTAAACTTTTTAAACTGTTCAACAATTTAACGATTCAACAATTAAACACTAAACGACGTGCCGCAACCGCAGGTGTCTTTAGCGTTAGGGTTGCTAAATGTAAAACCTCTGGCATTTAATCCGTCTTGGAAATCAACTTCCATCCCAATTAAATATAATCCATGTGCTTTGTTTAAAAATACACGAATCCCTTCTACTTCAAACTCTTGGTCGCCTTCTTTTTTTAAATCAAAACCTAAAATATAATTCATCCCTGAGCATCCACCACCTTCAACCCCAACACGTAAGCCGTGGTCTTCTGTCAACGATTGATCCTTATAAATTTTTTTTAATTCTTGTATGGCACCTTCGGTAAAAGATACCGGAGTTGTTAATGTATTTTCCATTGATTTTACAATTAATTCACAAATATAAGTTTAAATGCGGATTTTTGTTTTGCTTAGTACTAAAGAATTTATATGTCGAAGAAAATTACTACTACATCCGGAATAGAAATTAAAGAAAGTTATACGTCCTGTAATCCCATGACCGAGTTGCCAGGAGAATTTCCGTTTACTCGTGGAATACAGAAAGATATGTATAGGGGTAGACTTTGGACCATGCGCCAATATGCTGGTTTTTCTACTGCCGAAGAATCTAATAAACGCTATCATTATTTATTAAATCAAGGCACAACAGGCTTATCTGTAGCCTTTGATTTGCCAACACAAATCGGGTATGATTCTGATCATGATTTAGCAGATGGAGAAGTTGGAAAAGTGGGCGTAGCTATTGACTCATTAAAAGACATTGAGATTTTGTTTGATGGAATTGAGTTACAAAAAATAACCACTTCCATGACTATAAATGCTACTGCATCCATGCTTTTAGCTATGTATTTAGCCTTAGCAAAAAAACAAGGAGCAGATTTAAAACAACTTTCAGGTACTGTACAAAACGATATTTTAAAAGAATATGCTGCAAGAGGAACGTATATCTACCCTCCAAAACCATCTATGCGCATCATTACCGATATTTTTGAGTATTGCAGCAAAGAGGTGCCCAAATGGAACACTATTTCCATCTCTGGTTATCATATCCGCGAAGCAGGCTCAACAGCAGTGCAAGAGCTAGCATTTACCTTAGCAAATGGCAAAGCCTATTTAAAAGCTGCCATTCAGGCGGGATTAGATATAGATGTTTTTGCAAAACGATTGTCTTTTTTCTTTAATTGTCACAATCATTTTTTTGAAGAGATTGCAAAGTTTAGAGCCGCTCGAAGAATGTGGGCAAAAATCACCAAAGAACTTGGTGCAAAAGATATACGTGCACAGCAACTACGTTTTCATACCCAAACTGGCGGGTCTACATTAACCGCACAACAACCACAAAACAATATTGTGCGAGTTACAACGCAAGCAATAGCTGCAGTTTTGGGAGGTACGCAATCCTTACATACCAATGGTTTTGATGAAGCATTATCACTTCCTACAGAAGAAGCAGCAAGAATTGCGCTTAGAACACAGCAAATTATAGCCTACGAGAGCGGAGTTATAGATACGGTAGATCCTATGGCGGGTTCTTTTTTTGTGGAGAATTTAACGGATGAAATGGAAGCTGCAGCCTGGAAATACATAGATAAAATTGATGCTTTAGGCGGTTCTGTTCAAGCTATTGAATCAGAATACATACAAACAGAAATTGCTAATGCCGCTTATCATTATCAGAAACAAATAGAAGATGGCTCGAAAATTATTGTGGGCGTTAATAAATTTGCTGTAACCGAATCGCCAAACATGAATGTGTTTAGGGTGGATGACTCCATTAGATCTATTCAGATTCAGAAATTAGAAAAGCTAAAAGCAGAACGAAATTCAAAATTAGTAGAAGGATCTTTAGCCAATTTAAGACAAGCTGCTGTGGATGGAACTAACCTGATGCCGCACATCTTACATTCGGTAGAAAATTATGCAACCCTTGGCGAAATGGCTACTACACTTCGTGAAGTTTTTGGCGAACATCGTTAATAAATTATTAAGTAATTATTAACTAAAAGCTTTAGGTAATATATATTAACACATCTCATGTTAATAAAGTGTTAATAACGTCAATTAGTTTATCGAAAAAAAATGTTAAAAAATTATACCTGCTGAATTTCAGATTTTTACGAAAATTAACCACTTATTTATGCACATTAAGGCGGTTTTTATACCGTTCTGAAAATTTTTAACTTTCTTTTTTTTGTCCTATACTTGAACTTGGAATTGGAAAAAAATTAACGTTTTCCCCAACCATTGTAAATCAATTAACTATGATCGAAACCGAAAGAACCTGTCAGACAGTTTGGGAGAGTTGTCTTCAAATTATAAAAGATAACGTACCTGCAAAAAGTTATAAAACTTGGTTTGAGCCAATTTCAGCTCTTAAATTAGAAGGAAATGTACTTACTATTCAGGTTCCGAGTTTATTCTTTTATGAATGGCTTGAAGAGCATTTTGTATCCTTATTGCGCAAAACCATAAAACACGAATTAGGTCCGGATGGCAGATTAGAGTACAACATCATCATGGATTCTAACTCTAAAAATGGACACAGTATAAACATACCTACCAGCAATAACGGAGAGTTGAAAAACCAGACTGTACCGATGCCGGTTAATATCAATGCATCTATAAAAAATCCATTTATAATACCTGGGCTTAAAAAATTAAACATTGACCCACAATTAAATCCAAAATATTCATTTGATAATTACATTGAAGGGGATTGTAATCGTTTGGCACGATCTGCAGGATTCGCAGTTGCATCCAATCCGGGAGGTACTTCCTTCAACCCATTATTTATTTATGGTGCAAGTGGTTTGGGTAAATCTCACTTGGCTCATGCCATTGGTGCATCGGTAAAAACTCAAAGTCCGGATAAATTAGTTCTTTACGTAAATGCCGAAAGATTTGGCCAACAACTAGTGGAATCCATTGGCAATAGAACAATTAATGATTTTGTGAATTTTTATCAACTTATAGATGTTTTAATCATTGATGACATTCATTTTATATCGGGAAGAGAAAAAACCCAAGAAATTTTCTTCCAGATTTTTAATCATTTGCACACCAGTGGTAAACAAATTATCATGACCTGTGATAAAGCACCAAAAGATTTAGTTGGTTTTGAGGAAAGATTATTATCCAGATTTAAATGGGGCTTAACTGCCGATTTGCAGATACCAGATATTGATACCAGAATTTCTATACTCCACAAAAAAATGCAAACAGATGGTATTACTTTGCCATCGGATGTAATTGAATACGTGGCACATAACATAGAAAGTAATATCCGCGAACTGGAAGGCGCATTGGTGTCGTTACTTGCTCAATCTACATTAAATAGAAAAGAAGTGGATTTGCCTTTGGCAAAACAAATGCTTAAGAACTTTATCAAGCATTCTAATAAAGAAATTTCTATCGAATACATACAAAAACTAGTTTGCGATTATTTTGAAGTACCTGTAGATATGGTAAAATCACAAACTCGTAAACGCGAGATAGTGCAAGCCAGACAGATTTCTATGTACTTAGCAAAACAACACACAAAATCTTCGTTAAAATCTATAGGAATGCATTTTGGAGGTAGAGATCATTCTACGGTAATTTATGCTTGCCAAACGGTAGATGATTTAATGGATACCGATAAAAAGTTTAAAGCTTGGGTAGGGGATATCCAGAAAAAACTGAAAATGACTTAATTAAGTCGAATTTTACTCAGCCTTTAATTCATTTTATAAATAAAAAAACCCAGCAACCAATTGGTTACTGGGTTTTGCCATTTATAAATCGTTACTTACAAGTCGAAGTTTATATCATCTAACGAAGTCTTTCTATTGGTATTTTCAGCACCTTCGTTGTATTCGTCGTATCTGCGCTCTACCACTTCCTGATTACTTTTTATGTAATCTATCGTTTCTACAAACCCTTCGCTGAATTTTTCAAAATCTTCTTTGTATAAAAAGATTTTATGTTTTACGAACGAGCCGTCGTCTAAACGCTTTTTGCTTTCGGTAATGGTAAGATAGTAATCACCTGATCGTGTTGATTTTACATCAAAAAAGTAGGTTCTTTTACCAGCACGTACTCTTTTCGAAAAAATTTCTTCTCTGTCTTTATTGTCAAAATCGCTCATTGTTCTTTGTTTACGGGGTAAATAAAATGAAATTAAACCAAAATGCAAAACGAATTACATTACTTTTATTCTATTTATTTCTAACAAACCTTTAAAAATTAATCCGAACAATTTATTCTGCCACTTCTTCGTCTAATAATTGCTTCTCATACAATGTAAAATAGGCGCCTTTTTTTGTTAATAAAGTATGATGTTTGCCCTCTTCAATTATTTTACCTTTATCTAATACAATTATTTTGTCTGCATTTTTTATGGTAGATACTCTGTGACTAATAATGATACTCGTTTTGCCTTTCATTATTTCTCCCAGATTTTTTAAAATTTCTTCTTCTGTTTTGGTGTCTACGGCAGATAAGCAATCATCAAATATTAAAATTTCTGGTTGTTTAGCAATTGCTCTAGCAATGGAAATACGTTGTTTTTGACCTCCAGATAATGTAATTCCTCGTTCTCCTAAAAGTGTTTCAAATTTTTGCGGAAAATCTTGGATATTAGAATATATAGCAGCATCCTTTGCAGCTTTAGTGATGGCATCGTTATCCAAGCCATCCTTCCCAAATGCAATGTTATTACGTATGGAATCTGAAAACAAAAAAACTTCTTGCGGAACCACTCCAATTTGTTCTCTAATGGATTGTAAATGATATTGTTTAATAGGTATTTCATCCAATAGAATTTCTCCTTCTGTAGTATCATACATGCGGCACAATAAGTTTGCGAGGCTACTTTTGCCTGATCCTGTTCTACCTATAATGGCTACAACTTCTCCTTTTTTAACTTCAAAGGATACATCGTCTAGTGCTTTTAAACCGGTATCCGGATAAATTAAAGTCACCCGATTAAATTTAATATTACCTTCTAGTTTTTTACGCACTGTTGATGAGGTAACTTCCGATGGCGTTTTAAGAAACTCATTAATCCGTTTTTGTGATGCCGCAGCTCGTTGAACCATGGAGGTAATCCAGCCCAATGCCATGGCAGGGAAGGTTAATAAATTCACATACACAATAAATTCGGCGATGTTACCTGGCGTAATGTTACCTTTTGCAACTTCAATTCCGCCAACATATACCGTTAGCAAAATACTTATGCCAACCAAAAAAATAAATGCGGGCATAAACAAAGCTTGCACTTTTGCCAATACCATGGAGCGCTTTTTATAGTTCTCGCTTTCGGTATTAAAACTTTCTTGTACTGCTTTTTCTTTTACAAAAGCTTTTAAAACTCGTATTCCCGAAAAACTTTCTTGTGTGAAAGTAGACAATGTTGATAATTGCTCTTGAATTTCTTCACTACGCTTATTTATTAAACTATGTACATAAAAAATGGTTAAACCCATTATGGGTAATGGGAGTAAAGTATAAAAAGTAAGTTTTGGGTTGATACTGAACATAGTAACGGTAACCAAAATAAATAGTACTACCGTATTAATTGTATACATGATGCCCGGACCTAAATACATTCTAACCCTGCTTACATCTTCAGATACCCTGTTCATCAAATCACCGGTATTATTTCTTCTATAAAATGCTAAGCTTAAGTTTTGATAATGTCCGTAGATTTCGTTCTTCAAGTCATACTCAATTAATCTGGAAACTACAATAATCGTTTGACGCATGAAGAATAAAAAAACACCTCTAATCAATGCAGAAATTAATACTAACGCACCAAAAAGCAGAACTACATTACTAAAAATAGTGTAGGTAGATGTTTGTAAATCAAACCCATCATACAATTTGTAATAACTAATCGTATCACTAACCAAATCAAAAGATATGCGAATAATTTGAGCTGGTAACACGCCAAATAAATTTGAAATAGTAACAAATACCAATCCTAATAAAAGCCGATATCGATACTTAAACAGAAACTTATTGAGGTAAGAAAGCTCTCTCATGTAGTATGCAAATCTATCAATTTAACCTTATCTTATAGTACAAGATAAAAGCGTATGCATTGTTTTAAGGTTCAAATAAAAAACATACTTTTGTCGCAAATCCAGAAATTTTAGCCGTTCATTTAGATACAAATTATGGAAGTAAAAGAATTATCTCTAGATTCCAATTCAGTTTTTGGCCAAATGGCTTCTAACTCACACAAGAAAGTAGTTTTCTGCTACGATTCTGATACCGGATTAAAAGCAATTATTGCTATTCACGACACTACATTAGGCCCCGCTTTGGGTGGTACCAGAATGTGGAATTACAAAACAGAAGCAGAAGCATTATATGATGTTTTGCGTTTATCTCGTGGCATGACATACAAAGCTTCCATCACCGGATTAAATTTAGGCGGCGGTAAAGCAGTTATTATTGGAGATTCTAAAACTCAAAAATCAGAAGCCTTGATGCGTCGCTACGGCAGGTTTATCCAAAACCTCAATGGCGAATACATTACGGCCGAAGATGTAGGTACTAGTCCGAAAGATATGGAATACATCCACATGGAAACTAAACATGTTGCTGGTGTTCCCGAGTCATTGGGAGGAAGCGGCGACCCTTCACCGGTTACAGCCTATGGAGTATACATGGGAATGAAAGCAAGCGCCAAAGAAACCTGGGGTAGTGAAAGTTTAATTGGTAAAACAGTTACCGTACAAGGAATTGGAAACGTTGGCGAAAATTTGGTTCGTTTACTGCGCGAAGAAGATGCAAAAGTTTACATCGCTGATATCAACGAAGAACGTCTGAATCAGGTTGCTGCAAAATACAACGCGAAAATAATATCCAACGATAAGATATATGATTTAGGAATGGATATTTATGCTCCTTGTGCATTAGGCGCGACATTAAATACAGATACCATAGCCCGCTTAAAGTGTGCAATTGTGGCAGGTGCTGCCAATAATCAATTACATGATGAAGAACTACACGGAAAAATGTTATTGGATCGAGGTATTTTATATGCCCCTGATTTTTTAATTAATGCAGGTGGTTTAATAAGCGTATATTCGGAAGTAGCATCATTTAATAAAAAACGAACCATGCAATTGGCCGAAAATATTTATGACGTTACCCGTACAATCATAAAAAAATCAAAAGCAGAAAACGTATCTACCAACCATGCAGCTAATTTAATTGCCGAAAAAAGGATAAATGATATCCGAAAGTTAAAATCACAGTTTTAGTTAAACCATTTTTAAGAAACACATTTCCTTAGTTTAGGAAAATAATTATGCTCAATAGAAGGCATTTACGAGTAAAAGTTTTACAGTCTCTTTATTCTTTTAATCAATCGGAGAATAAAGACGTATCGTTTTTTGAAAGAGGATTGATAAGCAACATTAATAAAGTATACGACATGTATATTCTATTACTTAATTTAATCCCAGAACTTGCTCAGTTTACTGAAACAGATGCAAAAGAACGTGCAGCAAAACACGTCAAAAATCCTGACGATTGGAACATAAGCACTCGTTTTACAGATAATAAACTGGCACAATTAATAGCACATCATGCAGAATTAAAAAAAGAATACACCGTCAGAAAAATTACTTGGCAAGGGGAGAGGGAATTAATAAAATCATTGTTTAATGAATTTAAGAATTCGGAAGAATACAAAACTTATGTGGTAGCTGAGCAAAATTTTTCTACCGACAAAGAGTTTATATTGTGGGTAGTAAAAAACATTTTCACAAATTCTATCGTTTTAGAACAGTACTTGGAGGAAATATCCATCAATTGGCCGGTTGATAAATCAGTAGTTTATGGGATGCTTATACGTACCATTAAATCGGCTAGTGAAACTAAGTTAAATTTGGAATTAATTAGCCAAAATTGGCCGGAAGACAGAGAATACATTTTAAAGCTATTTCGCGAAATCATTTTACGCGATGCAGAATTCCAAGGTTATATCTCTAAGCGAACAAAAAATTGGGATGTGGAAAGAATTGCCTTAATGGATGTTTTATTAATGAAAATGGCTATTTGTGAGTGGCTAATTTTTAACGAAATACCCGTAAAGGTTTCCATAAATGAGTACATTGATATATCAAAAGAATTTAGCACACCTAAGAGTAAATCTTTTATAAATGGGGTATTAGATAAAATTTTAGATGATTTAAAAACACAAAACCTCATCCATAAAACGGGGAGAGGACTATTAGAAAATTAAATATGAGAACATTAATTATACTATCAATAGCATTATTTTTAGTTGGATGTAATACATCCTCCGAAAAAAATACAGAAACAACTGTACCAACTTTAACAGATCCTGCACAAGCAGCACAAATTGAATTTGAAAAATCGGTGTACGATTTTGGTAAAATATTAGAAGGTGAAAAAATTCAATACACTTTCCGTTTTACAAACACCGGAAAATCGCCATTAGTGATTACTAATGCTCAAGCAACTTGTGGTTGTACAGTGCCCGATTGGTCTAGAGAAGCAATAGCACCCGGAGCAGGAGGAGAAATTAAAGTAATTTTCGACAGTAAAGGACGTAGCGGTGTGCAAATAAGGCCGGTAGTAATTTCTGCAAATACACCACAAGGAACTTACGAAGTACAACTAATAGGGGAAGTAATTTCCGACAAAGTATTGCAATAAAAGGAATAATTTGTATTTAGAAAGTAATATGTAAAAAGTTACAAAGAAAAATGACTAGTGATTAGTTGTTAGTAATTAACTAAACTTTCTAAACCTTCAAAATACATTAGCAATTTAACACAACAACAGTTAAACCATTGATCAATTCAACAATAAATCAACAACAAACAAATAAACCATGACCATTCTTACTTATTTATTAATGTCAACACCACAAGGAGGCGAACAAGGCAGCGGATTAATGACCTTTTTGCCCTTAATTTTAATTGCAGTAGTATTCTATTTTTTCATGATTCGTCCACAAACGAAAAAAATGAAAGATCAGAAAAAATTTACCGAAGAAGTTAAAAAAGGCGATAAAGTGGTAACCATAGCTGGTATACATGGTCGTATTTTAGAAATAGCTGACGATTATTTTATGTTAGAAATTGATGCTAACGTTAAAATTAAAATTGAGCGCTCCGCCGTTTCAATGGATGCTACCAGTGCCATGCGAAGTAAAGAGAATAGATAAATACTTCTTTCTAAAATTTAACCCCCAATACTGAGAAATTAATAACTTGGTTTTGGGGGTATTTTATGGATAGCCAACCATTTGATTACCTTTGAATTGGTATGCAACGAAAAGAAAACTATCCTTACCTAAAATTTTCGACGAAAACACGACGAAAAATCTCCTTGTTTTTCACTTGTTTTTCTTTTGCAATTGCCGTTTGGTTGTTTTATACCCTTTCTAAAGAATATACCTTTGTAGTATCTACAAATCTTACATATAAAAATTTACCTCCCGATGCAGCTTTTCACATCCGAGACCCTGGTACTATTCAAGTAACCATTGTTGGAACTGGTTGGCAATTATTTTTTTCGCGATTCCGATTTGCACCATCGCCATTACAATTAGATTTGGCAAAATTGGAAGGGAACAAATTTATTTTATTGAACCAACACCTTGCAGATTTTAATAATCAAATATCAGTAAATCAGAAAATTACATCTATCCTGCCAGATACCTTGCATATTGATTATGCCACCCGTTTAGAGAAAAAAGTACCAATAGAATTGATAGCAACTTTTGATTTTGCTCCAAGGCATTATATATCTTCGGCTATACAAATTATACCGGATAGTGTTTTAATTTCTGGACCTGTGGATATAATTAGAGGTATATCTAGTTGGCCTACCCCAGCATTACAATACTCAAAGTTACGAGATAATTTAAGAACCGTAGTAGTATTGTCAAATACCAACATACAATCTGTTAATTTAAAGCCAAATATTGCACAATTAGTTATTTCGGTAGAAGAATTTACTGAGAAAAGCCTGCAATTACCTATCAGCATACAAAATAACGTTGAGAATTTTGATGTACAATTAATTCCAAAATCGGTAGAAATTACTTTTTTAGTACCATTATCTAAATTTTCAGTAGTAAACGAATCTGATTTTGAAGTAAGTATAGACTTAGAAGATTGGAAAAAACGAAAACTAAAAAAATTATTACCAACCGTAAATAGGCAACCAGATTTCATTCGTTTAATTAAAGTTAACCCAATGGAAATAGATTTTTTAATCCAAAAATAATGCTAAAAATAGGGATAACCGGCGGTATTGGGAGTGGAAAAACCACCGTAGCAAATTTATTTGCAAAGCTTGGAGCACCTGTATATGATGCAGATACAGAAACTAAAAAATTGATGAATACCGATCCGGAAATAATGGCTGAAATAAAGAAAAATTTTGGGGAAGATATTTACAATGAAAACAATCAGTTAAACAGAGCAAAATTAGCTGCAATTGTTTTTAATGACGATAAGAAACTAGATATATTAAACAAAATTACGCATCCACCAACCATTAAAGCATATAAAGATTGGGCCAATTTACATCATAATAAACCATACATAATAAAAGAAGCAGCACTCTTGTTCGAAAGCAATACCTACCAATTGAATGATTATAATATTTTAGTAATTGCACCAGAGGAAGTTAGAATACAACGAGTAATGCAGAGAGACAAGGTGAGTAAAGAACAAGTTTTAAGTAGGATGAAGAATCAAATGCCCGATAATGAAAAGCTAAAATTAGCTGATGCAGTCATTTTTAATGATAACCAAAACTTACTCATTCCTCAAGTAATGGAATTACACGAAGAGTTTATTTCAAAAGCGTGATTTTAGAAGATTTTATACTTAAAAAACCAGAAGGTTTGTTTTGTAAATACGGCGATTTTTATCTCGACCCAACTAAACCCGCTACCCATGCCATTGTCTCTCATGCACATGGCGATCATGCAGTTAAAGGTTCAAAAAACGTGTATTGCACTCCAGCAACTAAGCAAATCATGCAACTCAGATCCGGGACAGATGCTGCACATTTTTTCTATACAGAAACTTTTCACACAAAATTTACAGTAAACGGTATAGAAATAACTTTTATTCCAGCCGGACACATTTTAGGCTCTGCACAAATACTTTTAACCTATCAAAACATCCGTTATTTATATACAGGCGATATAAAAACACAGCCTGATGCCACTTGTGAGCCCTTTGAAACGGTACCTTGTGATGTACTTATTACCGAAACTACCTTTGCAAACCCCAGTATTATTCATCCGGAAACAACACAGGAGATAATGAAATTGAACCATGTTGAACAAAACGTAATTCTTGGTACCTATGCTTTAGGTAAGGCTCAACGTCTAACCAAATTAATTTCTGAAAACTGCCCCACAAAAACGATATATATCAATCATACCATCGCCCCAATTCACAAACTATACGAACAATTAGGGATAGTATTAGGCACTTGGAAAATGTATGATAGAAAAGAGTTCAAGAAAATAAAAAGCGGCATATATCTGGTTCCTCCAATAACTTTTGATTTATACCGAAGGCCAGAAAATGCATTACGTGCTTTTGCATCTGGTTGGGAACATCTTCAAAAACAATGCGACCTTAAACTATACATAAGCGATCATGCAGATTGGAATGAAATTCTTACCATCATTAAAAAGTGTAATCCAACTCAAATATGGACAACTCACGGCGACGGCACACATTTGAAATTATTTTTCGGAACTGATATTTCTGTAAAACTTTTAGATTAAAGACTTGTTGCAAAAGCATACTTATGTTAGAACAAGGCGTAGATTATGAAATTAATAATGATGGGAACGTAGTGTTTACCCGTCAATATCATCTCAAAAGAGGATATTGTTGCAAAAATAAATGCCTTAATTGCCCTTGGACCGATTGGAAAAAAGAGGCAAAAAATAAAAATTCTAAAAAATATAAGTAATAACACGTAATTTTGGTGGCAGAGATGGAATTAGAAAAAGAAATATCCCAAAAAAAGTTTAAAAGCGAATACCATAAAGCAGTAGTAAACTTCATTTTTACTAACAATTGGTTAACCAATATCTTGCGCAATAACTTCGATCGGCACGATATAACCATGCAACAATATAATATTTTACGCATTTTGCGTGGTCAACATCCCAAAGCTTCTACCGTAAATTTATTAAAAGAGCGCATGTTAGATAGAATGTGCGATGCCTCCAGAATTGTGGAACGATTGGTTCAAAAAGGATTGGTTAGTCGTAAACAAAATGAATCGGATCGTAGAGCGGTGGATATTCACATCACCCCATCCGGTTTATCTTTATTAGAAATTATAGATAAAGAAGAACACCCTGCAGAAGAAGCTATACGCAAAAACTTATCAGAAGAAGAAACGGCTACCTTGAATACACTATTGGATAAACTTCGAGGTTAAATTCTAACTATTTGCGTAATAAAGTTCCTGAATTTGCTTGCGCAGTAGGCATAATAGTCAGCTCATTGATGTTTACATGTGCCGGTAGTGATATTGCATAGTAAATTGCATCTGCAATATCTTCAGCTTTTAGGGCTTCAAATCCTTTGTAAACAGCTTTTGCTCTATCTTCATCCCCTTTAAATCTTACTACAGAAAATTCTGTTTCTACCGCACCCGGATGAACGGCAGTTACTCGTATCCCATGCGTTAGTAAATCTATGCGCATGGCTTTTGTTAAAGAATCTACAGCATGTTTACTGGCACAATACACATTGCCGTTTGCATAAGTTTCTTTACCAGCAATGCTTCCTAAGTTTACAATATGACCCTTGCCGTTTGCAATCATTAAATTACTAACTGATTTGGTGACGTATAATAATCCCTTCACATTGGTATCTAACATGGTATCCCAATCGTTGGTGTTTCCTTCATTAATGGGGTCTAACCCAAGCGATAAACCGGCATTATTTATTAAAACATCTATATTTTGCCAATTCAGAGGTAAATTTTCAAATGCATTGATAACGGCTTGTTTATCTCTCACATCTAACTCTATAACCCAAACATCTACCTTAAAATCCTTTTGTATTTGGGTAGATAATTGCTTTAGTCTATCGGCTCTTCTGCCCGTAATAATTAAATGATATCCGTTTTGGGCAAGTTTTATGGCAGTAGCTTTGCCAATACCGGCACTTGCACCGGTGATGCATGCTATTTTACTCATTATTCGAAATAAATGGTGAATTGAAACATCTCGGCAAATAATTTATTTATTGGTCTGGTAAATTTATGATCATCATCGTTGAGTGTATTGCCAAAAGAACGAGAAAATTTAATCTCTAAAGTGCTTTTAAAAAATTGGTTGTAAATATCTACCCCAACACCTGCTTCGTAAGATAAATAACCGTTTTTCATTTTCACAATACGGGCATCATCCTCCGGAGCAAGTCCGTCGTCATCTTTTTTTCTTCGGGCAGTTACATCGGCAGTAATTTTAAATCCTCCCAAAAAATAAGCCCGATAATTACCACTACGGTTAGATTTGTATTTTACCGAAAACGGGAATTCCAAAAACGAAGTTTCTACCACTTTTACTATATTGTTTGGATTGCTTCGCTGATTGTATTGGTATTCCAATTGGCGATCTACAAAACTAAAACCTGGAGTAGCTCGCAAATCTAGGTTATCATTTATTTTTAAATTACCAACCAAACCCAAAGCAAAACCCGATAAACCAACCGGTTTTATGGCAAAAAGTGTATCGTTGGTAAACGGATTTTGTTGGGGTTGATTAAAATCAGGTACTTTCCGAATATCAAACGCATTGCGATTAATGGAGATATAAAATCCGTAATTATAAGGTTGGTTATCTACATTACCTCCAGAATTTATAAACTGAGCAGATGCACCAAATGCGCAAAGTAAAAAAGCAAATAACAGAGAAATGCGTTTCATTTAATTCCGGTGTAAATAGTACTTATGCCAAACGTTAATGCCGAAGCTTTAGTTTCTACAAATCCTGCATTCTGCATAATAGAAGTGAAATTATCACCATCCGGAAATGCAGCAACCGATTCTGGTAAATACGTGTAGGCATTGGCATCTTTAGAGAACAGTTTACCAAAAAAAGGCATTAAGGTAAAAGAATAAAATCTGTAAAACTGTTTAAATGGAAAGGTTTTAGGTTGAGAAAACTCTAATATGACCGTTTTACCTCCGGGCTTTAAAACCCGATAGATGTCTGATAATCCTTTTTCCAAATTTTCGAAATTTCTTACACCAAAACTAACAATTACTGCATCAAATTGGTCATCTGTAAAAGGTAAAGCTTCAGAATCGGCAAGTTTAACTTCAAAAACAGAGGATAAATTACGCCCTTGAATTTTCTTTTCGGCAAAAGCGAGCATGCCAGCAGAAATATCAACCCCAATCACTTTTTTAGGTTGTAAGGTTTTGATGGCTTCAAAAGCAAAATCGCCGGTACCGGTTGCTACATCCAAAATATAGTTTGGTTTATCTTTTTTAAGTCTGGCTATTGCACGTTTACGCCACCAAATATCTATTCCAAAAGACAAGAAATGATTCAAAAAATCATACTTATGCGCTATTTTATTGAACATTAGGGCAACCTGTTCCTTTTTGGTTGCATCTAGTTCTTTATACGGTTTTACGGTTTCAGACATGCGATGACAAATATACTGGATGATACTTGTTTTAAGGTTATTTTGTTTTACAAAGCTTATCCGAGTTTTTCAAAACTCATTGTAGAAAGATTAATTGGACTATACTTTATAGTAAACAATAACTCTAAAGACGATAGCATAATTTAGATTCAAATAAATAGTACTTTTTTATCTTAAATAAAGAGAATATGCATTTACTTTTAGCTAAGCTATTTAACTAATAAACATCCCGAAAAAAAGTTTTCCATATTTTTCTTT
>JBGTLU010000022.1:0-51876 GCA_041743935.1 Sphingobacteriaceae bacterium
AGAAATTCAAAGACTAAATTCCCGAATGAAAATAACAAAATGGCTAAAAGGCAATGGCTATTTGTGGGGTAATATGGACTTGGTAAGAGAAATAACATTTACAAATGCAGAGAAAATTAATTTAGGTAAAATGACTGCCAAACTCTGATAAAAAGAAGCCCGAACCGCTAACAGGCGTTTGGCAAAAAAGCGGGTTCAGTGGTTAAATGAAGTTTTGTTCTTCGTATCAAGTTCGTTGGTGGCAGACAGTTTTGTCCTCCGAAATCCCGCACGAACGCCAAGCGCCAAACCGTTAGGCGTAATGCTACCAACGACACTACAAAACATCAACAGACGATTAAATGACAGAAAAAATAGTTGATTATATTGAACAGTTTGTAAAACTAACTGACGAAGAAAAACAGCAGGTTGTTTCTTGCTTTAAAGAAGTAAAAATAAAAAAGCGACAATTCATTGTTCAACCAAACTTTACAACAAAACATAGAAACTATGTTTATAAAGGTGCTTTTAGAGCTTATGTTGTAGCAGACGAAGGACAAGAGCACACTATTAACTTTGCCATAGATGATTGGTGGATTACGGATTATAACAGTTATATTTTTCAACAACCAGCGACCATGTTTGTAGTTGCACTTGAAGACAGCATCATTTTGCAAATTGACTATGAAGCAGAACAAGAACTTAAAAGACAAAATCAAAAGTTTGAAACCTTTTTTAGGATAATTGCAGAACGTGGGCTTGCTTTTCAGCAACGTAGGATTATCTCAAATCTTATTCATACAGCAGAAGAACGTTACGAAAATTATGTAGTAAAATTTCCTCAAATAGTTCAAAGAGTTCCTCAATATGCTTTGGCTTCCTTTTTAGGAATGACCACAGAGTTTTTGTCAAGAATACGCAATAAAAGAGTTGCCAAAAAAAGTTGAACTACATCAACCGAATTTCCTAAACTACTTCATTTTTAATCGTTGTAAGTCGCCACATCTTTGCATCGTCAATAATGACAAACAACAATTTTAAATAAAGTAAAATGGCAACATCAGAAAAAAGAACTTTTACTGTTCCAACAAGAGCAGAAGTATCAGCTAACAATCAAGGTATTTTTGATAACCTACAAAAAGGCTTAGGCTTTGTGCCAAATTTGTATGCCTACTATGCAAAAAATGAAACTGCATTAGGCGACTATTTAACTCTCCAAAATCGCAAAAGCACTTTGAAAGCGAAAGAAAGGGAAGTAATCAACTTAGTAACCAGTCAGATTAACGGATGTCGTTACTGCCAATCGGCACACACAGCGTTAGGCAAAATGAATGGTTTTACAGACGAGCAAATTATAGAAATACGCAAAGGTTCGGCACCTTTTGACAGCAGGTTAGACGCATTGGCAAAGTTCACAGCATCGGCAGTTGAAAACCGTGGCAGAGCAACCGAAGAAAGCAAAGAAGCATTTTTTGCAGCAGGATATGACGAAGCCAATATGATTGATGTGGTAGTGGTTATTGGCGACAAAATAATAAGCAACTACTTGCACAATTTGACGGGTTTTGAAATTGATTTTCCAGTAGCTCAACAACTTTAATTTTAAAAAACATTTCAATGAAAACTTGGTTCATCACAGGAATTTCAAGCGGTTTGGGTAAAGCACTAGCCCAAACCGTTATTGAAAAAGGCGATTTTGTAATTGGTACATTTCGCAATCAAACACAAACTGACACTTTTAATATCCAACACCAAGACAAAGCATTTGCCTTGACCTTAGATATTAGTAAGCACAACGAAATTGAAAGAGCAGTTAAACTCGTTACCGACAAATTTGGAAAAATTGATGTGCTTGTAAACAATGCAGGTTATGGACTTGCGGGTGCTATTGAAGAAACAAGCACAGAAGAAACAAAAGCAATATTTGAAGCTAATTTCTTTGGGACTTTGAATTTAACACAAACTTTTTTGCCTATTTTCAGACAACAAAAAAGCGGATACATCATTCAAATTTCCTCCCACGGTGGCTTTAAAGCCTTTGCAGGTTTTGGCATTTACAACGCAAGTAAGTTTGCATTGGAAGGTTTCAGCGAAGCATTGGCACAAGAAGTTGCACCGTTAGGAATTAAGGTAACAATTGTAGAACCAGGACCTTTCCGAACCAGCTTTGCAGGTAGCGGTTTCAAACTTACAGAGCACACTATTGCTGATTACAATACAACAGCAGGAGTTTTCAGAGAAAAAATAAAAGGTGTGGACGGCAAACAAGAAGGTGACCCAAACAAGGCAGCCAAAGTCATTTACAACATCACCAAATTAGACAAATCACCGTTGCGACTTCCATTAGGAAAAGTTGCTTTACTCTCATTGACGAGCAAATTAAAAAGTGTAAAAACTGACCTTGACAATTTTAAGGACATCGCAGAAAGTGTAGTATATAACGACTGAAAATAAAGCCCGAACCGCTAACGTCCACACAGTACGACTTCGAGCAGACTATGACATAATTTCAAGTTCCAATTCATCAAAACACCGCCCTCAACTGCACCCCACCTGTATGTACCGTTGGCACATTAGGCGATTTTCGGGCATCGTAGGTAGCGTTTAATTGCAAACCACCCCGTAAACTACGTTGTAATTGCAAACCCCAGGTTAGGTTATTGCCGCGTTGCAAGCCTTCTAACATCTCATATGCTACTGGTGAGTTTGCTAATCCGTTGTATTGATTATTAATGTAATTGAGCTTTGCAACAATGCTTCCTTTGCTCAATTGGCTGTACCTTAGTTCTGTTCCTAAACGGTTGTTTATGGATTTTTCGCCACCAAAAGCAGGCTCGTTTTGCTGTTTTATGTAAGCATAATTAAAAGATAATCTAATGATATTATTAAACTGAAAGCCCAGCTCCGGACCAAACTCATAAAAGTTAATCGTGTAATTTCTACTGGTAAATAATTCTGAATTGAATTCTTTTCTGCCCGATTTTGCAGTAAAAATAAGATTGGCTTCTTTACTTATACCCCATCTGGTTTTTAACGAGGTTTCGTTCCTTAATCGGGTATCAAATCCATTGCTGAGTAAAGATTTAGCCCGGTTACTTTGGTAAGATAAATCGGCTCCAAAAACCGGACTACTTCTGTTATAAAATAAGGTATTTCTTAAAAATGCATTCAGGGTTATCAACGAAGTATCGGAAACTTGTAGTTGAAAAGGATTAAAGACAGATACGCCTGAATTAGCTAGTATTTTACGATTAATGCGCAATGCCGTTTGGTTATTAAATCTGCTGAAAAACTTTTTAACCCCTTCTGCATTTCTCCAAGTTGCCGAAGGATTTAGGTTGATGGTTTGATTAAACGACACCGAATTGGTTCTCACAAATTCATTACTTGGTCTGGCAATTCTGATGAATCGTGCTTGATCCGGAAAAGCAGCAATCTCAAATTCATTTAGCTCTTTAATGCCATTACCGTTGTAATCAATCCAAGCAAAAACTCCTTGTCCGGGAGCTACTTCTAAATAAATAAATTCTCGTTTTGGTTCTTGTCCTGTTCCCAATTCATAATACGATCCGCTTTGTAAAAATCCTTTGCCAATGTTCCAATCGTATTGTAATCTGCCTATTAAATTATTTTCGTTGCGAGCATTTACCTCAAAATTTTTTAACTCCACGCTTCTGTAGTTAGCTCCAATTCTCAAAGAAGAAGTTTTGCTTCCGGTTACAGCCAATTCAACGCCAGCATTATTAGCCACTGTTGCCGTTAAAAGTGCATTTAATTTAGGTTGATAATCCAATCTTCTTTCGGCAGTAATTCTAAAAAACGTTTTAGCGGTATCGGCATTTTGCAGGAATAATTGCACTCTATCAAAAGCAAAACTTTGCAAATTCAACGAATCTGTACCACTATTTCTGTTGGTATTTCGCTCTTGCTCGGCTAAAGCACCAAGTGTTAGAATTCCAAAATTTTTAGCTGCTTCTAACTTTTGACGCAAGAAATTACTTTCTCTTATACCAGATTCTGCCGTTAATAAACTTCCGGCATAATTAATTTTTATGGTTTTAAGTTGGATCGCCGCTCCAAATGCATTTAAAAACCCTTTGTAATTTCCGGGTTGCTGAAACGTGTTGAACTGGTAATTAAGTGTAGATTTTTCTTTTATTATCAACCCTAATGCTATACCGCCTAAATGTTCTGTTTGTGGACCCGAACCAGGGCTAAGACTAAAATCTCGCTCAAATTCTACCGGACGGTAACGCTCAGGTGTTCTGAAATTTACGTTTTTAAACTCATAGTTAGCTCTGGTTATTAGGCTTAAATTTTCAGAAAGTTTAGCATTATTTTGAGCTAAAATTCGGTAGGCAGCCCCTTTGTTTTGGTTATTTCCAATAGAAGAAAATAGGTTAACATCGTTATCACTTAAGCCAATTTCGGTACTGATGAGCGTGTTTTTATTGGGCGAAAAATCTGCTCCGATGGTATACAATCGGCTACTTTTAGGAGTAATTAATAAAACAATTGGCGCATGGTCGCCTTGCGAGATTCCGTTTTGTGGGGCAATCCATCTAAAAACTCTACCGTTTGCATTGGAGCTGTTATCTATCCGATAATCTCCTTTGTTGGGGCCAAGAAAAGTAAAACCTAAACGGAATTTTGCACTATCCGGATTAGTAGAGTAAACGTACACATCAGCAAATCCAAGGGTATCTATTTTCTTGTATAAAATTTCATTTTCATTAAATCCGATGGAATCTATATTGGGGAAAAATGCTTGATTAATTTCATTGCCTATGCTTTGTAAAAATAGTTTTTGGGTATCCGTTAAATCAATCTGTAGGGGTTGGTTTCGGCTATCTTGTTCGCTGTAGGCATTAAATTTAAACGCAAATTTAGTGGTACGATATTCGGTATTGAAGAAAAAAAGAGACCGAGCATAATTCCTATCCGAATATTCAAACTCTATACTAATCCTACTATTGGCGGTGATTAAACGTTTGCTAGTAAAGGTAATTTCGGCTGTGTTGTAATCTATAACATAATCGTTTTCTTCGCCCCTAGTTTGTGCAATTCCATCTATAAAAACTCGCTCGGTACCGGATAATACGATGATAAAAAACTCGCCATTATCTCCAATTAAACGATAGGGGCCTTGGTTTCCTTCAATACCTTGAATGATATTACGGGTATATTTTCCTTTGGCAACTGCACCTGCAACAGAAGCTTTTAAGTTTGCTCCGTTATTGGTTACAAACTCAGTACTAAATTTACCGCCTTTTGTTTTTTTGAAAAAGTTCAGGAAATAACTATCGGGTCGTCGGAGCTCAAAATCGCCAACGGTAAGTATGTTTTTATCTTTCTTAAGCTCGATGAAAACTTTATCAAAATCTTGTATTTGCTGGGTATTACCCTCTGGCTGTATGGGGATATTATCATCAGAGATAGCAGCCGTTATTTCAATATCATCACTTAATTTACCCGATAATTGCAACACTAAATTGGAGTTTACCGATAAGTCTTGTGTGTTGCCAATACCAATTCCGCGCGAAATGCTGCCACTACTGTTTAACCCACCGAACTGAAAAACTTCTGGTCGTTTTTCTTCTACTTTATAAATAAACGGGTTTTCTGCTCCTAGTGCTTTTTCTGAAATGATATCCGGATTTTTATTCCTGAATTCTTGATTTAATCGAATAGAAAGTACCCGATAACTAATTTTTACCGAGTCGGTAGTGGGTTTAATAACCCAAGTTAAAAGAGAACGGTTGTAATCTATTTTGTAATGGGCAGTTGACAAGATAATGCCATCTAATGTAGCTACTGAAATCGTGTTGGGGCTTAAGCTTAATGTATCTAAAAAAATGCTATCAGATATGGGGAAAATACGTTCGCGCTCGTTTAAAGCTTGCGAAAAAGCAGGTACATACATCCACCAGAAAGCAAGAATTAATAAGATTTTATGCACTTTGGTATAACGGCAAACTTATGTGAAACGTTGTGCCCCTACCGATGATTGACTCAAATTTTATACTACCACCGGCATTTTGAATGGCATTTTTAACAAAAGCCAATCCCAAACCCATACCGGAGCTTTTGGTAGTAAAGTTTGGCTGAAATATTTTATGTTGTATTTCTAACGGAATTCCGCTTCCGTTATCTCTTATGGTAATGAAAAGCGTTTGATTTTCTTTTTTTAGATGAATATTAATTTTTCCAGATACATTATCCGGTATAGCTTGCGATGCATTTTTTAATAAATTATTAAACGATCGTAACAGTTGGTCTTTATCAGCAAATACTATTAATTTGTCTTTTGTTGATGCATGTATTGTAATTTCTACTAAGCCAGATTGTTTGAAAATGGTAGCCACTTGGTCTATTAAAGCTACTATATCTAAGGTTTCTTTCTGTGTTTCTGGCATTTGTGCAAAGTTCGAAAACTCGGTAGCAATGGCAGATAAACTATCTATTTGTTGAATAAAGGATTGCGTAAATTTCTCGAATTTTTGTTTAAAATTCGGGTCGTTATCTTTCCAAGAACGTTCTAAATGTTGCACTCCTAATTTTAATGGGGTAAGCGGATTTTTTATTTCATGAGCTACTTGTCTTGCCATTTCGCGCCAAGCAGTTTCGCGCTCAGTTTCGGCCAGTTTTTGTGTACTTATTTCTAACTCATTTAACATGTTATTATACTCTTTAACCAAGGAGCCAATTTCGTCGTTTCTATCTAGCGGAATGGGTTCATTTTTGCCAATTCTGGTAATTTTAAAATTTTGCTCTAATAATTTTAATGGATTGGTAATGGAATTAGCCAAAAAGAAGGCTAAAAAACCTATCAACACAAATAAGAAGGCGTATACATTTATGAGAGAATTAAAGAAAGAGGATATCTTATTATCGTACTCGGCCTGGTTGGCAAAATAAGGGAAATTAATAAACCCTAAAATAGTGTTGTTTGAGTCTCTGATTGGTAAATAAGCTGAGGTAAAATTTAACAATCCAATTCGTTCATTAGCAATATATTCATTCTTACCCAGAACAAATATTTCGTAAGCTGCTTTTGGGTTTATTCTATTGCTTAGCAATCCCCTATCAAATAATTTTGGTTGAGTTGAATTGATGAGTTTACCATTGGCATCGTAAAGATTTAAATCGGAACCATGTGTTTGAGAAAATGTCAAAAAATTAAATGCTAAATCTTCTCCTGTCATCAACTTATTATCAAAAACCATTTCGGTATTAAAGGCAAATTCTAACAGATTTATTCTATCCAGAGTAAGTTTAGTTTGTTCTTCTTTGTATTGTATTTTGATGTTTTCTAACGTTACCCAGCCTACCACAATAAGGGAAAAAACCACGGCAAGTGTAAACGAAAGCTGTATGCGAGTTTTAAATAAAATTCGGCTCGAAGAAAGCAGAAACTTCAGCCTAAAATATCGGAGATTATAACTGTTCTTTTCGATGAAACGCAGTGCAGAACGTAATCCGAAAATGATTACAGTAAAAAATAATGCTAAACTAAATATGTAAGAAAATATAGCAGCTTCAATGAAAAAACTGTTTTTTGGTTTACTCACAATGATGGTAGATTGTACAGAAGGCTGATACACCAAATGATTGTAGCCGTTGTGGGTAACAAATTGTTCGCCTTGCAGGTTGCTAAGGTTTATAAAATCTAAATTACGAATACCATAGGAATAATTTCCGTAGGTATTTACCAACAACCCATTGTTATAAAAAGCATAGGAATACGCTTCATTTTCTTTATTTACCCTCACGTTTCCGTCGAGCAATAATTCGGGGAAAGCACTGTTTTTTTCTATGAATTTTGAGCTTAAATCAAAAATGATGGCACCAATGGTTTTCCCTTCTAGTTTTATGGGAACCGAGCCAAAATAATGTTGCAACCCTGGTTGGTTTTCGGATTGAAAAAAGTAATCGCTTACGGGTTTTAGGAATAAAGCATCTGCTCCTCTTCTGGTTTGAGCTAAGTCGTATAAAAGGTTCTCGCTTTCATTTATATCTTCTTCAAAAAACTCATAAACACGGGTATCGTACTTAGAGAAATAACCCGAAAAATAAATTTTTTGTAATCTATCTATTAAAACTTCTCTGTTTAGTTGTTTGGTCTTAAAATAATTTAAAATCAATGCATCTGCCTGTATGCTTCTTTCTATATCGGTAAATAAAAATTCTGCTACTGGATCACTAGCAGATTCTAGCTTTTGAGCTAATAAATACCTTTCTGCTTGTTCTTTGTAATTTAAAAAGCGATTTAGTTTACTCGCAATGATGATAGAAAAAAGAAAGACAATTAATACCGTTTGCGGAAAATTTAAACGGGTTTTACCACGCACATGGTTTCTATCTAAAATGACTAAAAATACCGCAACTAATGCAAAGAAAACATAGAAATTGTCAAATACTATTTTTAAGAAAACACATACTAAAAGCCCAATGGTAAGTATCCAGATTTTTTCAAAGTCTGAAAATCCTAACGAATTAAATAAGCGGAGCAGTGCTAAACAAACTAAAAAATAGCCCCAAATGGCTACGGATAAAATGATAAACCCGATGAGACTATAACTATTTAGCGATACGATGTTGGTAAAATCAAATGATATGTTGGAGTTGATGACCAATCCTCGAAAAACATTGTGTACGTTTTCGCTAAGTACATATAAAACCGCAAAAAATACGATGGTAAGCAGGTATTTATAAATCGGTTTTGCCGATATAGAAGGAGCAATACTCAAATTACGAGCATAAAACATGGCAATCCAAAGTAATATCAAAACGTTTATAAATAAATCGCCTAGAGAAGGTAGCCAATAGCCCGAAGCAAAAACAGTAGGGCTAAAAAGTTTTAATGAATAAAAAGGTGGTGGTAATTGAAACTCTAGCATTAACCAGCGCAGCCAAAATGGGATTACAATTACAATAACAGCAGCAAATGCATAATTCTTCATTGCCCAAAGGTTTTTGGCAATGGTGTGTAATACAATAAAAAAAGAAATGAATATTAAAATCCACAGAAAAATGAAATGATAACGAGGCGTATTGAGTAATTTAAATTCATCAATATCTAAAGAAAATAAGTATTCTCCGTTTATGGATAAGATTTCAATTTCATCTGGAGCAGAAACTTCTGATAATTGAACAAACGTGGGAATATCAAAACGTTCATTAAATTGGTTTATCAAGAATTTATTTTCGAATGCATAATCATTATGGATAGAAGTTAAAGATAAAATGGTTCGGCTTTGGAACTTATTTTTCTGAACCATGTACCATCCATTAGCTAAGAGCTGAAAAGAAGTACCCGGCTCAACCTCTGATAGATTTTGAATGATAACTTTATTATCACTCCAAAAAACGATGCTATCTTTTTCAAAAATCTGAAAAATAGACGTGCTAATTCGGTTAGTGTTAATTAGTTGAGCAATTTCTGGTATAGATTTTATGTTTGCAATTTTTTGCGCTAGCTCTAAATCATTTTTTTCAATGGTATGCAGCTGATTAGTAAGACGATATGCGATTCTGTCTAGGGATGTTTTTTCATAGTCGGCATACCACAAAAGAGCAATAATTGCCGAAACGACAAGAAGTAGGACAAGGATAAATCTATTCTTAGTATAAATCTGCAAAACGAATTCTTTTACATACTGCTTAAAAGTATGAAATTTGACGATTAAACTGTAAAAGGTATGGATTTAGTGTTTAAGAAATGACAGCCGAAGCAGTAGGAATTTGCCTATCTACCTTCTTTACTAAGCCTTGCAGAACAGTACCCGGACCAACTTCGGTGAACGAATTTGCACCATCTGCCAACATGGCTTGAACTGTTTGTGTCCAACGCACCGGACCGGTTAATTGTGCAATTAAATTTGCTTTAATGGTTTCAGGGTTAGTGGTAGATTTAGCATTTATGTTTTGATAAATGGGACAAATTGGGGAATGAAATTCCGCTGCATTAATTGCAGCTTCTAATTCAATTCTTGCAGGTTCCATTAAAGGAGAATGAAATGCGCCACCTACGTTTAGCACCAAGGCTCGCTTTGCGCCGGCTTCGGTAAGTTTTTGGCAAGCAATGTTAACTCCTTCAATACTACCAGAAATAACCAATTGGCCCGGACAATTATAATTTGCCGGTACCACAACTTCGTCAATAGACGCACAAATATCTTCAACTACATTATCTTCTAATCCTAAAATGGCTGCCATGGTAGAGGCTTGTAACTCACATGCTTTTTGCATAGCATTAGCACGAGCAATAACCAATTTAAACCCATCCGCAAAACTTAAAGAACCACTAGCAACTAAAGCAGAGAACTCACCCAGTGAATGTCCTGCAACCATATCTGGTTTAAAATCTTTACCTAAAACTTTGGCTAAAATAGTAGAGTGCAAAAAAATGGCAGGTTGGGTAACGTTGGTTTGTTTTAGATCTTCATCCGTACCAGCAAACATTAAGTCGGTTATTCTAAAACCAATTATTTCATTTGCTTTTTCAAATAGGTTTTTAGCTTCTGCCGATTGCTCGTATAGTTCTTTACCCATTCCTACAAATTGTGCGCCTTGGCCCGGAAAAACGTATGCTTTCATCGTGATTTAGATTTTTGGTTTAGGATCCGAAAATAAGGAAATAAGTATAGCACACCATGCATTATGATGAAGAAACTCATCAAATTTGTATTAGGCCAAATCGGCAGTAATTAAGCGCATAAACTCCGAGCGAGTTTTTTCGTTCACAAACTCTCCGGTAAAGGCAGATGTGGTAGTCACCGAGTTTTGTTTTTGGATGCCCCTCATGCTCATACATAAATGTTTACATTCTATAACTACAGCCACACCTGCAGGTTTTAGTGTTTCTTGAATGCAATCTCTAATTTCATTGGTTAATCGTTCTTGCACTTGTAAACGACGTGCATAAGCATCCACCACTCTGGGTATTTTGCTTAAACCCACAATGTGCCCGTTGGGAATGTAAGCCACATGGGCTTTACCAAAAAAAGGCAGTAAATGGTGCTCACACAAAGAGTAAAGTTCTATGTCTTTCACAATAACCATTTGGCTATACTCTTCTTTGAACATTGCAGATCGAAGTATTTCGGCAGGATTTAAATCGTAACCATGAGTTAAATATTGCAAAGCTTTGGCCACTCGTTCCGGGGTTTTTAACAAACCTTCGCGATTTGGGTCTTCGCCAATTTCCTTTAAAATATCGGTGTATCTGTCGGCAATGGTATGGATTTGTTTGGGGTTATACCGGTCTATTTTGGTGTAGCCATCCATCTCATTTTGCAACATCATTTCTTCGCTTGGATCGTGTTCGTGTGCCATGTAATATCTAATTAAACGATTTTAATCGCCGTAATAATCAACAAAATTATTTTCGGTTTCATACAACCTAATTTGGTGCAATTTGGCAGTTGTGATTTGAGGTTCTAATTCATTCCAAATAGCTATGGCCAAGTTCTCGGTAGATGTCATTTTACCTTTCATAAAATCCACATCCAAATTAATATTCGAATGATCTAATTTATCGATAACGGTTTTTTTGATGATGGTACTAAGCGCTTTCAAATCGATAACATAACCGGTATCAGACATTGGTTCGCCTTTAACGGTTACAAATAATTGATAGTTGTGCCCATGCCAATTTTTGTTGGCACATTTACCAAAAACACGTTCATTCTCCTCTTGTGTCCAATTCGGATTTTCGAGTTTGTGGGCAGCATTAAAGTGCTCTTTTCTGGTTACGTAAACTAAAGCCATAATTAGGTGTTCAAATATCGTAATAAATACTAAATAGCCTACTTTTGTTTTGATGAATGTATTATTAGTAGCCGCTACAACGCTAGAAGTTGAAAAAACTGTTACGTTATTTCCGAAAATTAAAACGCTCATTACCGGAGTTGGGGTACCCGAAACCTTGTATGCGTTAAGTAAAGAACTATACCAAAATAACTACGACCTTATAATTAATGCAGGAATTGCCGGAACCTTTGATAAAAATATACCGCTTGGCTCGGTATTAGAAATTAATAAAGACCGTTTTGCAGATATTGGAGCACAAAACGGGGAAGACTTTTTAGATATTTTTGAGTTGAATTTAGCAAACGCCAATCAGTTTCCGTACGAAAATGGTTGGTTGGTAAACGAGTATATTTCTGGTCTTTTACCTTTATCTAGTGCTTTAACGGTAAATAAAGCACACGGAAATGCAAAGGAAATTGAATATATCCATCAGAAATATAAAGCTACTCTAGAAAGCATGGAGGGTGCTGCCATTTCTTTTGTATGTAAAATGGAAGGCATAAATTATTTGCAATTTAGGTCGATTTCGAATGTAGTAGAAAAACGAAATCGTGGGGCTTGGAATATTCCCTTGGCAGTAGCCAATTTGAATGATTTTTTGGTGGAGTATTTTAAATCTATTCAAGCAAAATGAACTGTTTTTAAACCCATTTTGGTCACCCTGAAATTTTTTCAGGGTCTCTATGTGTTACTAACGTGGCTTTGAGAGATGCCGAAACATACCTGATTGCATAGGCATGTTCTGCAAGATTAATAAGTAATTAAATGAAGATAATATTAAACTTCAATAATTTATATAAATGCCCAATAAACTAAGTCTTGGATTTTCGCCCTGCCCCAACGATACATTTATTTTTGATGCACTTATTCATCATAAAATTGATACCGAAGGATTGGATTTTGAAGTTCATTTTGATGACGTAGAAACGCTAAATCGTAAAGCTTTTAATGCTGAATTAGACATTACAAAACTTAGTTTTCATGCCTTTGCCTATGTTTTAGATTCTTATGTATTACTTAATGCTGGTAGTGCTTTAGGTTTTGGAGTTGGTCCGTTACTCATAGCAAATAAACCCTATACTTCCTCAGAAATATCCTCTCTAATCATAGGAATACCAGGTAAATATACTACTGCAAATTTTTTGTTATCTCTTGCTTTCCCGGATGCAAAAAATACCGTGGAAATGGTTTTCTCAGAGATTGAAACTTCCCTACAAAAAAGTGAAATAGATGCCGGACTAATTATTCATGAAAATCGTTTTACATACGAACAAAGAGGATTTACAAAATTGATAGACCTAGGCGATTGGTGGGAGCAAACTACGGCTTCGGCCATACCATTGGGTGGCATTATGATAAAACGCAACATCGACCAAAAAACAAAAGAAAAAGTGAACAGACTAATTAGAAAGAGTGTAGAGTTTGCCTTTAAGAACCCAAATTCAGGATTGGATTTCATTCGTTCACATGCTCAGGAAATGAGCGAAGAAGTGATGTATAAACACATCGAATTGTATGTAAATAAATATTCTTTAGATTTGGGCACGGAGGGTAAAAAAGCAGTAGAAACTTTGTTTAAAAAGGCCACAGAAGTGGGAATTATTGCTAAAAATCATCCTGCCTTATTTTTATAAAATGATTGTAATTACAGGTGCAGCCGGTTTTATTGGTAGTTGTTTGGTACAAAAACTAAACGATGAAGGATTTTTTGATTTGATTTTGGTGGATGATTTCTCCAACCCAGAAAAAAATAAAAATTTTGAAGGTAAACGATTCACAAAAAAAGTCCATCGAGATGAATTTTTACCTTGGCTACGCGATAATCAGCTTTTGGTTGATTTTATATTTCACATTGGTGCCCGAACAGATACCACAGAAATGGATGTAGATTTATTTAATCGATTAAACCTACATTATACCCAAGAAATCTGGAAAATTTGTGTTGAGTTTGGATTGCCATTGGTGTATGCTTCGTCTGCAGCTACCTATGGTTTAGGTGAATTTGGTTACGATGATGAGCACGCCAATATCCCCAATTTAAAACCACTTAACCCATACGGAGATTCTAAAAACGACTTAGATAAGTGGGCTTTGGCTCAAGAAAAAAAGCCGTACTTCTGGGCCGGATTAAAGTTTTTTAATGTTTACGGGCCCAATGAATACCACAAAGGTAGGATGGCATCGGTCATATTTCATGCCTACAAACAAATTCACACAAACGGAAGCATGAAACTTTTCAAATCGCATCACCCCAATTTTAAAGATGGCGAACAAATGCGCGATTTTGTATATGTGAAAGATGTGGTGAGTGTATTATACTTTTTAATGCACCATCGAAAAAATGCTGGAATTTACAATTTAGGAAGTGGCAAAGCAAGAACTTTTCTGGATTTAGCTCATGCAACATTCGCAGCCATCGACATAAAACCAACCATTACTTTTGTTGATACTCCTGCCGATATACGAGATAAATACCAATATTTTACCGAAGCAAACATGGCAAAATTACAATCGATTGGCTATGATTTGCCGTTCCATTCATTGGAAGAAGGAGTTAGTGATTACGTGAAGAATTACCTATTGAAGAAGAAATATTATTGAACCGTAAGTTGTTCTTTAATAGTCCCCGAATTTTTAACGCTCAAATTTGCAGATAACCAACTTGCAATAAAAGATATAACCAAAACGGTGGTAAATACCAATACGAAATCGGTCCACTTCATTATCATCGGATAGGCAGTTATAGTTAGAGACTCGGCGCCACTAATGGTTATAAAGCCATATTTAATTTGAAGTAGGCAGAAAACAGCTCCAAAGAACAAACCACTTAATGCTCCTATCATTGAAATCATCATGCCTTCCAATAAAAATATTCTTTTTATTAACGAGTGATCGGCTCCCATGCCAATTAAAATGGCAATGTCTTTCTTCTTGTCTATAACCAACATGGTTAATGATCCTATGATGTTACATATGGCAATGATGAGCACAAAAGTGAGAATAAAATACACAGCCCATTTTTCGGAGTTTAGTATTTTATACAGAAGTTCATCTTGCTCATAACGGTTTTTTATGATGTAAGAATTACCTAAAGTTTGCATGTTAGATTTTTTAAAGACCACATGATTTTCTTCGTTTTTTAGAGTTATTTCTATGGAAGAAATTTTTTGTTCCTCATCCAACAGATTTCGGGCAAAACGAATGGGTGCCAGCACATAAGTATCATCAAACTCTTGCTGTACTTGAAAAATACCGGAAGCATACACTTCATCCTGATTAAACTCATCGGCTGGATTAATACTAATTCGGGCACTTTTCTTTGGTGCAAAAAACAAAATAGGTTCATAAGCAGTATCTACAAATACTCCTAAGCGATAGGCAACTCCACTGCCTAATACAGCAAAATATTGTTCGCCAACACGTAACACGTTTCTCCCTTGGGTAATGGCAGAATCTAAAGAACCCATGGTTTCATACTCTTCGCTCATGCCTTTTAATGTGGCAATCACCTGATTTTCATTATATCGGAGCAAAACTTTGTCTTCTAATACAAAAACTGCGTGTTTTATTAAATCAGATTTTAATACGGTTTGAATTTCGATTTGATTGGGATCAAATGTTTTACCTATTGTACTTTCAATCTTAATATCCGGAGAAAATTTATTGTAGAGGGAAACTACCAGCCCTTCGAACCCATTAAAAACTGATAAAATGATAACCAAAGCTGCCGTTCCAATAAATACACCTAGGGTAGATATACCCGATATAATATTGATGGCATTGGTAGATTTTTTTGCAAACAAATACCTTTTAGCTATGAAAAAGGCTAATTTCATTTGAAAAACGGATTGTTATTTTTCTCCCATCCAATGTTAGTTTCCAGACCGTGCCCCGGATAAACAACCACTTCATCCGGAAGTGTGAAAAGTTGCGTGCGAATGCTGTGTATCAAAGTGTCGTAATCGCCACCGGGTAAATCTGTTCTACCAATACTTCCTTGAAATAAGGCATCGCCACCAATTAAAAAATTTTGTTTTGGATGATAAAAACAAATGCTACCGGGCGAATGACCTGGAGTTAATAAAATTGAAAATTCCTCTTCCCCTAAAAAAAGTTTATCTCCTGCTTCCAGGAACTTTTCGGGTGCCGGAGAAACTTCATATTGCATCCCAAACATGGGGGCATAACCCGGAATAGAGTCTAAAACCGGAATTTCATTTTTATGGATAATGGGTTTTAATCCATAGTTATCCCAAACAAACTTATTGCCCAACACATGGTCTATGTGGCAATGTGTATTCAATAAGTAAATTGGATTTAGTTGCTTAAGAGTAATGTAATTTTTCAATTCATTTTGTTCGCTGGCCGTGTAACAACCCGGGTCAATGATAATGCAATCGTTGTTTTGGTTAGATAAAACAAAAGTGTTTTCCTGATAGGGATTAAAAGTAAAGGTGTGAATGGTAATCATGATACAAAGAAAGTGTTTAATTTATCATTTATTTTTCCACTGAATAGTATTAATTAAATGTTCAACATCTTTATTTATGTACTCTAAAACAGGTCGTATAGAATCTATGTTGGGTTCTGAATTAAAATAAAGTGCAGCTCGCAAAAAATGATTGGTGCTATCGGTTAAGTAAAACTGCAAAGAAGAAGCGGTATTTCCACCAATAAAATACACTTTACCAAATACATTAACTTTCTCATTGTTTACCAAAACCTCGTTTATAGAACTTGCCTTTACAGAGTGTTTGAAAACCAATGCTCTGCTATCTTCACTAAGCTCGGCAAGTGTATTTTGGTTATTCAAGGAAAAATAACTTAAAAATAGTGTAGCATTAAATGGCTCAAAATGAATATTTTGCCAACAATCGTTGGATTCTTTTGCAATTTGAGCATAATCGGGCACTTCAAATTCAAAAGGACAATTATCTGAAAAAACAATGTAATTTTTGTCGGGGAAATTTATTTTGGGATACGCTTTTGGTTTAGGAACATAACTTTGTGTGCAAGATTGCATCACTACTATCGACACTAAAAAAAACAATAATTTTATCATGTGTTCCAGATTCGCCAAGCTTCTTCGGCTTGTAAATAAAGCATTTCTAAGCCATTTTTAACGTTTGCCCCTTTTTCTATCCCTCGTTTTAAAAATTCGGTTTGCTCCGGATTATAAACTAAATCATAGAGTAAATGTTGTTTACCGATGTATTGATAAGGTATATTAGGTAATTCGTTAATATTAGGAAAAGTACCTGTTGGAGTACAATTAATGATTACTCTGTGATGATGAATGATTTCTTCTGTTAAATCATTGTACAAAAATTGATTTTTATCTGGTGTTCTCGAAACCAGAATATATTCCAATCCTAATTTCTTTAAAACGTAAATAATCGCTTTTGCTGCACCGCCTGTACCCAAAATCAACGCATTTTGGTGATGACTTTTTAGCAATGGTTTAATCGAATTTTCGAAACCAAAAACATCTGTATTGTATCCAATTAATTTATTTGGTTGGATTTGAATGGTGTTTACAGCGCCTACTGCTTGTGCAGTTTCATCTAATTCATCTAAAAAAGAAAGAATATTTTGTTTATGAGGGATAGTAACATTTAAGCCTCGCAATTGAGGATTTTCTGTTATAAATTCTTTAAATTTATGGAGAGTAGGAAGTTCAAAATTTTCGTAATGACAATCGTTTAACCCTTCATTTGCAAATTTCTCTGAAAAATATTTTTTCGAAAACGAGTGTTTTAACGGAAAGCCAATTAAGCCAAATTTTTTCATTAATTTTTAATTTCCTTGCCACGGATTTAAAACCGTGGCAAGGAATATGTATTATTTTTTATCCCCGTTCAGGAAGTGCATAAACGTATCGCCACGCAAACCTAAACGAATAGTTTCGAGCGGAATTACTTCGGATGGGGCAATGTTTCCTAAATTAACGTTTGTACCAAGTAATTTAATGAACCAAACCTGTTGTGCTTTTATAGGAGCTTCCCAAATGATGGTTTCTTCTGGTATTTTAGTTAAAATTTCTTCTACCAATCCTTCTCTTACTTCTCCCGATCCTCTGTAAATCCCTACATTACCACCTTCTCGGGCTTCGGCAATTACCTTCCAAGCACCCGCCTGTATTTCTGCCTGCATTAATTCTATCCATTTATATGGTGGAATTATTTTTTCGGCATCCTTAGAACCAACTTCGGATATAACGGTTACCTGCTTGGCCAATTGCCTAATGTATTCACATTTTTCCTCTTCGGGTATGGTAATACTACCGTCCGAAACTTCGGCGATGGTCATTTTATACTTATCTAAAATTCTTCTGTAATCATCAAACTGGTTTCTAATCACAAAAGCTTCGAAAAGAGTGCCTCCAAAATACGTTGGAATGCCAGCTTCGCGGTAAAAATCCAACTTTTTATCAATATTAGGGGTTACATATGAAGTAGCCCATCCTAATTTTACAATATCGGTATGCTCGCCACCTACTTCTAAAAAGTCTTCTATCTCTCGGATACTTAAACCCTTATCCATCACCATAGTTAAGCCTTTTTGGCGTGGTTTTTTACTACGATCTGGGATATTATTTAATGTATAGTTCATGGTTTTTTCAATTCTTCTGCTACAAAAAAACAAAAAAGCATTTAAATAATAGCACAGATGAACTATTAAACTTATATGCGTTTTAAAATATAATTATTACCCAGTAATATGTTCCGAAAAATTAAAAGCTCAGTTTCACTGCAATTTGTAAATTCCTGCCTGGGGCAACTAATCCGGAACTATACGATCTGTATCTGGTATCAAAAATATTTTCTAATCCGATGTTTATTTTAATCAGTGAATTTATATCAAGTACACTTTTAAAATTTAGTGTATACCATGTCGGAGAAAACGGATTACCGTTTTTATCTTTCGCATAAATTTCGGGTTTATCAATTTCTTCCATAGCCAATTGATTAAATGAAACACTTGAGCTATACCTGGCTGAAAGCATCATGGTTATTTTGTTGGATTTAAATTGTATGGCTGATTGACCAAATAATGGTGCTGCATGCCTTAAAGGGCTGGAACTTCCATTATCCAAAACTTCAACTCCTTTTTGATAACTTAAATTAGTGGTGAAATTGAGATTCTCGTTTAATTTGGCATCTACTTCTAACTGAAAACCAAAAACTTGGGCATTTGCTGCATTTTGTAATGCTTGGACTTTACTCAATACTCCTGAATAATTTATACTATCCATCCCATTAAGGGTAAAGTCTCGTCTCACAAAGGCATCATCCAAATAGGTATAGAATGCATTTACTTCAAATCTAATGGTTGATTTAACTAATTTGGTAATTCCAATATCAATATTATAAGCATATTCTGCTTTTAATGCAGGATTTGGAATTATAACAGAACCTGGGGTTGAATCAAATATTTTTCCAATATCATCAACATTTGGAGCTCTGAAACCCGTAGAAATGTTACTGTTTACAGCCCATGTATCAGCCGGATTATAAACCAAACCAATATTAGCGGTAAGTGCAGCATTATTTAATTTGGCGCTGCTAAAGGGTAAAGGGAAAAATGTATTATCAAACTGGGCATTGAGTTTATACAAATTATATCTTAATCCGCTTTGAAGAGTGATTTTAGAAGTAATATCTGTTTGGAAAGCCGCAAATATTGCATACGATTGCCAATTAGAAAGTGGATACCTTGCAGGACCTGCCATTTTATTATTGGTAGAAATATTTATATCTGTTCCTTTAGAATAAACATCGTTATAAATTGCTTCCAAACCATAAAATAACCTGTTAGTTTGTTGGAAGGATTTAAAGAAATCGGCATTTACAGAAAATGCATTTACCTGTTCCAACCTGTTTCTTAAGATATTACTATTAAAATTTCTGTCGTTTCTGCTTTCTTCAAAAAATTGATGTGCTAAACGAAAAGTTGCACTAGTATAAAGATTGCTTGTAAGCGGTTTGTGCAATACAGAAAACTGGTTCATAGTCCAAATTTGTGGGCCATAAAACCACTCAGCGCTTCGGGGAATTCCGTTTGAATTAAGTCTGATTAATCTGTCGTATCTATCTGTTTTACCCGTATTTGCATGATAAACCCCATAATTAAATTCGAGAACAGTAGAAGGGGCAAATGTTACTTTATGCATTAGATTAAACTGCTCATATCCGCTTGGATTTTGCAACAAAGCATTTGAGCTTTCTCTTACCACATCCATATTACCTGCACGCTCTGCAAAAATTGGCCGTAAGTATTCTTCTCTGCCCTTAGATCCCATTCTTAAATCATCAAAATCTACTTTTGAAATAGCGGTATTAAATTTCCATTTTTTTAACCCAATTGAAAATTGCAAGTTTCCATTGATCTCCATATTTGCACTAGAATACCTGGAAGATACTGAGGCACTAAAAATTGGTTTTTTGGTTATAGAAAAGTTTGAATTGATGGTATAAAAATGCATTACCCCACCGATGGCGTCGCTACCATACAAAACCGAGCTTGGACCAAAAAGCACTTCCGCTTTTTCAATTGAATTTGGATCAATTGATATAATATTCTGAATATTTCCACTCCTGAATATAGCAGTATTCATTCTTACTCCGTCTACTGCAATGATAAGTCTGTTTGTGGCAAATCCTCTTATCATGGGGCTACCTCCACCTTGCTGACTTTTCTGAACAAATACATCCCCATTGCTACCAATCATATCTGCACTTGTTTGTGGCTGAATGAGTTGTATATCTTCGGCGGTTATTAAACTGAGTTTTTCGGAGGTTCTTTGTGCAATCTGTAATCTATTTGCAGTTATAGCAACTGCTGCTAAGTTAATGGAATTGCTTTCGAGATAAACTACAAAATCAGATTTTGATAAATCAATAATGCTAACTTTAATGGGAGTATATCCTAATAATTGTATATAAATTACAGATTCATTAAGCAACGAACGGATATCAGCAACTCCCTCAGAATTTGTAATAGTAGTTATTGTTTTACTTTTATCACTAATTATAACTCCTGCCAATGGTATAGAAAATGACTTATCTAAAACCTTGATTTGCTGTGCATAAGCGCTAGATACAAAAATTGTAATAAATAAAATTAGGCTTAAGAATGTCTTATGATAGTTTAAAATTGAATTAGTATATCTATGAATTAACAATATAATTTGATTTTTGAACATAAAACGTAAATTAGGGCTAATTTAAATATATAGATGTTACTCAAGAAATACTTTTTGCTTGCATTTTGTTTGCTACTTGTCCTAAAGCTAAGTGCTCAGGATGAATCCAATCCAACCGTATTAAGAGCAAAAGGAGAGCCTGTAATTTTAAATAACGACACTTTATTTTATATCTACACAAATCAAGGTTCTTTTACTCCCTTTGATAGAGCCGAAGCAATTGTAGAAAGACTAACAAGACTTGCAGAAGACAATACATTAGAATCAGATTCTATTAAAACCAATATCTCAGAGATTGCCACCGAAGTAATTTATAAGGACATTATTTTATTTACCATTACCGACATTGAAGCATCTTACTCTAATGCAGATAGAAATGAATTAGCAGCCGAATATATTTCGACAATAAAAGTTTCAATTAATAAATTAAAAGATGAATTAAATATCCAAACTATATTTATTAATATATCTATATTAATACTTATAATTTCATTATTGTGGGGATTAATTTATGGTGTAAATAAATTATTTAAATTATTAAGAAGGAAATTAATCACCTTAAAAGAAACAAAATTAAAAGGCATAAACATACGTGATTATGAGTTAGTTTCACCTCAAAAGCAAGTCTCCGCTTTATTCTATTTACTGAAGATATTAAGGATTTTATTAATTGTACTTTTAATTTATATTTCATTACCATTTTTATTTAGTGTATTCCCGGCAAGTAAACCAATTGCCGAAACTTTATTTAAATATGTTTTTGATCCATTCAAGGCCATTCTTTTAGCCATCATTAATTTTATTCCTAATTTATTAACCATTTTAGTAATATATTTTGTAACCACTTATATAGTTAAGTTTTTCAAATTTTTAGCAATTGAAGTTGAAAATGGGAGTTTAAAAATTACCAACTTTTATGCTGATTGGGCAATGCCTACTTTCAATATAGTAAGAGCTTTACTTTATATTTTCATGTTCGTGGTAATATGGCCATATTTACCAGGATCTGGTTCGCCGGTATTTCAGGGTGTATCAGTATTATTAGGAATTTTAATATCATTTGGTTCGTCATCTGCTATTTCAAATATGGTAGCTGGTTTGGTTATAACGTATATGCGACCGTTTAAAATTGGGGATAGAGTAAAGGTGGGGGATGTTATAGGTGATGTGGTAGAGAAAAACCTATTGGTAACTCGTGTAATGAACGCAAAAAATGAAGAAATTACCATACCAAATTCTAGTATTTTATCTGGTTATACTACTAATTATAGCATAGCAGCAAGAGAAAGAGAAGGACTAATTATATATACCACCGTAACCATTGGGTATGATATACCCTGGAAAAAAGTCCACGAATTATTAATTAATGCTGCAAATAAATCTAAATTTATTTTAAACAAGCCAACGCCATTTATTCTTCAAACAAGTTTAGATGATTTTTATGTGAGCTATCAATTAAATGCATACACAAAAAATATAAATCAAATGGCTAATATTTATTCAGATTTACATCAACACATACAAGATGCATTTAATGAGGCCGGAGTAGAAATTATGTCGCCACATTACCGAGCACAAAGAGAGGGTAACCAAACTACCATCCCCGAAAACTATTTATAAGCTGAATATCAAGCACCTACTTTTAAGGTAGAAATAAAAAGTAATAAGGAATAAGGTGAAAGTAAAAAGTAAATAATAAGAATTTAGTTTTAATAGAATTATTTTGTTTAAGAAAGATATACGAAGCATTTATTTAGAAAAGCGTACTTCTATTTCGAATGAGACCAAAATAGAATTAGATACCGCAATATTATCGCAGTTTAAAAGTCTGAATTTAGGCGGCATTAATTTAATACATTGTTATTTGCCTATTTTATCAAAAAATGAAATAAATACCCTCCCCATAATTAATTATATACTTGAAATTGGGAAAGAGGTTGTAGTCCCAAAATCTGATTTTAATACCTCTGAATTATCGCACTATTTAATTAATTCTAATTTAATTATTGAAATAAATAAATGGGGGATAGATGAACCAATTACTGGAGATATTATTTCAGTTTCTGAAATTGATATGGTAATTGTGCCGCTATTAGCATATGATGAAGAAGGATTTAGAGTGGGTTATGGCAAAGGATATTACGACAAATTTTTAAAGGAATGTAAACCGGGAACAAAGTTTATTGGATTATCTTATTTTGAGCCCATTTCACTTATTTCAGATATAGAAACACACGATGTAGCCTTACATCAATGCCTTACTCCAATTAAATTTTATAATTTCTGGTAAAATCGGTGATTAAATAAGAAATTAATTTACCCATATTTTCATCCTTTTTGCCGTTAGCTAAATCAGGTGCTCCTTCTGCAATATGAAAGTAGGCCGGCTTTAGC
Source organism: Sphingobacteriaceae bacterium (assembly GCA_041743935.1). GTDB lineage: Bacteria > Bacteroidota > Bacteroidia > Sphingobacteriales > Sphingobacteriaceae > JBGTLU01. Next base: position 23,393 of record JBGTLU010000022.1, read on the forward strand.
TGAGTAGTAATTTGATATATGATATTTCTCGTTTCTTCTAATGTAAATCCGGTTGGACTCGTGGCACTACTCAAAGAGTTCTTAATTACATCTATATCTAATTCCAATCCACATGAAGTAGCTTCAAGGAATTTAATTAGTGCTGAAACAGATTCGGTAAGATTATTTTTATGAATTAAATCATCCAACCAAATGCCTTTAATGTTAGTCGAATTAGTTATTAAATCTATTGTATACTGATTTGTATAATTTTTATGCAAACCAAGAATACCATATTTATTCAAATATCCATTTTCCATTGCAAAAGAAAACCCATTACCGCTATGTCTGTAATCTGTTGCACGTAAATCGGCATGTGCATCTATATTAATACAATTTATAGATTTATTTAGAGCTGTACTAGTTCCTTTTAATATGCCAAAAGAATTATTATGTCCACCGCCGATTATAATTGGTATTTTATTATAAGATTGTATTTTGTTTACCCAAAAACTAACCGCAAAATCAATTTCGCAAACTAATTTGCTTAAGAATTTTGCATCCTGATTTTCAGATAAATTATCTAAATCCTTAAAATCTAGATGCCCTAATAAAATGACATTTTCAGCCCGATTAAATTCGTTGTATTGTACATTTAGTAAAGCTGCTAATGTAGCATCCCATGCAGATTTTGTTCCAGCAATTCCATGATTTGCTCGTACTCCAATATCTTCCGGAATACCTAGTAAAACAAATTTAATTTTTGGGTTTTCTAAATCCGTTAAGTAATTAAATAATTTAATTTTTTCGCCATATTTAGTTTCGCCATCGCGATAATTAATCAGCGAATTTATTTTAGTAGAATCATAGGTTTGCAAGCGATTCATTATTATTTAAATTAAAATGATATACTCTTTAAATATTCCAATTTAATCATACTTTTTTCCATTAATTATTACCGTGTCTATTAAATTATTTCCAAAAGATTGCACCATAAACATGTAATTTACCATTGGTTTAGTAATAATTAAATTTGCTTTTTTGCCTTTGGTTATACTGCCTACTTCGTCGGATAGTTCCATGGCGTAAGCACCATTTAATGTACAGGCATTTAATACTTCTCCGGGCAACATTTTTAATTTAATACAGGCTAATGATGCAACAAAATTCATGTTACCGCTTGGAGAAGAACCCGGATTATAATCACTAGCTAATGCAATTGCTATATCTGAATTTATCATGGTACGAGCAGGCTGATATGGTAAATTAAGAAAAAAAGCGGCTGACGGTAATAGAGTTCCTATCGTATCCGACCTTTTTAATGTATTAATTTCATCATCTCCAACACATTCCAAATGATCTACGGAGAGTGCGTTATTTGCAACCCCAACCTGTATACCACCAGAAAAATGTAATTGATTTGCATGGACTTTTGGTTTCAAGCCGTGCTTAATTCCAACTTTCAAAATAATATCGGTTTCATCGGCAGAAAAAAATCCATCTTCACAAAAAACATCTATATAATCTGCTAATTCTTGCTTAGCAACTTGCGGAATTAATTGCTCTGTTATAATTTTTATGTATGACTTATGATTAAATTTAAATTCTAGAGGATATGCATGAATTAATAAGGTTCTTTTTACAGGAATAGGTGATTTTTCTTTTAATTGATTTATCACCTTTAACATTTTAATTTCACTTTCAACAGTTAAACCGTAGCCGCTTTTTATTTCTATTGCACCGGTTCCAAGTTTTATTACTTCTTGTAATCGTTGCCAAGATTGATTAAAAAGTTCCTCTTCTGTAGTTTCATTTAATAGCTTCGCCGAGTTTAAAATACCTCCACCTCTTTTGGCAATTTCGGCATAACTTAATCCTAAAATGCGATCAACAAATTCATGTTCGCGACTGCCTGCATAAACTAAGTGGGTGTGAGAATCGCACCAAGCAGGCATCACTATTTTTCCGGTACAATCCAACGCATTTTTTACCAATTTATACTTATCGGGCAGAGAATTCATGCTGCCGTAATCGGCAATTTTTTCGCCATCCAGATATAACCAAGCGTTTTCTATTTGAGGTAGATTTTTAAGTTTATCTCCTCTTAAAACTTCTGTATTTTCGGGATGTAACCCAAGTAGTTGATGTATGTTTAATAATAACACAGCAATTAATTTTAGCTGTTAAGATAGCTATAATTGATTTATAATGACAATTCTAATACTACCGGACAATGGTCAGAGTGGCGTGCATCTGGTAAAATAGCTGCTCTTTTTAAATTAGATCGCATTTCTTGAGTAGTCATAATGTAATCTATGCGCCAGCCCAAGTTTTTAGCACGGGCATTAGCTCTAAAACTCCACCACGTATATTGATGTGGTTCCGGATTAAAATACCTGAAGGTATCAATAAATCCAATTTGTATAAACTCTTCCATCCAGGCACGCTCTTCGGGCAAAAATCCCGAGGAGTTAGCATTTGATTTTGGATTATGGATATCTATCGGACGATGGCAAATATTGTAATCGCCAGCAATAATTAAATTTGGAAATTTCCACTTTAGCTCATTTGCATAAGGCATGAAAAAATCTAGAAACTCGAATTTTACATTTTGTCTTTCATCACCACTGGAGCCGGAGGGGAAATACACACTCATCACAGAGAAATTATCAAAATCAGCACGGATAACCCTGCCTTCGGCATCAAATTGTTCATTACCGCATCCATATTCTACATGATTGGGTTTTATTTTTGAAAAGATGGCCGTACCGCTATATCCTTTTTTTACTGCCGGAAACCAAAAATGATGATAGCCCATTTGTTCTAAAAGAGCTATTTCTTGTGGGATATTTGATGGATCTACTTTAATTTCTTGCAGACAAATGATATCGGCATCGGTTGCTTGTAGCCAAGCTAAAAAATTCTTATTCATCGCCGACCGTATTCCGTTGACGTTATAGGTGAAGATTTTCATTTTTTAAGAGTAATGAGATATGAGTATTTAGCAATGAGATATAGGTATTCAGTAATGAGATTTTAAAATAGTATCTGTAAAGAAAAAGCAACTAAAAATTGCTTACTGTCCAGTTAAAACTATTCACTATTTTTTCTTCTCTTTATACTTCTTAAGAACCTCCACCTGCATTTTCACGTTGGTAATGGGTCTGTCGGATGGTAGTTTATCTAAAGCTGCTATTCGATCCACCATTTCCAGGCCTTCTACCACTTCTCCGAATACGGTATAGTTCATGTCTAAATGTGGCGCTCCGCCCTGCGTTACATACACATCTTTGCGAGCATCGTCAAACTTAAATCCAGCACGTTGCTCAGCAGTTTCTAATTCTTTAAACGTGTATCGTTTACCGTGAACAATATAAAATTGGCAACCGCTTGATGCTTTTTCTGGATTGTTGTCTCTGGCTGCAGCCAAAGCTCCTCTTTTATGAAATAGTTTTTCATTGAACTCCGCCGGAATTTTATATCCAACATCGCCACTACCTAAGGCTTGTCCTTCGGAAGCATTTTTGGAATTTGGATCGCCTCCTTGAATCATAAACGAACTAATTATACGGTGAAAAAGCAGATCGTTATAAAATCCTTCCTTGGCTAATTTTATAAAATTATCTCTATGTAATGGGGTTTCGTTATAAAGTTTTACAATGCAGTGGCCATAATCTGTAGTAATTTTTACGTACGTATTTTTTTGTGCCGATGCTGTTATAGCGCTAAGTGTAAATGCAAATAATAGGATTATACTTTTCATTATTTTGTTATTTATAGTTGATTTTAGTTTGAATTAAAAATGTTCTGCACAATAATTTATTATCAATTGTTTTAACACCATTTCCTGTTCTAATATGGTATAAGGTGGAATTTTTTTTATCGCCTTCCAATGTGGCCAACCATCTTGGTCTAATCCTTCTAATTCATAATAACCCAATTCGCTAAACAAGCGACAATTAGCAATGTGCATTAATTCTTCTTTTTGTCGCTTACTGAACTTCTGCGGTCCTTTTCCTAATTCTTGTACACCAATCAAAAAAAGCATCACTTTAATATCTGGGGTATCGGTATCAAAATCTTGAGCTACTTTTTCGGTTAGTTGCTTCCATTTTATATTGGTTTCTGCTGCAGTCATTTCTTGTTTATTTCAATCTTTCTGTGATATCCAATCGGTGTTTACGTGCAGTATCTTTTGCAATGTCATAACCAGCATCCATGTGCCGTATTACACCCATTGCAGGGTCGTTGTGTAGCACTCTTTTTAAACGAATGGCAGCATCTTCGGTACCATCTGCAACAATTACCATCCCGGCATGGATAGAATATCCAATACCAACGCCTCCGCCATGATGCAAACTTACCCAACTTGCTCCACCGGCTGTATTTATTAACGCATTTAAAATGGGCCAATCTGCAACTGCATCAGAGCCATCTTTCATAGCTTCTGTTTCTCGGTTTGGCGAAGCAACAGAACCGGTATCCAGGTGGTCTCTACCAATAACAATAGGCGCTTTTACTTTTCCGGTTCTTACCAATTCATTAAACGCTAATCCTGCTTTTTCTCTATCGCCTTGACCTAGCCAACAAATTCTGGCTGGTAGTCCTTGAAAAGCAATGCGCTCTTGTGCCATTTTAATCCAACGAGCTAAGCCTTTATCTTCCGGAAATAATTCTAAAATTAATTTATCGGTTACGTAAATATCTTGTGGATCGCCACTAAGTGCAGCCCATCTAAACGGTCCTTTGCCCTCGCAAAATAATGGTCGGATATAAGCCGGAACAAAACCAGGAAAATCAAAAGCATTTACCACACCGGCTTCTAATGCTCTTCCGCGCAAGTTATTACCGTAATCAAAGGTAATGGCTCCACGTTTTTGTAATTGCAGCATTTGCCTGATATGCAATGCCATGGTTTCATAGCTAAGTTCAGTGTATTTCTGCGGGTTATTATCTCGCAAGATGGCTGCTTCTTGTACACTCAAATCCTTAGGAAAATAACCTATTAATGGGTCGTGTGCGGAGGTTTGGTCGGTTAAAACATCCGGAGTAATGTTTCTATCTAGCAAGCGTTGCAATAAATCAACCGCATTGCAAATCACACCTATGGAAATTCCCAAACCTTTTTGTTTTGCAGCCAATGCTGCATCAATGGCTTGGTCTATATCGTTAAATTTTTGATCGAGGTAGCGGGTTTGTATGCGTTTATCTATCCGCCATTCTTCCATTTCTGCCGCTAAACAAACTCCTTCATTCATGGTTACTGCCAGTGGTTGTGCTCCACCCATTCCGCCCAAACCTGCTGTTACGGTGAGTGTATTTTTAAGGGTGCCACCAAAATGCTGTCGAGCTAATTCGCCAAAAGTTTCATAAGTGCCTTGTACAATTCCTTGCGAACCAATGTATATCCATGAGCCTGCTGTCATTTGGCCATACATCATTAAGCCTTTTTCTTCTAACTCATCAAAATGTGCTTGCGTTGCCCATTTAGGAACCAATTGTGAATTGGAAATAATAACTCTTGGGGCATCTTTATGGGTGGGTAAAATACCAACTGGTTTTCCGGATTGGATTAATAAGGTTTCATCTTCATTTAAATCTTGTAATGCTTTAACGATTAAATCGTAGCACTCTGGATTTCTGGCGGCTTTTCCTCTACCGCCATAAACTATCAAATCTTCCGGACGTTCCGCTACATCGGCATCTAAATTATTCATTAACATGCGTAATGCTGCTTCTTGAATCCAGCCTTTGCAACTCAATTTTGTGCCGGTTGCAGCTTTAATATTTTTTAATCGGTTGGATGATATATTAGACATACTTAGTTATGCAATTGTGTTTTCAAAAATAACATTATGGTTACAGATTTATGCCCAAATCCTAATTTGTATTAAAAATCGTACATTTGACGTTTGTTTAACATGAAAAAGATATTGCACTTGGGCTCATCCTTCTTAATTATCCTGGCCATTATGGCTTCGATAATTCCTGTGCAATTGTTTCATGAGCACAAAGAAGATCATACAATAACCACTTCAAAACCTATAAACATCCTACAAAAACACGAAATAAAGTGTTGCGATGTTCATGAAGAAGCTCTAAGGTTTACTGCAATTATACCTCATGCAGATTTTTTAATTACTGATTACCATTTTGCATCTATCCTAACTCCCATTACTCTTAATGGCGATATAAAATTTATCACTGAGCTTAAAAATAAAGCTCCACCAGTTTTTGCAGCTTAATTTCTGAAGCTAAAAACCATCTACATACAAAATAAATAATCATTTAAAATTCTGAGTAGGAATGAAGTTTCCTTATACGTGTATATTCATAATATGCTTGTTATGTGCGTTTTCTGCAACTGCACAAGTATGCTCTTTAACCATTAGTGGCAAAGTAATGGACGATAACGGTTCATTGCCTGGGGCAACTATTGCTATTAAAGGAACAACACAAGTTACTGCCACAGATGCAGACGGAAATTTCAGATTGGTCGGTATTTGTCAGGGTTCTGTAACACTTCAAATTAGCTACATCGGTTTTCAAACCAAAGAGTATCGTTTAAATTTGAGGAGAGATGAGCAATTATCTATTCAATTACAAGCAGATGCAAAACAACTCGGCGAAGTAGTATTAAGGGTAAGCAGGGTTGGGAATACACCAGTACAAAGTATTTCTGTACTGGAAATGCAAGACTTGGAAAAAACTCGTGGACAATCTTTGGGAGAAGCTTTAAAAATTATTCCGGGACTGAATTCCATACAAACCGGGCCAACCATTTCTAAACCCGTAATACATGGATTACATAGCAACCGCATTGTGATTTATAATGCTGGTGTGCGACAAGAAGGACAACAATGGGGAAGTGAACATGCCCCTGAAATTGACCCTTTTATTGCCAACAGAATTATAGTTGTGAAAGGCGCGGCTAGCGTAATGTATGGAGCCGATGCGTTGGGCGGAGTTATTTTAGTTGAACCAGAGCACTTACACTACGGCGATGGAACTACTGGAAATCTTTACATGCTAGGATTAACCAATGGTCGGCAAGGAATTGTTTCTGGAAACTTAGAGGGAAGCCCCTTTAAAAACTTCCGTATGCGTTTTCAGGGTACTTTGCGCGAAGCGGGTAATGCACGTACACCCAACTACTTTTTAGCTAATACCGGAATAAAGGAAGCCAATGCTGCCTTAATAATGGGCTACCAAAAAGAGCGCTTTAAGACCGAGTTTTATGGCAGTGTATTTACTTCTAAAATTGGGATTTTTCAGGGTTCACATATTGGAAACCTAACTGAATTAAGGCAAGTTTTTGAACGTGGCGAACCGTTTTTGCAACCGGGCTTTACTTATGCTATAGAAAGGCCAAATCAAGACGTAACACATTTTATCCTTAAATCAGAAAGCCATTATGTTTTTGATGGATTAGGGAAACTTTGTTTACAATACGCTTGGCAACAAAACAAACGCTCAGAGTTTGATTTACATAAACCATTTAACGATTCGTTGGCAGCTTTAAATAAACCTCAACTTGCATTTGATTTAACTACTCAAACGCTAGATATTTTATTGGAGCATAACCCAATTGGAAGAATAAATGGCAAAATAGGAGTGAATGGCATCTTCCAACAGAATTTTTATGATGGCCGGTTTTTAATTCCGTTTTTTGATAGTTACGCTGCTGGGGCCTATATTATAGAACGATTGAACACACAAAAATGGGATTTTGAAGTTGGGTTACGTGCCGATTATAAGTACATGGTAACAACGCTACGTGAAAACAACCAAATCATAAATCCGGATTTTAATTTCAGTTCTGTCTCTGGTACTTTAGGTGCAACGCATCGGCTAAATGAAAAAACATCTCTGCAGGCAACCGTTGCACGAGCTTGGCGTGCACCATCCATTAATGAATTATTTACTGATGGCGTGCATCATGGTAGCGCATCTTACGAAAAAGGAGATAGGAATTTAAAAGAAGAACAGGCTTTTAACTTTACTACAGGCATTAATTACCAATCGGAAAGGTTCTCAGTGGATGCCGGGATGTACCTCAATTTTATTGATGACTATATCTACCTAAAGCCATTGCCAGATCCAGTTTTATCGTTAAGAGGTGCTTTCCCAGCGTTTGAATACACACAAGTGGATGCAAGGTTTTTTGGTGGGGATTTTACATCTAAAATTAAACTCATCGGAAACCTAGATTTGATTTCTAAGTTTTCATTTGTACGAGCCAAAAACACCGAAACAAATATTTTTTTGGAATTGATACCGGCCGATAAACTGAGTAACACTTTGTCTCTTGAGCTTCGCGACACAAAAACGTTTACCAATACGAGTTTGGAATTTACTGGAACCTGGGTTGGTAAACAAAACTTAGTAAACGAAGCGTCAGATTTTGTGCCTCCACCTGCAGCCTATGCTTTATTTAATGTAGATATAAACAGTACCGTGCAACTTGGCAAGCAATCGGTATTGTTTGGTTTTAGTGTTCAGAATTTATTCAACACCCGCTATCGCGATTATTTAAATCGATTTAGATATTTCGCCGATGATACGGGAATAAATGCAGCCTTTAAGTTGCAAATCCCTTTTGGGAAATCTAATAATTAAATTTTTAATGTTTAAAAAGTCAAAAATCATGAAAAAGAATCTATTCAAGTTTTTATTAATCCTAGCTACCATAGGAATAATTGCTAACACAGGTTGTAAGAAAAAACAACTACCGGACGATGAAGAAGAATTAATTACAACCATTAAAATGAACTTCAAAAATACCGCAACTAATGCAGTTACCACCTTTACTGCGCGCGATTTGGATGGAGAGGGTGGAAATCCACCAGTAATTGATAACATCAGTTTATTGGCCAATGCCAATTATGAATTAACACTTGAGTTTTTAAACGAATCCGTAAATCCACCAGAAGATATCACCGAAGAAATTGAAGAAGAAGCAGATGACCATTTAGTGATTTTCAAGAAATCAACTTCGATTAACATTTCGTTTAACATTACGGATAGAGACAGCAAAAATTTACCTGTGGGCTTAAAGAGTACAGTTGCTACCGGTGCTATAAGTAATGGCACCATAACGGTTCTTCTAAAACACCAGCCCGGAGTTAAAAACGGACAAGAAGCACCTGGCTCTGTAGATTACGAAGTTACATTTAACGTAAACCTTACTAATTAAAAAACAGGTTTGATTTTGTTTGATTACCCCCAACTTATCGTTGGGGGTTTTTTATGCTCTAAATCTGGCTCTTGATACAAAAACAAAAACCCGCTTTTTGTATAAAAGCGGGTTTTTAAAATATTAACTAAAATATTAACTACAGCCTAAGGAATTACCACAATTTAAACACTTGTAGCAAGTACCTGAGCGAACTGTAATATGACCACAAACATTACAAGCCGGGGCATCGCTTTGCATGCTGCTCATGTAATCTGAAATAGAGGATTCTGATTTTTGACCAGATTCTACCCTAGTAAATGTAGGTTGTTGAACTTCTTCAGCTTCCAAATTATTTACATCTTCATCTCTCATTTGCGGGTTTTCTAAAACCGGTTTTGCGGTTTGTACGTGCACTAAATCTGTACGGTTTAAGTACTCGTAACCCAACAAGCGGAAGATATAATCTACAATAGAAGTGGCGCTTTTGATATTGTCGTTACCAGATACCATACCTGATGGTTCAAAACGAGTGAAAGTAAATTTCTCTACGTATTCTTCTAATGGTACGCCATATTGTAATCCAACAGAAACAGCAATAGCAAAACAGTTAATTACAGATCGGAAAGAAGCTCCTTCTTTGTATAAATCCACAAATATTTCACCCAATTTACCGTCTTCATATTCGCCGGTTCTCACAAAAATGGTTTGTCCGCCAACAGCCGCTTTTTGAGTAAACCCTCTTCTGCGGGCTGGTAAGCTTTTTTTGGCAACCACTCGTGCTAATTTATCGCGGAATTTGGTATCTCTTGATCGTTCGATGATAGCCATAGCAGCTTCCACAATTTGCTCTTCGGTTAAATCGCTTAATTTAAAATCGCCGGCTTTACCTAAAACATCTTCAATGATGTCTATTTTCTCTACTTCTTCCTCTTCTTTTACATCCGATTTGGTAGATAATGGCTGAGAAAGTTTACAACCATCGCGGTAAAGTGCGTTTGCTTTTAATCCAAGCTCCCAACTTAATCGGTAACATTCTTTAATTTCATCTACCGATGCTTCGTTAGGCAAATTAATGGTTTTAGATATTGCTCCGGATAAAAATGGCTGTGATGCCGACATCATACGTATATGTCCTTCGGCCATGATATAACGTTGGCCTTTAGCTCCGCATTTATTTGCGCAATCAAAAATAGAATAATGCTCTTCCTTCAAATAAGGAGCACCCTCTACCGTCATGGTTCCGCATATGTATTCATTAGCCTCGGCAATTTGTGCATTTTTAAAGCCTAATGATCTCAATAAATTAAAGTTAGGGGCATCGTACTGAGCAGGTTTAAATCCAAGACGTTTTAGAGTTTCCTCACCCAAAGTCCATCGGTTAAATACAAAACCAATTTCAAATGCAGCTAATAATGAGTCTTCAATTTTTTGAATATCTTCTTTGGTAAACCCTTTGGCTTTAAGGGTCTCGGCATTAATATGAGGTGCGCCATTTAAGCTGGCGTGACCTTTTGCATAGTGAATGATGGCATCTATCTGATTGCTATCGTATCCTAAATTTTTTAATGCCTGAGGTACCGCTTGATTGATGATTTTGAAGTAACCACCACCTGATAATTTTTTGAATTTAACCAAAGCAAAGTCGGGTTCAATACCAGTGGTATCGCAATCCATTACCAAACCAATGGTTCCGGTAGGGGCTATAACGGTAGTTTGAGCATTACGGTAACCGTATTTTTCGCCCATTTCCACTGCTTTATCCCATGAGTTGCATGCAGAGGATAATAAATAATCAGGGCAATATTTTGGGTTGATGCCCGGAGGCGCAATTTCTAGTCCTTCATAGTTTCCGGTTGCGTTGTATGCTGCATACCGATGGTTGCGCATTACCCGCATCATGTGTTCTTTGTTTTTCTTAAACTCTCTGAAAGGGCCTAAATCTTTCGCCATTTCTGCCGATGTTGCATAGGCGGTTCCGGTCATAATTGCGGTAATAGCACCACCAATTGCGCGAGCTTTCTCGCTATCGTAAGCAATGCCAGATACCATAAGCATGGCACCTAAATTGGCAAAACCTAATCCTAACGTACGGTAATCGTATGAAAGTTGAGCAACTTCTTTGGATGGGAATTGTGCCATCAACACAGAAATTTCTAATACCACAGTCCAGATTCTACAAATGTGCTCAAAGCCTTTTACATCAAACTGCATGGTTTCTTTATTTAAGAAATGCATTAAGTTGATGGAGGCTAAATTACATGCCGTATTGTCTAAGAACATGTATTCTGAACATGGGTTAGAAGCATTTATTCTTCCTCCCTCCGGACAAGTATGCCATTCGTTGATAGTAGTATCGTATTGTACACCAGGATCTGCACAGGCCCATGCTGCAAATGCAATTTTATCCCATAATTTTTGGGAATCTATGCTACCTACCGGTTTTCCGTTGGTACGTCCAATTAAATCCCACGGTTTATTTTCATCTAATGCATTAAAAAACGCGTTAGGTATGCGAACAGAATTATTGGAGTTTTGACCAGAAACAGTACGGTAAGCTTCACCTTCGTAACCAGAATCGTATCCTGCAGCAATCATTGCTGCTACTTTTTTCTCTTCTTGTACTTTCCAATCAATAAAGTTTTCTACTTCTGGATGATCTAAATCTAAACAAACCATTTTAGCAGCACGGCGAGTTGTTCCTCCCGATTTAATTGCACCTGCCGCTCTATCTCCAATTTTTAAGAAAGACATTAATCCTGAAGATTGTCCACCGCCAGATAGTTTTTCGTTCTCGCCACGGATTCTTGAAAAATTAGTGCCTACTCCGGAGCCGTATTTAAAAATACGTGCCTCACGAACCCAAAGATCCATGATACCACCTTCGTTTACTAAATCATCATCAACAGATAAAATAAAACAGGCATGAGGCTGTGGGCGCTCATAGGCTGATGTAGATTTTTTTAGTTCTTCGGTTACGGGATCTACAAAATAATGTCCTTGTGGTTTACCTGTAATTTGGTAAGATGAGTATAAACCAGTGTTAAACCATTGTGGTGAATTTGGTGCAGCAAGCTGTCCGGTAATGGTATATACCAACTCGTCGTAAAAGATTTGGGCATCTTTATCGCTCGCAAAATAATTGTAGCGTTTTCCCCAATCCATCCAACAATGCGCCATTCGATGGGCTACTTGTTTAATGGAACTTTCTCTGCCCAAACTACCATCGGGCTGAGGTACTCCTGCTTTGCGAAAATATTTCTGAGCCAATATATCGGTGGCAACCTGCGACCAAGTGCTTGGTACTTCTACATCATTCATTTCGAAAACTGCATCTCCAGCAGGATTTCGAATTACGGATGTTCTTTTTTCGAACGTAAATAAATCAAAGGGCGACTTGCCTTCTTTAGTAAAATAACGCTCAATTTTGAGTCCTTTTTTTGCTGCCTTCTCGGCTGTAGGTTTAGTAGGTTTTTTACTCATCTTAAATTATTGTATTAGTATTGTTGTTTATCAACAAAAATGTTGAAGGGTTTTTAACCAAATTTAGAATTGATGTTAACCTAGTTGAAATTCAGTTTTCCACACCGCTTTTTAAAAAGTGCCATTAAAGCTCAAAAGATTGTTTAAATACTTGAAATGTAAAAGTTTGTAATTGTGGAAAAGTGTTTTTTTCTCTTGTAGATGTAAAAAAATGTTTGTTAACTAAGTATTACCTTAACACAAGAAAACAGATGGAAAAGCACCTGCCGAAATACTGCTTTTATATCCTCCAAAATTGAAACGAAAGAAAAAAATTATTCGTTTAGCAGTGCTTTTTTAGCGGTGGATTCTATTCGCCAAGAAGTGCAGTTAATCTTACTAGAGCAGCATCACGTGCTGCTTTGTTTTCGGGGCTGCTATTTGGAGCATCGCCCAAGCGTTGGAATGCATGACCGGCACCGGGATAAATCACGTAATCGTACGTAATGCCGGCTTCTTTTAAAATTTTCTCGGTATTGGGTATGGTAGCATTTACACGTTGATCGTTTCCTCCGTAAAACCCATAAACGGGGGCTGTAATTTTTAATAAATCGTCGGAATTGAGCGGTGCTGAACCATAAAAAACAAATGCCTTTTTGATATTAGGATTATGTGTTGCATAACGAAACGTCTGAGAACCTCCCCAACAAAAACCGGCCACAGAAATTTGTCCGTTGCCAGAAGGTATGGTTTTAGCATATTCAAAAACGGCATCTAAATCTGCGGTAATAACCTCTTGTTTTAGTTGTCCAAGGGCATTTCTGGATTCATCTTCGCTAGCAAAATCACTGGTTTTTCTATATTCTGGAGAAAACTCAGAAAGAAAATCTGGAGCAATAACAATGTACCCTTCGGCAGCTAGCTGGTCGGCAAAACTGCGAACCCAATCGGTTAATCCTCTGTTTTCGTGAATGACAATAACCACCTGTGAATTGGTGGATTTTTGGGGGAAAACCACAAAATTATGAACCGTTCTTTCGCCATATTTAACTTCTACCCACTCGTGGTGACGAGGAGAGTCGGTTAATTGCTTTATGGCGAAGTCTTGGGCGGATGCCGTTGTAAAAAAGATAGAGGTAATTAAAAAGATACCAATGGTGATAATACTTTTCATAAGTTGAAAATATAATTGCTATTAATATGCTATGTTACTTTTTTCCTACAGCTGAAAAAAGTAACCAAAAAAAGCCGAGACTGCGCCTGATGCTTTCCTCGTAATCTGGTAAGAATATTCACCCAAACCGCATCAGCCAAGGTCGTTTTTATCTTAACGCTCCTTTACATTACCTTTAAAACTGGATAAGTGCCGTATCTAAAGGTACGTTACTTTTTTCCTACAGCTGAAAAAAGTAACCAAAAAAGCCGAGACTGCGCCTGATGCTATTCAGTTTAACTGTTTTTTAAGCTAATTCTATCCCGCATCAGCCGAGGTCGTAATTACTTCAAATTTATTTCAAACTGGTTTCAAACAACTTTAGTATTCGCTTATATTCATCGGCCCAGCTGCTTGGTTCTACAAATCCGTGGTCTTCTAAAGGATAAACGGCAAACTCCCAATTCTCTTTTCTTAGTTCAATTAAACGTTGTGCTAAACGAACAACGTCTTGAAAATGCACATTCACATCAATCATCCCATGACAAATCAATAAATCTCCTTTTAACCCTTGCGGGAAGTATATTGGCGAACTGCGTTTGTAGGCAATGGGGTCTTCTACCGGGGTATTTAAAATATTGGAAGTGTAACCATGATTATAATGTGCCCAATCGGTTACAGAGCGTAAAGCTGCACCTGCTTTAAAAACATCTGGCTCGTTAAACATGGCCATAAGAGTAATAAATCCACCGTAAGAACCACCATATATTCCAATTTTGCCGGCATCTATTCCGTATTTTTCTACTAGTAATTTTGCTCCATCCGTATTATCGCTTAAATCTTGCCCACCCATGTGACGATAAATATTGGTTCTGGTATCGCGACCGTAACCAGCACTTGCCTGAAAATCTATGTCTAAAACAGTATAACCTAAATCGGTAAGTAAATTATGAAACATGTATTCGCGGAAATAGCTGCTCCACCAATAATGCGCGTTTTGTAAATAACCAGCACCGTGTACAAAAATTACAGCAGAACCGTTTTTCTTAGATGGCTCTGGTTCGTAAATGCGAGCATACACTTCTTTCCCGTTGCGGTTGTTAAAAGAAATTACTTCTGCTTCGCGCCAAGGATAGGAAAAAAATTCGTCGGAAATGGAGTTGGAAATTTTTGTGGCTTTTGCACCAGGTTTGTTTTCTTGAATAAATAATTCCCAAGGCTTGGTTGTGTATGAATATCGTATGGCTAAGTATTTTTCATCTGGAGAAAGTCGAACCTCATTAGCACCTTTCATGGAGGTAAGCTTGGTGCGAGTTCCACCGGTTACTGGCATTCTGTAAAAATGTTGCTCCCCTGGATGTACTTCATTTGAAATAAAATAGAAGAATTTTTTGTCGTTGGATAATTGCGAAGATTGCACTTCAAATTTTCCGGAAGTTAACTGGCGTTTATTCCCAGAAGTTACATCTACCGAATACAAATGAGAAAATCCATCCGCTTCGGAGTGAAAATAAATGGTGGTGTTGTTTATCCATTCTAGGGTACCAGTACTAAAGAAACCGCCCCCAATTCCAGGCCCTGCAACCCAGGCTTCATCTCGTTGTCTGTCTAGTAAAGTTAATGCACGAGTTGCTACATCTACCTTCATTATCCAACGGTCTTTATTATCCATAGACCTTAAGACTACCACTGCATTCTTGCCATCGGGGCTATAAAACGGACCATGCCATTGCACTTGGCGTTCGGCTTTTTTCTTTTCGGCTTCGGCTTTTTTATCTGGATAGTCGTTCAAATAATCGGGTAAGTCAAAAATACCGGGTATTTCGGATGCAGAAAATTGCATGATATTGTCTGCCTTCATATCATAAACCCACATTTCATATTGTGGTAAAGCATTGCCAACCTTGGTTCGGGTTGTAATATCTTCAGTATAGCCACTTTCGGTAACGTAATTTGGGGTAATGGTTGTTTTATTTCCTTCGGGAGATTTGGTTAATCGATAGGTAATGTAGCGCTCATCTGGCGATAAACGAATATTATCCGCCGATTTACCATCTAAATAAATTTCATAAGGCCTAAAAGCACCTTCAAATAGTCTGGCTTTTGCTGCTGCCTCGCGATCTTCTTTTCGCTTTTTTAATATTTCGAACTCATTTAATTGGTCTTCTATTAACCATTTGTTTTGTTCATTTACTCTTGGTTCAGCAGGTTTACGACCTGCAATAAAATTGGTGAGTTGCACTAACTCTCCAGTGGTTAAGTGGATAGAAAATAAGTTAACTCCACGTTGAAAAAGCACTTTATCTTCCTTAAAACTATACGTTGGATTTGCTTCTCTTTCTATCGTATTGGTGAGTTGACGGGTTCTGCCGGTTTTTGTGTCGGTGATAAAAATATCGCCATTACGCTCGAATAATTTTTGTGAAAGCGCTTTGTTATACACTCCAAAAAAAGAGGGTAAATTTCTTCTATTCGCTTGGCTAACTTTAGAGATAGCAGTGCTTCCAACCTGTACAGAGTACAAGGAATCGCCTCTATTCTTATCCGGATTCCAATTAAAATAAATGGTTTTACTATCTTCTGACCATTGTATATTAGAGGGCGAAGTGCCAATCCATTGCGAGGGTTCTCGCATAATTTTATCAACCGTTAATGGTGCCAATTGCGCAAACAGAAGAACCGGCGCAATAAAAAATAAGAGAGAGAGAAACTTTTTCATAAACTTATTCTACAGATTTGGATAAATCGAATTTTGCGGAGAAACGTAAATTTCCGTGGCGTTTTAAAATATAGCTAAAGGACTTTTTATCCTCGGAAAACTCCCAAGACCAGACGTTGGTTTGGGCTGCTGGGATTAACTGAGCAGTAAATTCATCGGCAGGGAAATGTTGTACTAAGCTACTTCCGGTGGTATCTGCCCATCCGCCATAATTGGTTATGGAATCTAAGCTACCATCGGCGAGTAAATGTTTGTGTTTGAATAATAGTCCTTCATCGCTCAGGGTCATAATCCAAGTTCTAGATGTATCGTCGCCTACATGAAAAGGAATTAGGAGTTGATTTTCGCCGCACTCAGTAAACGTCATGCGAAGCACTTTCCCCGAAAAAGGGTCGTTATCGGCGTTGGTAAAGGTTGCTTCACCGAGATAGGTTTTGCCACAATGAGTCTTTAAAAACTCGAAAAACTCTGCTTGCGTTGATTTTTTTGGGGTTGTTGTGCAGGAATACAGTACAACAACCAGGAATAGTAAACCAAAGATCTTTTTCATATTGTTTAGTTTTGATGATTAGGTTTTTTATCGGAGCCAAATCGTTTGTTAATATAAAATAGTGAAATTGCCATTATAAAGCCGCCTGAAAACCAAAAAAGTAATCGATATATAAGATTTTCTAATATAATTTCTTCTCCCCAAGCCAAAGGTTGCGCTATGACATCAAAAAACCACATGAATACTCCAAAAAATATAGTGAAGAACAATATAAATTTCTTATTCATTTTTCTGTGTTTTTAGTTTGCTCAGACGTGCCACCACTTTTTTATTTTCTTCTACTCACCACTCCGCCTTTTCGGCTATCCACTTTTATGGTATAATTGCTGTTTCCGCTCACAATCCAACGTACGGTTACTGTTCCCATACCCGGAATGTTATCTACCCTTAGCACATTTGGCTCTGTTTTTTGCTCGGTGATAAGACCTAAATCGGCATTTTGTACCAACATACCTGCTACTACATTTGCGCCTTCTATGGATATAAGATTTGGACGTTCTATTTTGTATTTTAAATCTTGGCTAGAGTGTGTAGGCATTAAACGAGTGTTGGCTATAATTACTGTTACTTCTTTTATCCCCCCACCTAAATCTTTTTCTTTTATTTCAAAGACTTCCAATTTTGGCGTGTGATAGGCATGAAAAATAGTAAAAGCCATGTTGCGGTGTCCTTCTGATTCTAACAAGAACCCCGGAGTAGCACGACCAAAGTTTTTCTTAAAACCACCAATCTCTATTAAACCAAATTGCGGATGATTAAATTCTTTCCAAGGTACAAAGGCATCCCCAAAAATCAGATCCTTATTAAACCTGTAAGCTTCGCGTTGCCCTTCTTGTCCGGTTAAATTGCGATTGTAATACAGATAAGAAGTAAACAATTCATTGGTGAAAGTATAAATACCACGGCTGCCATAAAACCAATCTAGCTCGCCACCAAAAACAGAATATAAATCTTTATACACTACTAAATATCGGTATCCTGGTATTAATTCTTCTCCCTTACGGCCTATGGCATCGTAAATTTGTACATCCTGTGCATTGTATGTGCCCAAATCTTCTTCGGCACCTGGCCCTCTTAAAATCATCCCCCCAGAATTATGGTAAGATTGTGCTCCTGCAATGTTAGGGTGAGCAAGTACAAAATCGGCAACAGCCCTGTTTTCTGGAATAGAAAACGGATATTTATGTGCACCACCTTGAATGTGATCTGGCTGCCAGTTCCAACCCCAATCGCGGTTTGGGTCATAGAAACCAACTCCGTCTTCGTTTACAAAACCATCTCCATCGGCATCTAATCCTTCAAAACCAAGCATATCGTATTGCCCGTTTACACCCGCTGGTGCAGGTATCATACGTTCTGGGAATTCAGGGTCTTCTATCCATCTTCCATTAGGGTTTTTGCGTCGCATAAAGGTGATGTGACCATTACCATCTAAATCATTTATTCCATCTTCATCCACTACATTATCTCGGTCGTTATCAAATGGGATCATTCCAGAACGAGGGGTATTAGGATTATTTGGCTCTTTCATGTAAAAATCACGAGCATCGGGGTTGATGGTTGGGGCAATGTAAAACGTTTTATCTGCTAATAATTCGCGGATAAATTCGGTATCGGCAAAGGTTTCTGCCAAATACCAAGCTGTGTATAAAGAAAACTCCGTTCCCTGAATCTCATTGGAGTGGATGTTTCCATCAATGTACATGGCAGGTTTTTCATTGTGTTTACCTTTGGTAAAATCGGTTACGGTTAGTAGCCAAATTTCTTTGCCTAAGAATGATTTCCCAAGACTTTGTAACTTGATTAGGTTGGGATGAGCCGCAGCTAATTTCTTGCAAATCTCGGTTACTCCAGCATAATCATAATACCTATTCCAGCTAATTGGCACTTTCGGATTTACTGGTGTTCCGGCAGCTTTAAATACCTGGTCGGCATTTTGGGCAACAGCAGTAAAAACGATTAATGCGGTTGCTATATAGGTTAATATTAATTTTTTCATGTGTATAAACATATTATAAGTTTACCTCTGCTTTTCTGAAACCTGTGTGCGGCGCGCCCACTTCAATGCTTGCTCTGCCACTGCCTTTTACAATCCAAGATAATTCCAAAACTTCGCCTGCATTTACGGTAGGAAACAATTCTATTTTACGGCCGCTAATGATGGTTTGATTGCCAGTTGTATTTAAGGTTACCTTTACTCTTTTCATCCATTTGCTTCGCTCGCCTAATTTACTATGTGTGGCTAATGCTCCTTTGTTATAAACTTTAGCTGTGATGCGAGTAAGACCTCCTGTAAGTTTTTCTGTTTTTAGGTCGATGATTTCTATTTGAGGTTGCATTTTTGCTAAGTCGATGATAAAATCGGTATGTTTTTTAGCAATATCTGCCACCATAGAAATGGGTGGATTTAATTGTACAAATGGCACAATACCTCCAGCTTCGGCTTTTTTACCTGGAAAATCAGGATGATTAATGCTTGTCCATGGAACAAAGACATTGTTTAGTCCTTTGCTTTCTGCCCATCGCAAATAATTAGTTTCGGTATTATCATCGGTTGGGTTTCTTTCTTTCAAATTCTTAGTGCTATCTGCAGGAAGTTTCATTTTTGGCACCCACCAGCCTGGGGTACTAAAGCTATTTCTTCCATAATGAAAATAAACCCACTGAGAAAAATCGCCACCACCAGGTGTAGTTTTAGGAGCTTCTTTAGTTCCGGTAATTTTGTTGTATCTATCCGATACCATGGCATTTACTTTTGCATCAAACTCTAAATAACCGGAAAGAATTCTGCGCGCAACCGCCTGCGGATTGAATTTAACAGGTTCTGATAAATTATTAGTAGGACCAAAAGTCATGACGGTGGTAATATTCCAACCCTCTTCAAATAAGAAATCTAATGCGGCGCGAGTTTCTAACTCAGAAACTGCATGCTCTCCCGCTCCCGGGGTAAATGCTGGATAATTGTAAGTCATGTTTTTGTTGAAAGAAACACCCCCTTCTCCGTCTTCATTCCAAACTCCGTCTTTATCGTTATCTATTCCTTCGGAAATAACAATATGCGTTCCTTTTTCTCCTTTAGCAACATCTGCTAAAACCATAATTCTTGGGTCATCTGGGTGGATTTTGTATTTACCAGTTGGATCTTCAATCCTCACCCAAGTAATCAATCCGTCGCCGTTCAAATCTTCAAAACCGTCCTCATTCATTCTTCCATCCCGGTCGTCGTCCGTTGGGCGAGCATTTCCGCTTCGTTCGTATTTTAATCGACTAAAATATTGTTCCGATGCATCGGGGTTTACGTTTGGCAAAATGTAAAAAGTTGTAGAGGCCAATACATTTTTGATGCTATCCGTGCCTGCATTTTTCATCAGATTTTCTGCAAATGCAATAGCCAATTCAGAGCCCAAAAGATGAGATCCTTCTACGCCTCCCACTACAGCAATAGCTGGTTTGTTGGCAACATCACCTGTTCCTATGGTAAGCAACCAAACGTCTTTGCCACCCATTGTTTTGGTTAAAGATTTAACTTTTACTAATTGCGGATTGGCACGAGCCAAATTATTTACCCGCTGACTTAATCCAGCATGATTACTGTAGTCTGTTTGCGCAAAACCTGGTAGTATCAACCACAGGAGTAATGCGCTTAAAATCACACATTTTTTGATCATATAATTTATTAAGGTTGCTTTATTATTTATTCTTCTCCATCTCCGCCAAAACTTGCCCCTATAATGTGGCCAAAGAAAATGGCGTTCATGAATATTTTATTGGTGCCAAACCAAAAGGCACGGAAATTTGTGTTTGAATTTATAGCGATTACTTGCCCACGACCCATCGCATTATTTACTACTACAGCACTTCCTTTCATTACATCTAGGTTTTGCTTAGATATATAACCACTTATTAATGGAGTGGAAGTAAACGATAATGGAGTAGCAAACGAACTTTTTGAAACTTCCATAAAAGATCTTCCGTTTTTGAAAATAGCAATATTATTCTGACGGTAGCCATATCCTATGGGGTGTGTGCGATCTATACGAGCATTAAATATGGCGCCTCCTAAAGATTGCGAACCGGTAATATTCTCTTGGTTAGCATACGGTATGAATCCAGATAAATCTGGACTGTTTTCTTTGAATTTGGGAACAGGAAATTCTCTGGCGCCCAACCAACGAATAGCATCTGTAAATGCAATTAAGGTTCCGCCATTGCGCACCCAGCGCTTTAGCTCGGTTTCGCCGGCTTGACCAACTCCACCATAACCGCCTGTAGGCATCACAATTACATTATATCTAGATAAATCTCTACTCAACACAGATACATCTCCTAACGTGGCCACCATATCAAATCGTTGATCTAATAAGTGCCAAATTTCGCCGGTGTCGTTCCCATTGGTACCTGGTCCGGTTACGATTAAAATTTCGGGTTTACGTAATGGGCGGAAATTAGGACTACCTAAATCGATGCCACTTAAACTAAATCCGGTTGGAGCAGCAAAAACTTCTATCCCATTTTGGGTAGATAATTTATTGATAAGTTCGAAAATTTGGGTAGAGTTTAAGTTTTGATTTTGGATAGGTACCATTATGGTTCCATAATCAAATGCTTTATCGCCGGTGGCAGTTTTTATGGAGAATGGTTTGCGACCAACTTGTGCACGTAACCCTGCTGATAGTAATTCATTTAAAAGTTTTGGCGCATAATATTCATTCCATTCAAATAAATAGGCATACTCACTTTTACCACCATTAACTACTCCAACTGGTTTTTGTGCTGTGGTTACCCTTGTACCAAGTAATCCGGCTGTTGCATTTAATTCTTCGTACGGAAGATTGAAAGCTAAAGGCATAGTCCAGGATGAAACATCATAGAAAAGACTATCAGTAAATTGGGTTCTTTTTTCGAACATTCCTTTTATTAAACCATACTGACGTTGATCCATCGGTACAACAAAAGATTGGTTTTGCTCAAATGCAGTTCCTTTTATGGTTGTATTTCTGGCTAATTGATACACATCAATATCGTGGTGTAATAAAATATCTATCAAATGATAAGATAGTCCTTTGCTTAAATTATTTCCAAAAACATATCCTTTGATCGGATCTGCCTTGGCTGCAGATTGCATGTCTCTATAAAAATCGCGTTGATAATCTAATAACTCTACCCGCATATCTACACTAGCTTTCCAAGTAGAAAGCGAAGTGGTAAACTGATTTCGAATAGTAAATGGAAAAGTTAGCACTCCATTATCGCTATCTTGTGCATGCCCTCTGGAACTTGCCTGTTCGAATAAAATCCCGATAGAGCCTTGTATATCCGGATAGGTAGAACCTTTTCCGTAATAAAAGTCATCGAAGCTTTCTTTTGTGTAGTAAAATGAGCCTATTTCATTTAAAAACTCAGCATGGAAGCCGGCAATTTTATCGGTAAGTTCAAAATTCTTTTTAGGTGTTAAGGGGTGATTTCTGGAAGGAATACCAGGCTGAAAGAAGTAAGTGGCATTGGTTCCCATTTCGTGATGGTCGGTAAGAATATTTGGTCTCCATTGTTGGAACTTGAGAATTCTACCTCTAGACTCATTATGTTGCACTGGCATCCAATCGCGGTTTAAATCAAACCAATAATGGTTGGTACGGCCGCCGGGCCAAGTTTCAGAAAATTCTCTAGAGTTATTATCCGAAACTAAATTTTTACTTCTATTGGAATTTACCCAAGTGGAAAAACGCTGAATGCCATCGGGATTAATAGCCGGATCTAATAAAACTACCGTTTTTTTTAATGCTTTTTCTATTTCTGCACCTTGTGCGGCAGCCATGTGATAAACCACCAATAATGCTGCATTTGCACCGCTGGGTTCATTCCCGTGTACGCTATATGCCATCCAAACAATAGAAGGCATATTGGCTGTATTTACAGATGATGATGTGCCAGGATTGGAAAGTTTTAAATGTTCTGTCCTTATTTGCTCTATATTTTGTTGGTTTTCGGGTGATGTAATGGTTAATAACAATAATGGTCGGTGTTCATACGTCCTGCCATATTCTTCTACTGTTATCCTGTCGGAAGCTTTGGCAACTTCTTTCATGTACATAACTAACTGATCGTGGGTAACGTGCCACTCGCCAACTTCATATCCTAAGACTTGTTTTGGGGTAGGAATTTTGGGATCGTAGTTTACGTTTTGGGGCAGGTAATAAGATAAATCAAATGGTTGTGCTGATGCATTAAAAAACATGGCCAGAAAGCCAAATAAAACAAAGAGAACTTTTTTCATTAAGGATAAGGTTTGGTTAATCGAATTTTAAAGCTACAATAATGCTTCTTAAAATCTAAGCATCTGTTTGCTACAACAAATTTGTTACAGATGTTTATACGTTGCTGGAATTATAATAATTTCATCTCTATAATAATTCCATCCCTTCGGGATTCATCGGAAACATATGTTATTTTCTATGATAATATCATCTCTATAATAATTCCATCCCTTCTGGATTCATCAGAAACACATGTTATCTTCCATAATAATTTCATCTCTATAATAATTCCATCCCTTCGGGATTCATCGGAAACATATGTTATTTTCTACAATTAACGTCATCCCTATAATAATGTCATCCCTTCGGGATTCATTTGCATGCCATGTTTTTATAATAATTTCATCCCTATAATAATATCATCCCTTCGGGATTGACAAAAACCACCATATCAAAGATATTAGCTAAACCCCGAAGGGGTGATATAAATATAACAAGTTAATTTTTCCCCTGTTTAACCCCAAGGGGTGACATCTAATTCAATTACGCAACATTTGCGATAAATCCCGAAAGGATGAAATTATAATAACCAATCAGACAAAGATGACCTAAACCCCGAAGGGGTGACATCTGATTCAATCTAACAACTTTGAGACAAACCCCAAAGGGGTGACATATCTATAACAAACTAATTTTACCACGTTTAATCCCGAAGGGATCGCATCTAGTTCAATTAAACAACTCTTGCAATAAATCCCGAAGGGATGAAATTATTGTAACCAATCAGATAAAGATGACTCTAACCCCGAAGGGGTGATATAATTTATAACAAACTAATTTTATCCTATTTAACCCCCAAGGGATCACATCTAATTCAATTAAACAACTTTTTACGATAAATCCCGAAGGGATGAAATAATTGTAGCCAATTAGTTAAAGATGACCCAAACCCCGAAGGGGTGATATAAATATAACAAGTTAATTTTTCCCCTGTTTAACCCCAAGGGGTGACATCTAATTCAATTAAACAACTTTTTATGATAAATCCCGAAGGGATGAAATAATTATAACCAATATAAATGACGATGACCTTAACCCCGAAGGGGTGACATAAATCTATTTTCTTGATTATATTAGTTTAAAATTTCACGATATGGCCGGAACCTATTCACAATTGTACATACAAGTTGTGTTTGCAGTTAAAGGCAGACAAAACTTAATTGCCAATTCATGGAAACAAGAACTATACAAATATATTTCGGGCATAATCACAGCAAAAGATCAAAAATCCATCATCATTAACGGAATGCCAGACCATATTCACGTTTTTATCGGCATAAAACCTAGTATGAGAATTTCTGATTTAGTAAGAGATATCAAAAACAATTCATCCAAATTTATAAACGAGAAAAAATTTGTAAAGGGTAAATTTCAATGGCAAGAAGGTTATGGCGTTTTTACTTATGCACACTCTCAGATAGGTAGTGTTTATCAATATATTCTCCAGCAAGAAACACATCATCAAACAAAAACATTTAAAGATGAATACTTAGAATTTTTAAATAAATTCGAAGTCGCTTATACACCAGACTATTTATTTGATTGGTTAGAAGAATAAAAATCAACATACATGAAAAAAACACTCATTTACTTCGTAATCATTTCTATCGTATTTATCTCAGGAGCATTTGTTGGAAAAATGTTCAACGACGAAAAACTAACAGTTTCCCTAGTACAGCAAGCAGGCAAAATCTTCGGGATTGAGTTTACCGTTGCCGAAGCCGATTCCATGCTAACCGATTTAGAAAGTCACCGGACGGGATATGAAAATATTAGAAAAATAAACATAGATAATTCCGTTTCACCGACATTAGTTTTTGACCCGCTGCCGACAGGTTTCGTTTTCCCCGACGATAAAAATTCCTTTATTCCATCTAAAATAAAGTCGATAAAGCTTCCAAAAAATACCGATGATTTAGCCTTTTACACCGTAAGAGAATTAGCTGAATTAATAAGAACCAAGCAAATAAGTTCGGTAGAATTAACCAAATTCTATATCGATAGAATAAAAAAATACAATCCAACATTGTTGAATACCGTAACCATTACCGAAGAGTTGGCAATGAAGCAAGCCGCTACTGCCGATGCCGAAATAAAAGCTGGAAAATACAGAGGATTACTACATGGTATTCCGTACGGAGCAAAAGATTTATTATCGGTTAATGGCTATAAAACCACTTGGGGTTCGGTGCCATTTAAAGACCAAGTTTTAGAGGTAGATGCTACGGTTATAAAAAAGCTGGAAGAAGCAGGTGCCGTATTGGTTGCAAAACTAACACTGGGAGAATTAGCTTGGGGCGATGTGTGGTTTGGAGGCAAAACGCTTAATCCATGGGATTTAAAACGTGGGTCTAGCGGCTCATCTGCCGGCTCTGCTTCTGCTGTTGCAGGCGGTTTATTGCCTTTTGCTATCGGGTCAGAAACTTTAGGTTCTATTGTTTCTCCATCCTCCGAATGTGGTACCACTGGCTTGCGACCAACTTTTGGCAGAGTAAGTAAACATGGTGCCATGGCGCTAAGTTGGAGCATGGATAAATTGGGCCCAATTACGCGTTCGGTAGAAGATGCAGCCATAGTTTTTAATGCCATATACGGTGCCGACGGAAAAGATTTATCGGTAATAGATGCCGGTTTTGATTTTGATGGAAACCGCAACTTAAAAGGAATTAGAATCGGATATTTAAAATCCGATTTTGATAGAAATTACCCTAATAAAAAAACCGATTCGGCCACTTTGGTAACATTACGGAGTTTGGGTGCAGAGTTAATTCCTATTCAATTACCAGCCTATCCGGTAGGTAACATGGTTACCATTTTATATGCCGAATCTGCTGCAGCATTTGATGAACTTACCCGAAGCGGAAAAGACGACATGTTGGTGCGCCAAATCAGAAATGCTTGGCCAAACGTTTTCAGAGCAGGCAGATTTATCCCAGCAGTAGAATACATTCAAGCAAATCGATTACGTAGTATGCTCATAGAAGACATGCATAAAATGATGAAAGACGTAGATGTATACATCTCCCCATCCTTTGCTAGTTCTAATTTAACCTTAACCAACCTTAGCGGACATCCTTGTGTGGTATTGCCAAACGGATTCAGAGCCAATGGAACCCCAATGAGTATCACCTTTATGGGACAATTATTTGGCGAAGGAAAATTACTTACCGTTGCAAAAGCATATCAGGATGCTACCGATTTTCATAAGAAACATCCAAACATGAACTTTTAATGGCGAAGGTTAAAACCGGATTTTTTTGTCAGAGTTGCGGATACGAATCGCCAAAATGGTTGGGTAAATGTCCGGCATGTAATTCGTGGAACTCTTTTGTAGAAGAAATCATAGAAAAACCAGGAGCAGCACCCACCTGGAATTCTACAAAAAACACGCTGCAAAGAGCAGCAAAACCAGTTCTCATCAATGAAATTACCAATATTGAAGAGCACCGCATAAAAACCCAAGATGCCGAATTAAACCGAGTCCTTGGCGGAGGCATTGTGGCAGGTTCTTTAATCCTGATTGGTGGAGAGCCGGGCATAGGTAAATCAACCCTAATGCTACAATTAGCCTTAAATCTACCTCAATTAAAAGTAGTTTATATTTCGGGCGAAGAAAGCCAACAACAACTAAAAATGCGTGCCGAGCGCATAAAATCATCTACCCAAAACTGCTTTATTTTAACCGAAACCAATACCCAGAATATCTTTAAACAAATAGAAGAGTTGGAACCTAATTTGGTGATTGTAGATTCCATACAAACCCTTCATTCGCAACACATAGAATCCACGCCGGGCAGTGTATCGCAGGTAAGAGAGTGCACAGCAGAGTTGCTTAGATTTGCTAAAGAATCGTCTACCCCAGTATTTTTAATTGGCCATATTACAAAAGATGGGATGATAGCCGGACCAAAAATTTTGGAGCACATGGTAGATACGGTGTTGCAATTCGAGGGCGACAGACATCACACCTATCGCATTTTGCGAACCATAAAAAATAGATTTGGATCTGCATCCGAACTGGGCATCTATGAAATGCGTGGCGACGGTTTACGAGAAGTATCCAACCCATCGGAAATACTTTTATCCCAACGCGAAGAACATTTAAGTGGCATTACCATAACCGCCACCATGGAAGGCATGCGCGCCATGCTCATCGAAACACAAGCTTTGGTTAGCACTTCTAATTATGGCACGCCGCAACGTTCTGCCACCGGGTTTGATATCCGACGAATGAACATGTTATTGGCCGTTTTAGAAAAACGATGTGGTTTTAAATTGGGGGCAAAAGATGTTTTTTTAAACATAACCGGAGGGATTAAGGTAGATGACCCCGCCATTGACCTAGGATTGATTTGTGCCGTTATCTCCTCGCACGAAGACATGCCCATACCAAATGGAGTTTGTTTTGCAGGCGAAGTGGGTTTATCTGGCGAGATACGAGCCGTAAACCGCATTGAACAACGCATTGCCGAAGCACAAAAATTAGGTTTCGAACAAATGTATATCTCTACTTATAACTTGCCCAAAGGCAAAAAAGAGTCCATTGCTGAGTTTCGTAATAAATATAAAATAGATATAAAAACAGTTTCTAAGGTGGAAGAAGTCTTTTCACTTTTATTTGGCTAAAAGTTATTTTTGTTTGACTAAACATAAAAAACCATGAAAAAAATCTTAATGATGGCACTTGCAGCGACTATGCTTACTGCTTGCAGCGAAAATAAACCCACAGCACTTGCTCCTGCTACCGACGAAAAAGGAATTGTGCTGGCAGAAACCGGAGTAATGTATGGCGAACCAGTAACCGAAACCGATGCCATTGAAATCTCGGCATTACCCACGTTTTTAGGCGACTCGGCAGAAATGAATGCCAAAGTACAAGGGACGGTCTTGTCTGTTTGTGTTAAAAAAGGATGTTGGATGAATGTAGACATGGGCAACGGCCAAGAAGTGCGAGTATCGTTTAAAGATTATGGCTTCTTTGTACCCGATAACATAGTTGGCAAAACCGTAGTACTAGAGGGCATTGCTAAAAACAGCTTTATTTCTATCGAAGATTTACGACACTTTGCAGAAGATGCAGGCAAATCTGCCGAAGAAGTAGCCAAAATCACCGAATCTAAAAAGGAAATTGC
>JBGTLU010000023.1:0-19260 GCA_041743935.1 Sphingobacteriaceae bacterium
AGACATTATACTCAAATGGATAAATGCGCATGTCGTCCTTAAAGGATAATGCCTTTTTGCCGTATAATTTATACAAAGCTTCTTTTGCGCACCAACAAACGTACAACTGTTTAATTCTGTCAGGGCCTTGCATAAAATCTAATTCGACATCTGTTAAAAATTTATTTTTAATTCGCTCAATTTTATCTTTCACAACTTCTATATCTACCCCAATGCATTTATTTTTACTGAGCACTACCGCAGCAAAATCATAGGAATGAGAAATGGAAAGTTCATGTGGAAAATTGATTATAACCGGACGATTATATTCATCGGCCTGTAAATCAATGTATGAACTGGTTCCCATGAGTTCGCGCACCAAAACCCTGCTGCCTAACCATGTGCGTTTTCTGGTTTCGTTCTTAAAAGAGTCGAATAAATTTATTTCTTGTTGTTTAAGTTGGAGTTTTGCCACTAACTCATCGCTATTTTCTGTTATTTTCCATACCCCTAATACGGTATCCTCAGCTATCGTTTTTCTTAAAAAAAGTGGCATTAAACAAGTTTTTTATTTGCTAAATTTAGCTACTTATTTTTAATACATGATATTATCTGATAAACGAATACTAGAAGAAATTACAAAAGGAACGATTATTATAGAACCATATGATCGGAAATATTTGGGAACCAATTCCTACGATGTGCACCTTGGCAAACATTTGGCAACTTATGCCGATAGAGAATTAGATGCACGAAAACACAATCAAGTAATTCATTTTGAAATTCCGGAAGAAGGATTTGTGCTACAACCCAATACATTGTACTTGGGTGTAACTGCAGAATATACCGAAACACATGCTCATGTGCCGTTTTTGGAAGGAAAATCGAGCACCGGACGTTTGGGAATTGATATACACGCTACCGCCGGTAAAGGCGATGTTGGCTTTTGTAATACCTGGACTTTGGAAATCTCTTGTGCACAGCCCGTTCGTATATATGCAGGCATGCCCATCGGGCAACTAATCTATTTTGTTGTAGAGGGCGATATAGATACTTATTACAATAAAAAAGGCAACGCAAAATACAATACCCGCACCATACAACCCGTTGAATCTATGATGTGGAAAAACACATTTTAAAACTAAATAATATGAAACGAGCAGGCATCTTTTTATCCCTGCTCTTGCTTGCAGGAGCTTCGATTTCTTTTATTGTGGCAAACATTTCGCCCAACGAAATTCTAACCCAATTAACCGATAAGCTAAATGATTTCCGAAAGAATCGTCCGCAAGAAAAAGTATATCTACATTTTGATAAACCTTATTATGCTGCCGGTGACGAAATGTGGTTTAAAGCCTATTTGGTAAATGCCGCATCCAACACCCCATCAACATTAAGCAATATTATTTATGTTGAATTACTAGATGGGCTAGATAAAACTGTAAAACAATTAATCTTAAGCAGAGAAAACGGAAACTTTAATGGCAGTTTTAAATTAAATGATACCCTGCCCGAAGGAAACTACCGAGTAAGAGCCTACACCAATTGGATGCGAAATCTAGACGAGGAATATTTCTTTGTTCGGAATTTTGAAGTGGGCAATGTGCGCCTAAGCACCGTTACCATGACCGCAAATTTTGTTATGGATAGCGCTCGGGCAAAACCAGAATTAATGGCAGAAATATCATTCACGGATAATATAAAACAGCCAATTAAAAATAAAGCGGTAGAATATAACATCATCATGGTGGGAAGAAATGGTACAAAAGGCAATACCATTACAGATTCGGATGGGGTAATTAAAGTGCCAGTACCTAATTCTAATAATCCGAGCCATGTAGATAAACGAATTTCAGTAACTATAAACTACGATGGGCAACCATTTACCCGCGATTTTTACTTGCCTTATTATTCCAATGAAATGCTGATGGATTTTTTCCCCGAAGGCGGAGACCTTGTAGCAGGTTTAAATTCTACGGTGGCATTTAAAGTAAGCGATGAATTCGGAAATGCGGTGGATGTTACTGGTTATATACAAGATACTGCTGGAAATAAATTGATGGAAATTTCCACTTCTCATCAAGGAATGGGCAAGTTTACTTATTTGCCACAATCCGATTTAAAATACCAAGCAGTTATAAATAAGAGAGACGGTTCAATAGCTTATTTCGATTTGCCAGAAGCACTTTCATCAGGGATGGTTATCAACATTATAAAACAAGAAAAAGATAAAATTACAGCGGCAATAAAGGTTTCTAGAAAATACTTCGAAGAATCTCCAAGCGTATTGTTAATCGGGCAAAGCAAAAATGTCCCCTATTATTCAAGTGTTATTGATCTTCGACAAAATGTTCAAATAATTGAAATACCTACCGAGTTTTTCCCGAGTGGCATTACGCAATTCACGCTATTTACCTCAGATGGAAAACCCATGAGCGAAAGATTGGTATTTATTAATAAAAACGATTTTTTACAGTTTGATATAAAAGCAGCAAAAGCCAATTATCTACCCAGAGAAAAAGTAGAAGTATCCATTAAGGTAGATGGAGACAAGAATGTAGAAAACGGAGAATATTCGGTAGCTGTAACCGATGATAATTACGTAACCTACGATGGAACCGAAAGAAATATCCTCAACGACTTACTCCTAACATCCGATTTAAAAGGTAAAATAGATAATCCTGGGCAGTATTTTTCTCCAAATGCCAGCAACAGCCTAGACTTAATAATGCTCACCAATGGCTGGCGAAGATTTTCATGGACGGATATTTTAAAACCATCGTTGGCAAGAAATGAATTCGATTTTGAGAAAGATTTATCCTTTACAGGCAGAGTTAGAGATTTAAGCGAAGAACCTATGCCAGATGCTCAAGTTTCGGGAACTACCAATATTAAAGGAGCCAAACCTATCACAGCGGTAACCGATAAACGTGGTTATTTTACGGTCTCGGGCTTCAATTTTCCGGATAGCACCCGTTTAATTATTCAGGCTCGTACAGCAAAAGGAAGTCGTGCACTTTACATAGACATGAACGAAAGTTTTGCCGAGATACGAGCAAAAAGAGCACTATTTAATCCAAACGTAAACCAACGCATAGCAAATTATACTAGAGCAAACCAAGAAGAGTTTGCTTATGAAAGAGGAAAATTAGGGTTGCGACCAATTTTATTGGGAGAAGTTACCATTGTGGCATCCAGAATAAATCGTACTTCATCCAGCTCACTAGGTGGTATAGCCGATATTGTAATTACCAGAGAAGAAATAGTTAAAAATACCCGAAGTGGTAGTTTGCTTAGCCTTTTTGATGGTAGATATGCCGGTATACGAGTGGTAAACGGCAGGATCTTAATTAGAGGATTATTAAATACTGGCCGTTCAACCGATCCATTGGTAATAGTAGATGGAATGTATGCGGGCCCCGAAATAATTTCTACCATTAATGTAAACGACGTAGAATCGGTAGAGATTTTAAAGAATGCAGCCAATACTTCTTTGTATGGTTTGCGTGGAGGCAATGGCGTAATTATCATTAATACGCGCAGAGGACAGTTTTATAATGGCCCAATACAAAGAAGAGGATTGCTTAATTATTTCCCTATTGGGTACCACGAGGCCAGAGAATTCTATCAACCAAAATACGAGGAAGAAAAAGTAAAAAACAGTGCCGACCCCGATTTGCGCACCACCCTCTTTTGGGATGGAGATTTAAAACCAGATGCTAATGGAATGATTAAGTTTTGGTTCTATGCCTCTGACAGACCAACTACCTACTCTGTAACCATAGAAGGCATTAGCGAGAACGGAAAACTCGGAAGAGCGGTTGGCAAAATAGCCAGAAAGTAATACCGATTAAAACTTAAGTTATAAAACTAAAAAAGCCCCGACATTCATCGTCGGGGCTTTTTGCAATTAACTAATTCTGTTTATTTCTTCTTTATTATCGGGTGCCCCGTATTTTGGAAGAAGAAGGCATATATATCTGCCAGTTCTTGTATGCTTTTAGAAATGGGTTTTCCGGCTCCGTGCCCTGCATCGGTTTCAATTCTTATGAGTACTGGGTTAGTGCCTTGGTGCATTTCTTGTAAAGTAGCAGCAAATTTAAAGGAGTGTGCAGGTACCACGCGGTCATCATGATCTGCCGTGGTAATCATGGTTGCCGGATAAGCCGTTCCTTTTTTCAAATTATGCAATGGAGAATACTTTATCAGATAATCAAATTGGTCTTTAAAATCAGATGAGCCGTATTCTACTGCCCAACCCCAACCAATGGTAAATTTATGGTAACGCAACATATCTAACACACCAACCGCCGGGAAAGCAACTTTAAATAATTCTGGTCGTTGGGTCATAACGGCACCAACCAATAGACCACCATTAGAGCCACCGGCAATTGCTAATTTCTCGCTACTAGTATATCCTTCTTCAATCAGGTATTCGGCAGCAGCAATAAAATCATCAAATACATTTTGTTTTTTATCTAGCATGCCCGCTTTGTGCCATTCTTCGCCATATTCTCCGCCACCTCTTAAATTAGGTACAGCATATACAGCTCCATTTTCCAACATCACCAAACGTGCTGCACTAAAAGAAGGAGTTATGTTGATATTAAATCCACCATAAGCATATAAATAAGTTGGGTTCGTTCCATCTAACTTCAATCCTTTTTTATGTACGATAAACATGGGCACTTTTGTGCCGTCATTACTTTCATAAAAAACTTGTTTGGTTTCAAACTGATCTAAATCAACACTCAATTTTGGTGCTTTAAATAAAGTAGATTCTCCGCTTTCTACCTCAAACTTATAAATAAGATTAGGAGCAGTAAATCCACTAAAACTATAAAACGTGGTACTCTGTTTTTTAGAACCAGAAATACCCCCAGATGTACCAATGCCTGGCAATGGAACATCTCTTACTTTCTTACCGGCTCTATCGTATTGGGCAATTTTGGTGCTTGCATCTTGCAAATAAGTAGCAAATAAATAATTACCTGCCGTACCTACATTTTGCAATAGGTTTGTACCCTCTTCTATAACGTTTGTCCAATTTGCAGGATCTGCATTTTTAGGGTCGATAGAAACTAAGCGATATTTAGAAGCGCCATTATCGGTTAAAACCATTAATTTATCCCCCTCGTTATCAATTACACTATAATTGTTTTTAAAACCAGGTAAAACTAAATTCAGTTTACCAGCAGGGTCGGCTAAATCTTGTACATATACTGCATTTCCGGATGTGCCTTCAGAAGAGTAGATAATTAAATAACGCTCATCATCTGTTACCGACGCAAAGAAATAGCGTTTCGGGAAATCTTTTTCCCAATACACTAATTTATCTTCTGTTTGCGGTGTTCCTAACTTATGGTAGTATACTTTGTGAAATTCATTTTGTTGAGATAAACCTGTGCCACCTTTGGGCTCATCGTATCTGCTATAATAAAAACCATCTTTATACCACGATGCACTAGAGAATTTTACCCAAGCAATGCTATCGGTCATTACTTTGCCAGTGGCAACTTCTTTTACAAATATGGTATTCCAGTCAGAACCGGCTTTTGAAATATTGTAGGCACAATATTTATAATCATTAGAAAAAGTTAAACCGCTTAAAGAAACAGTGCCACCTTCTGATAATTTATTTGGGTCGATGAAGACTTCAGGTTCGCCGTCTAATCCTGTTTGTTTGTATAAAACACTTTGATTTTGTAAGCCGTCGTTTTTATAAAAGAATACATAATCGCCAACCAGGAATGGTTGCCCAAAGCGCTCGTAATTCCAAACATCGGTAATGCGTTTTTGCAATGCTTCGCGATACGGAATCTGAGAAAGGTAGTTTTGAGTTACTTCGTTTTGAGCTTTAACCCAAGCAGCAGTTGCTTCGCTGCTATCGTTTTCTAACCAACGATAGGGGTCTTCTATTTTAGTTCCAAAATAATCATCAACAGTACCGTCTTTTTCGGTTACCGGATACGGCATCAGGGTTATTTCGTCAGCAGGCATAATCTTTTTTTCGCTACAACTGTAAAGAAACAAACCCAAGCATAATAAGGTGAAGGTTTTTTTCATGGAGTTTATATTTATTTTTTTGAGAAACATAAAAGTAATAAAATTAAGCAGCCAAAGCTATTGTAACAACATGTATTCTAAGTGTTACATTTTGGTATCTCGACATAATAAGTAAAAATGCATTATTATTTAGGTGGATGTTTTGCTTAAATCCTTAATTTTATCAGCAATAAATAATCTATCTATTAAGATATCAAACATTGAAGAAAATATATTTTGCATCCGATTTTCATTTGGGAGTACCCGACGAACAAAGCAGTCGGGCACGTGAAGCTCGGATAGTTAACTGGCTGGAAAGCATAAAAACCGATGCACGTGAGATTTATTTAATGGGAGATATTTTTGATTTTTGGTTCGAGTATAAACGGGTAATTCCAAAAGGGTTCATCCGATTGCAAGGCAAACTTGCCGAAATTGCGGATGCAGGCATAACCATTCATTTTTTTACCGGAAATCATGATATGTGGATGTTTGATTATTTCGAGAAAGAACTTGGGGTAACTATCCACCGTCATCCAATCACCAAAACATTTGATGGGAAACAATTTTATCTTGCTCATGGCGATGGTTTAGGCCCTGGCGACACATCCTACAAAATCTTGAAACGAATATTTGCGAGTAAACTTTGTCAGTGGCTTTTTGCTCGTTTGCACCCAAACTTTGGTATTTGGATTGCCGAAAAATGGTCGAAAAACAGTCGAATTGCTAGTGGTAAAAAGGAACAATTCTTGGGCGAAGAAAACGAGTGGCTGGCTATCTATGCAAAAGAAATATTAGCAAACCAACCCATAGATTATTTCATCTTTGGGCATAGGCATTTGCCTTTAGATATTGCCCTTACCGAAGAAAGTCGGTACATCAATTTAGGAGAATGGATACACTTTAACTCCTATGCTGTTTGGGATGGCAAGGTTTTGGAGCTAAAATACTTCAAAGAAGACCATGCATTTTAAAATTGCTAAGGAAAAGATTAAAGTATTATAAAAGTGCTTGGGTGTCCACGAAAAGTGCGAACCGCAAGTTGTCGGGCAATAAAGTCAAGCTTGTGCGAAGACGACAAGCTTGCGGTTGGTTTTCGTGGTGTCTTTTTCTTGGTTACTTTCTTTTGGACAAGCAAAAGAAAGTAAGAGATTATTATATCGAAATTGGATTAAAATGAAAAATAAACATACCTACTCAAGATTTTTGTTGATTGTTTTCTTGCTTTCTGTTTGTAATATTACTGCTCAAGCCCAAACATTAAAAGCCAGTTTACCAATTCAAGCAGATTTTATAAGGGTAGATAAATTAGGAAGCATTTATGGAATTTGGTCGAGCGGAAATTCATTTTTTAAATTAAACGAACAAGGCGATTTGCAAGGTGCATTTTACCCAAAATATAGCGGAAGAATTTCCGATTTAGATGTTAGCGACCCTTTTCGTGTATTGTTATATTATTCAGATTATCAACGCCTACTACTATTTGATAATACCATTTCCCTACTCTCCGAATTAAATCTGAGCAATATTCCTGATAGACAATTTACAGCCATTGTAGGTACGGGTGAGAGAACAATTTGGGCTTTTGATGAGTTAAATTCAGAACTGGTTCGTATTTCAAGTACCATCGAAATACAAGCACTTTCTGGTAATATAGCTCGTTTAACCGGAAAACCCATCCAAATAAATCAACTACAAGCTAACAATAAATACGTACTTGGTGTAGATAGCAATAATGGAATAATCGTGTTCGATGCTTTTGGTACTTTTTCAAAAATCATCCCCCTGATAAACATAAAATCCATTCAATTAGCCGGAGATAAAATCATTTATCTTGAAAATAACAAACTCATGGAAATGCAGATTGTTGATCTGCAAACCAGAGAAATTGCTTTACCATCGTTGGATAATATTCAACAAGTAATCTTATCAAATAATAGACTTTACATCTTAGCCGAAAAAACCGTATTTTTGTACACTTTTTAAGCATATATGATAGAGAAATTAGCAGCGATAAAGAACCGTTGGGAAGAAGTAGAAAAACAACTCTCCAGCCCAGAAGCTATGGGCGACATGAAACGTTTTGCTGCATTAAACAAAGAATACAAGGAACTTACAAAAATTGTAGAGCAATACCATATTTATGCAAATGTGGTAAGTAATATCGAGTCTAATAAGCAAATTTTGGCTACAGAGAAAGATGCAGAGTTTAGAGACATGGCCAAAGAAGAACTGGATTTATTGATTGATCAACGCGAAAAATTGGAAGATGAAATCCGATTGATGTTGATACCAAAAGACCCGGAAGATAACCGCAATGCTTTATTAGAAATACGTGCCGGAACTGGTGGGGATGAAGCTAGTATTTTTGCCGGCGATTTATTCAGAATGTACCAGCGCTATTGCGAATTGCGAGGTTGGAAAGTAGAATTAGTGGATGCAACCGAAGGAACAGCAGGTGGATATAAAGAGATAATTTTAAATGTTATAGGCGACGATGTGTATGGCATCCTGAAATTTGAATCGGGTGTACATCGGGTACAACGTGTACCTGCTACCGAAACCCAAGGGCGTGTACATACTTCTGCTGCTACCGTAGTTGTATTGCCTGAAGCTGAAGAGTTTGATGTGCAGATCCATCAAAATGATATACGTAAAGATTTGTTTTGTTCATCGGGTCCGGGTGGTCAGTCGGTAAACACCACTTACTCTGCCGTTAGGCTTACCCACATTCCTACAGGAATAGTAGCTCAATGCCAGGATGAAAAATCGCAATTAAAGAATTTTGACAAAGCTATGGCGGTATTGCGCTCTAGAATTTATGAACTGGAGTTGCAAAAACGCAACGACGAGGTGGCAAAAAAACGTAAAACCATGGTCTCTACCGGCGACCGTTCTGCCAAGATTCGTACCTACAATTATCCACAAAGTAGAATCACCGATCATCGTATTGGTCTGACATTGTATAATTTATCAGCCGCCATGGGTGGAGATATTCAGGAAATAATTGATGCTTTGCAATTTGCAGAGAACTCGGAAAAAATGAAAGAAGGCTCTGTAGTTTAAGCCTCAAAAATATTTTTGAAATAGATACTTGTAAAATAGTTTACAAGCACTATATTTGCAACCCTTAACGAGTAGATTATTGCTCGACTTTGAAATAGAATATTGGTTCGGTAGTTCAGCTGGTTAGAATACATGCCTGTCACGCATGGGGTCGCGGGTTCGAGTCCCGTCCGGACCGCAAAGCCTCGATTGTAAAATCGGGGTTTTTCTGTTTTTAGACTTTTCGATTTAAATTCTCTGAAACGATAAAATATTTTATATTCATCTCTTAGAACTTAAACCTAACGCCATGATTTTCGAAACTTTAACACTACTTCAACTTGCTTCTTCCGTTTTTTTAGCCATACTTTTTTTACAATCTGGTTTAGATAAAGTATTAGATTGGAAAGGAAATTTAAGTTGGATTACTGGACATTTTTCCAAAACAATTTTCAAAAATTTTATCCTACCTATCTTTTTGCTTCTCACTTTATTAGAATTAGCAGCTGGTATTTTTTCAGCAATAGGCTTTGTGTTTATATTGATTAACGGTGAAACTTGTTGGGCGCATTGGGGTGCAATTTTATCTACACTATCTTTACTTGCCTTATTTTTTGGACAGCGCTTAGCAAAAGATTATCCTGGTGCCGGTTCATTAGTTCCATATTTTTTGGTTTGTTTGGCGGCATTGTACTTATACTAGTGTAGTATCTGCCAACAACATTTATTACACAAATTCAGTTCCTTTGAAACTGTAACATTTTTATGCATTGTTTGATGGATTAGTGTATTTCTGTGCAATATCCCTAACTTGAATTTTAATTCAAACAACCTAATTAGTATGAAAAAGAAATTTTTAATGAGCATGGCTCTTCTTTGCTTTTTAAGCATTGGCGAAATATTAGCTCAAGGCTCTAGATTACTGCGAAGCCCAGCAGTAAGTGCACAAAATATTGTATTTATGCATGCCGATGATTTATGGGTTACTTCCACAAATGGTGGTGATGCGGTAAGATTAACTGCAGCAGAAGGCGCAGAATTTAATCCTCAAATTAGCCCAGATGGTAACTGGGTTGCATTTTCAGGGCAATACGATGGCAATACCGATGTATTTGTTGTATCTATAAAAGGGGGAGAACCTAAACGACTAACTTGGCACCCCGGTGCAGATTTAGTACAAGATTGGTCGACAGATGGAAAATCCATAATATTTTCCTCTGGCAGAGAAGGTTACCCAACTGCCAATCTCAAGTTTTTTGAGGTTAGTGTAAATGGCGGAACTCCAAAAGCGTTAAAATTACCCTTTGGTTTTAGAGGAAGTTTGTCGCCAGATGGTAATTACATGGCTTATCAACCATATACTTTTTGGGATCCTGAATGGAGAAATTATAGAGGTGGGCAAGCACAGCCTATCTGGATTTTCAACATGAAAACCAATGAAACTACCTATACCCCTCGCTCTGATGGAGAACGCCATACCAACCCGGTATGGATTGGAAATAAAATTTATTTTTTATCTGAGTTGGATTTTGCCAACAACGTTTGGAGTTATGACCTTAACACAAAAGCTTTAGAACAAATAACTTTTCATAAAGATTTTGATGTAAAAAATTTAGCTGCAGGTGGCGGAGTGCTTGTATACGAACAAGCAGGTTATCTACATAAACTAAATCCAAATACCAAACAATCCACTCAATTGGTAATTAATGTAAGAGGAGATTTTAACTGGTCGAGGCCAAGGTTTACAAACATACCGGCAATGGCACTTACCAATGCTTCGCTTTCTCCAACAGGGAAGCGTGCTATATTCGAATCTCGTGGAGAAATTATAACCATACCTAAAGAAAATGGAGATTGGCGTAATATTACACAAAGCTCTGGTGTGGCAGACCGTGCGCCCATTTGGTCGCCTGATGGAAAGAAATTAGCTTGGTTTTCTGATGCTACAGGAGAATACCAACTGGTAGTTGCCGATCAAGATGGGGCTAATCCAAAATCATACGTCATTCCAAATAAAAAATTCTATTTCCGGCCCGATTGGTCTCCAGATGGTAAATACATTGCATTTACTGATACAGATTATAATTTGTGGTACATAGATCTTGCAACCGGTAATTTAAAAATGGTGGATACAGATCGCTATGCTCACCCTAACAGAAGCATGAACCCTATTTGGTCGCCGGATAGTAAGTGGATTGCCTATGCTCGTTTATTAGATAATCAATTTAAAGTAATAAAAGTACATAATATATCTACCGGACAAACCACCCAACTTACCGATGGATTATCGGATGCAATAGACCCACAATGGGACGAAAGTGGAAAATATTTATATTTTTTGGCTAGCACAGATTTTGGCTTAAGTACCGGATGGCTCGATATGAGTAGTTACAACAACCCCGTAAATCGTGGGTTGTATTTGGTTGTGCTAAATAAATCAGAGCCATCGCCAGTTGCTCCTAAAAGTGATGAAGAAGGTGCTGAACCAAAGCCAGCTAGCAAAACTCCAGTTTCCGTAACTATAGATTTTGATAAAATAGATCAACGAATAATTGCTTTAGATGTTCCATTACGTAATTATACTGCGCTAGTTGCCGGTCCAGAGGGACATGTGTTTTATTTAGAGTCTGTTCCAAATCAACAAGGTTCAGTAATGCACCGCTTCAGCCTAAAAGAGAATAAATCCATTGAGTTTTTACGTGGAGTTAATATTGCTACAAATAGTTTTGATAGAAAAAATATATTGTATAGAAGTGGTTCAGCATGGCATATTGTTGGTGCTGCTGGTGCAGCTCCGAAAGCTGGAGATGGTAGAATTAATACTTCTGATATTAGCATAAAAGTTGATCCACAGGCAGAAGCAAAACAAATTTTCAGAGAGGGATGGCGCTATCAGCGAGATTTTCTATACGTGGATAATACTCACGGGGCTCCATGGGAAGAAGTGTATACCTGGTATGCACCATGGATTGAGCATGTAAAACACCGTTCGGAGTTGAATTATATAGTAGATATTTTGGGTGGAGAAATTGCTGTTGGGCACTCGTACACCTCAGGCGGTGATTTTCCAACTATACCAACAGTTTCAGGAGGATTATTGGGTGCCGATTATGAAATAGTAAACAACCTTTTCAGAATTAGAAAAATATATACCGGCGAAAACTGGAACCCAGATTTACGTTCACCTTTAAGCGGTCCGGGTATAATGGTAAATGTTGGGGATTATATTTTGGAAGTGGATGGTAAGCCTGTAGCTGCACAGGATAATTTTTTCAGTTTTTTTGAAGCTAAAGCAAATAAACAAGTTCGATTAAGAGTAAATTCAAAGCCTGGCTTAGATGGTTCTCGGATAGTAACGGTTGTGCCGGTAGGCAATGAAGCTGGTTTAAGAATGAGAGAATGGGTAGAAAGTAATAGAAGAAAAGTAGATGAATTATCTGGCGGAAAATTGGCTTATGTATATGTACCTAATACTGGTCAAGGAGGTTTTACTTATTTTAATCGGTATTATTTTTCTCAACAAGATAAAAAAGGAGCTGTAATTGACGAAAGAAATAATGGTGGTGGTTCTGCTGCCGATTACATGGTAGATGTTATGAACCGGAAACTACTAGGATATTTTAATAGTAGAGCCGGTGATCGCAAACCATTTACCACACCAATGGCTGGTATTTGGGGCCCCAAAGTGATGATTGTTAATGAAAACGCAGGATCTGGTGGCGATCTGCTTCCATATATGTTTCGTAAATTAGGAATCGGCCCAATAGTTGGTAAACTAACTTGGGGAGGATTAGTTGGTACCTGGGATACTCCGCCATTTATTGATGGAGGAAGAATGGTTGCTCCACGTGGAGGTTTTTTTGATACGGATGGAGAATGGGCTGTTGAAGCAGATGGAGTAGCTCCAGATATTGAAGTGTTGTATGAGCCCGCTATGTTAATCAAAGGTAGAGACCCTCAGTTAGAACGGGCGGTTGCAGAAGCCTTAAAACTCTTAGAAACCGAAGGAATTGAACTAAAGAAAGAACCGAAAGCACCAATTCGATACAAGCGTCCTAAGTGATGATATAGTTTTTTGAAAATAATTAAAACAATATTGCAAATTATGTGTTTAAACACTTAGTTTTGTAAACCTTAAAAATAGAAACAACAATGAAAAAATTAATGTTAACAGTAGCCTTGTTTGTAGCAGTATCTACAACATTTGCTCAAACTGCATCTTACAAAGTAGATGCTTCAAAAAGTACTTTGGTTTGGACTGGTAAAAAAGTTGGCGGTGAGCATACCGGTAACATTTCACTTTCCAGCGGCTCTATTGTAGAAAATGGGTCAACAATGAGTGGTAATTTTGTATTTGATTTAGCAACTATTACTTGTACAGATATTACAAATGAGAAGTCGAACCAAAATTTAATTGGCCACTTAAAATCAGATGATTTTTTCTCTGTAGATAAATACCCAACTGCATCTTTTGAAATTACTTCGGTTAAAAATACTGCAGGTAGCAATTACGATGTAACAGGTAATTTAACAATAAAAGGTATTTCAAAAGAAGTAACTTTTCCGGCTGCAATTTCTAAAACCGGTAATGTATTAGTGGTGGTTGGTACTGCAAAAGTTAATCGTACTAACTACAGCATTAACTATAACTCGGCAAGCATTTTCTCTGGTATTGCAGATCGTGCAATTGATGATTTTTTTGAGCTTAAAATTAATTTAGTTGCATCCAAGTAATTAAAATTTGGTTGTAAAATTTTTTAAGTCCTGGTGAGAAATTACCGGGACTTATTTTTTACACACCTAAGAGTTCTTTAGCGTTTTCCATGGCTATGGCAGTGGGTTGTTCGCCACCCAACATTTTGGCTATTTCTAAAATCCTATCCTGATTTTCTAGTTTTTTAATATTGGTGTAGGTATGTTCATTTTTTATTTCTTTATAAACAAAGAAATGCGCATTGCCTTTGCTTGCAATTTGTGGTAAATGTGTAATGGTAATTACTTGCATATGATTTGCAAAATTTTGCATCAAATCTCCCATTTTTAGGGCAATTTCTCCTGAAACACCAGTATCTATCT
This sequence comes from Sphingobacteriaceae bacterium, assembly GCA_041743935.1. Lineage (GTDB taxonomy): Bacteria > Bacteroidota > Bacteroidia > Sphingobacteriales > Sphingobacteriaceae > JBGTLU01. The sequence goes on from JBGTLU010000023.1 coordinate 14,146, forward strand.
CATCAAAAATCAAAGTTGGTAGGGTAGTATATTTTGCAGTTAATCCTTTTATGCATAACATCAATCTAGAAAGTTCTCCGCCAGATGCTACTTTATTTAAAGGAGATAGCGAATAACCTTTATTGGCCGAAAACAAGAAATTTATTTGATCAATACCGTACTGATTAAATTCACTATTTATTAAAATACTATGGTCTATTTTAAAGGATGCATGTGGCATTCCCAGTTGGAATAAATGTTCTGTAATTTGAATTTCAATTTCAGGAAACACCTTTTTTCTATTAGTTGAGAGATCTTTGGCTTTTAGTAATAAGGCTTCTTGCGATTTTTCTAGTACTTCTTTAAGTTGATTAATTTTTACATCGGATGTATGAATTGCTAATAATTTATTGCTCAATTCTTCTCTCAAAGCAATAAGTTCGGCATTACTCGCCAATCTGTGTTTTTGTTGTAGTCTATAAATTAAATCTAATCGTTCTTGTACGGTTATCAAACGGTTTGGATCCATTTGCGTATTTTCAGCAATCGAGATAATTTCTGAGTTAATATCTTTTAATTCAATTTGAACGCTTCTTAATCGTTCGAGTAATGTTAAAATTTTGGGTTCATATTTCTCTACTGAGGTTACAGATAAAATGCATTCTTTAAGTTGATTTAGTATAGCATTTTCTGCATCTTCTAGTAGATAATTACTCGCGGTTAGATTTCTTTTTATGTCTTCTGCATGCGTTAATGTTTGCAACTCTTGCTCCAATTCTTCTTGTTCATCTTGCAATAAATTGGCTGAATCTAATTCATCAAACTGAAATTGTAAATAATCTTTTTCCGCTTGTGCTTGTTGGTTAGCATGTAGTAATTGTGCATACTCCTGCTCTAAGTTTTTAAAGGTTTTATAATCTTGATGGAAGCTCTGCACCAGATCAGAATGAGCTGCAAAGCTATCCACTACCATTAGTTGAAATGCCTGAGAATTTAGCGATAAAGTTTCGTGTTGAGAATGGATGTCAACCAATTTCTCCCCCAATTCTTTTAATTGAGAAAGTGTTACGGGTGTATCGTTAATAAATGATCTGGATTTGCCCTCCACAGTTATTTCTCTTCTAAACGTGGTTAGATTTTCTTTGTCTATATCGTATTCATCAAAGAAATCATCTAAACTATACCCAGTAATATCAAAAACTCCTTCTATGGTGCATTTGCCTTGTTGTTTAAATAGCGATTTATTATCTGCTCTTTGTCCTAATAATAAGCCCATAGCGCCAAGCATAATGGATTTACCTGCACCGGTTTCGCCGGTAATGATGTTTAAATTACCGGAAAAATCAATTTCCAGCTCGTTAATTATTGCGTAATTTTTTATGGAGATGTGTTTTAGCACGAGTTTTTAATACATTTTACTGTGCTAAAGTAATAAATTTTTTCCCCTCAATTTTGAAGTATTTGCTGGTACTTATTCAGATTGGCAGGGTCGGTTTCAATAAGAATATTTAATGCTTTAGACTTTTCGGTTGGAGTTGCTTGTCTTAACAGACTGGTTAATTCATCGGCTTTGGCACTAAAAAATAAGGAGATAAGCATAGAATTTGGACGTTCTTTGTTTGCTCGTTGAATTATTTCAAGTCCTTCAATTAGCGATGCTCTAGCAGCTACTAGGTTAGATATAAATTCATCCAATCCTTTTCTATGATAAATGTAAATATATTCTCTAACTGGTTTTAGATTTGCGCTCAATAAATTTTCTGTGAGCCAATACCTATTTCTTGTATTCTCAAAGGCTTTCCAGCCGCTAAATGCAGAACTCTGCGAATTGCTAACAATGGTTTCAGCTTTCTGAAAATAACCTTGTCCGCCTTGTGCCGAAAAGCTATCGTAATCTAAACCAATAATAACATATATATAATAGGCAAGAAGTGAAGATAGATTTGAGTTTGAACCTAAATCGGTAAACTCAATGGGCTGTCCAATAGAATAAGAGAAATTAAAATCTCTGTCAATAATATTTAAAAGGGTTGTGTTGTAGGAGCTACCATAAATAGGTCGGCTAGATTGAAATTGCGCGGTTGCTTCAAAATTATTTGCTCCATCCCAGCTCGATATGGTTAGGATGAAATTTCCCTCAATTCTTTCTTCAGGTTGAATATTGTCTGGGGTCCATTTTCTGTTATTAAAGAACTCCGTTAACGTAGTTTCTATCTCTCTAAAAATACCAGGGTCGCTAGTTTGAACTTGCGAAAAAACTACTTGTACACGTATGTTTAAATCTTGTGCACTTGCAATGTGAGAAAACAGAAATAATAAAAGGCTTAGTATAACTTTCATGAAAGAAGTGAAATTATCTTTTGAACAATGTCATCAGCAACTTCTTTTTTAGTTTTTAACTCAAAACCAAGTACATTATTGTATTTATCGAGGATGGTAATTTTGTTGGTATCTGTCTTAAACCCGGCACCTTTATCGTTTAATGAATTCAAAACTATAAAGTCTAAATTTTTCTTTTTCAATTTTTCTTGGGCATGTACAAGTTCATTTTCGGTTTCTAATGCAAAGCCGATAAGCATTTGTTTTTTAGTTTTCCTTTTCCCTAAAACTTCTAATATATCGGTAGTTTTTTTGAGTTCTAATCCAAGCAGATCTCCTTGTTTTTTTAGTTTTTGGGAGGATATTACCGTAGGCGTGTAATCGGCAACCGCAGCACTAAAAACGCCAATGTCACATTTCTCGAACAAAGCATTACAGGTATCAAACATTTCTGCTGCACTTACAACGTCTATTTTTTCAATCATTTTATGATCGATGGATAAATTTGTTGGCCCCGAAACTAAAAATACTTCTGCTCCTTTTTCTGCAAAAGACTCAGCTAAAGCATAACCCATTTTTCCGGATGAATGATTGCCAATGTACCGAACAGGATCAATAGCTTCATAAGTTGGCCCTGCTGTAATTAGTACATTTTTTCCGGTAAGTGGTAAGTGTCCAGAAAGCGAATTTTCTAAATAGTGAATGATTTCCTCCGGTTCAGCTAATCTGCCTTCGCCATGTAAGCCACTAGCTAATTCTCCTGTATTTGGTTGAAGTATCTTGTTCCCAAAAGATTTCAGACGCTTAATATTTTGTTGTGTGCTGCCGTGTTTCCACATGTCTAAATCCATTGCTGGTGCAATATATACTTGACATTTAGCAGACAAATAAGTGGCAGAAAGTAAGTTATCGGAAATTCCATTAGCAAACTTGCCTAACGTATTAGCACTTGCCGGAGCAATGATAAATACATCGGCCCACATTCCTAATTCTACGTGGTTATTCCATTGCCCAGTATCTTTTTCAAAATACTTAGTATAAACAGGGTGCTTAGAAAGAGTAGAGAGCGTCAGCGGACTTATAAAATCCGTAGCGCTCTCCGTCATAATTATTTTTACATTGGCACCTGCTTTTATTAATAGCCGGGTTAAAATCGCCGATTTATAAGCAGAAATGCTTCCGGTAATGCCAAGTAGTATATTTTTGCCTTTCAGCATGATAGCTTATTCAGCACCTTCTTTACTCGGATTTCTATGGTATATTTTATCTTCTAAAAATTCTTCCATAGCAATTAAAGCTGGTTTGGGCATTTTTTCGTAATGTTTAGAAATTTCAATTTGCTCCCTATTCTCAAACACTTCTTCTAAATTATCATTAGAACTTGCAAACTCTTGTAGTTTTCCATGAAGCTCTTCTTTCATTTGTTGTGAAATCTGGTTCGCACGCTTCGAAATTATTACCATCGATTCATAAATATTTTCCGTGTCTTTATCTAATTCACGTACATCTCTGGTAATGGTTGTGTTGGTCACACTTGGTTTTGTAGTATTCATTTAGTTGTTTTTTGTAATATTATTTCTAATGGCTTCTATTTTTTTTTCTGCATCATTTTTTATTTCAGTAGCTTCCGTCATAAACGCACTAGAAGGAAAAACCTCTGCAAACTCAATGTATGCATCTAATGCATTTCTATATCTTTCTTCTTGTCTAGCTTCAATGCTATTCCTTGCATAGAAGTAATGACTTTTTACAATCAAAAACTCCATCTCTTCACGGTATGGGGTATCCGGATAATCACGCATAGAGTTTTTTAAAGCCACCACTGCAGATTTGTAATCCCCAATGGTAAAATAAAGCTTTGCATTTTCAAACGATTTTAGCTCAAGCTTGGCTCGTAATTCATCCATCAATGTATTAGCTTCAGAAACTCTTTCGCTTGTAGGATATATATTAATGAAAAGCTGAAAAGCTTCTAATGCTAATATGGTATTCTGCTGATCTAACGAGTGTACAGGAGAATCTCTATATAAACTAAAGGCAGCCATGTATCTACATTCTTCTGCATACCTACTATTTGGATAAGTATCTGCAAAAGTTTTGAAATGAAACCGAGCTGCAGCCAAATCTTTCATTCCAAAATGACTGTAAGCATAATAATAATATACATCCTCAGCTCTATCTGTTCCTCTGTATATTACCAACAAATCTTCCAATAAGTCTCTAGCTTTAATAAAATCACGTTTATTAAAATATTCTCTAGCTTGTTCATATTTTCTGCCAGGGTCTGTACTAGCTCTCAATCTTTCAAACTTACTCTTACACCCAACACTAGCAAGCATCAACAAGGCAAACAAAACAAGTACAATTCCTTTGTAATTACATTTAAACATTTCGCAAAGATAAGTTTTACTAATTTTTAATACAATTTTATTTATAGCGATACAATTCACATCATGAAATGCCTTAACGATATAAATTAAAACATATTTCAGCAATTTTTTCATCCTGATAGACAATCAATTGTGATAACATTTGTCTCAATTGTTCACTTTTTCTCAAAACCTATTTGTATTTCTCCATTATAACCCTACTTTTGCAACCCCGAATTAATCCAAAGATTACATCGGGTAAAAAAGAGAAATTAATCATTCGATTATAAAAAGATTTGTCGAAAGACACTGTTCTTTGAATTCATGGTAAAAATAGGGAAGGAGTAGTGGAGGTCGTTTTATTAAATTTATTTGGTAGGATGATTGAGGAAGCTACGACTTTTATAATAAAAAGATAAGAGAAGGAAATAAGCAGATAGTCAAATCT
>JBGTLU010000024.1:0-54985 GCA_041743935.1 Sphingobacteriaceae bacterium
AGATTTGACTATCTGCTTATTTCCTTCTCTTATCTTTTTATTATAAAAGTCGTAGCTTCCTCAATCATCCTACCAAATAAATTTAATAAAACGACCTCCACTACTCCTTCCCTATTTTTACCATGAATTCAAAGAACAGTGAGGTTTTATCCTCAGTATCATACACTTACTGTTGTAAGTTTTATTTCAAAAAATATCCCTTCTGTGAAAGGGACTGCAAAGGTAAGAATTGCTAGTTGAAAAACAAAAATAAATTTTAATAATTATTTAATGTTTAAGAACAGCCCTAGCTTCAATTAAGCGGGGCAACAAAAGTAGGAAGATTTGATTAAACACAAAGCTTTTTATTAGATAATTTTTAACAAAATTTTAACATTGGATGTTAATATTGATTTGTAGCTAATAAAACTAATGTACATGCTTCTTGGTAAAATATGTGATTCTCATGTAATATTCGATAAAATTGATTGTTTTCTGAACCTGGATTAAAAATTATTCGTTTGGGTTGCAGACTTATTATGTATTGATAATATTGTTTTTGATTCATAGGATTTAAATAAACGGTAATGGTATGAATATCTTTGAAATGTGTACCATACTCATAAATTTTCTGATTAAATAATTCTTTTTCTTTTAATCCAACCAGATACACTTTATGATTATGTTGGAGTAATGTCTTTGCCGCTAAATATGCATATCTTTCAGGATTTGTACTTGCTCCAAGTATGACTGTTGTTTTACTCATTTGAGGAAGAAAATTAAATTAATGTATATATAACTTAGCAACACATGTATTATTGGCAATAATTAGAATTTATTATACCACCTATTAATATTTGCGACTAGTACTAATCTATATAAGATAATAATTTTATAATATTTATTGCTTGGAAACGGATATGCTACGACTTTCAATACGTATTAAATATTGCTTCTGCAGATTTCATTCCATCTATAGCGGCAGAAACTATACCACCTGCATATCCGCTTCCTTCTGCACAAGGATATAAATTTACAATTTGTGGATGATTAAAAGAGGTGGTTCTGGGGACACGAATTGGGGAAGAAGTTCTAGATTCTACTCCAACTAATACAGCTTCGTTTGTATAGTAGCCTTTGTTTCCGAATTTAGATGGAATTTTTTTACCGAAAAAGGGTAATGCAATCTTCAATCTTTCGGTAATGAAATTTGGAATAATTTCGCCTAAATTAACGGAGTTTACCCCCGGGTTGTAAGAAGTTTTGGGCAAATCTGTTGAAATTTTACCTTCTACAAAATCTACAAGTCTTTGAGCAGGTGCAACTAAATTACCTCCTCCGGCTTTAAATGCTAATTGTTCAATCTTAGATTGAAATTCTAATGCAACGAATGGGCTTCTAGCATCTTCTTTTATATCTTCTAATTCTACTTGAACTACCATACCTGAATTTGCAAATGGATTATTTCTTTTGGATGGCGACCATCCATTAACTACAATCTCATTTGGATTGGTAGAACATGGTGCTATAATACCACCGGGACACATACAAAATGAAAACACACCTCTTCCTTGTACTTGTTCGACCAAACTATAGTTAGCAGGTGGTAGATATGTTGAGCGAATTTCGCAATGATATTGGGAGCCGTCTATAATGTACTGAGGATGTTCTACACGAACGCCTAGTGCAAAAGGTTTTGGATGTATTAAAATATCTTTTTGATGGAGTAAGTAAAAAATATCTTTTGCGGAGTGACCAGTGGCTAAAATTACACTTTTAGTATCCATTACGCCTTTATTTGTGTGAAGTTGTTTAATGGCTCCTGAATTAATGGTGAAGTCAATTAGTTTTGTATCAAAATGAATTTCACCTCCACATTCTAAAATGCAATTGCGTATGTTGGTAATTATTTGTGGAAGTTTATTGGTTCCGATGTGAGGTCTTGCGTCTACTAAAATATCGGGGGTAGCCCCAAAATGGACAAAAAGATTTAATATTTCGGATACATCACCTCGTTTGTTAGAACGGGTATATAATTTACCATCTGAATAGGTTCCTGCACCACCTTCACCAAAACAATAATTTGATTCGGGGTTTACAATGCCTTGTTTATTTATTAATGCTAGGTCTCTTCTGCGAGCTTTTACGTCTTTACCTCTTTCGATAATAATAGGCTTCAGTCCTAACTCAATTAATTTTAATGCAGCAAATAATCCGGCGGGACCCGCACCTATTATGTGTACCGGTTTGGCATTTGTGATATTCTTAAGGTTGAATTTAAAGGGAACGTCTTTTGGCAATTCGTTTATAAATGCTTTTACTTTTAATTGAAAATAAACCGTTTTACCTCGGGCATCTATGGATTTTTTAAGAATCTGAATCGCTTTTAAGTCCTCGATATTTATACTGAGCTTTTGGGATACCATACTTTTTAAGGCCACAGCATTTTGTATGAGCTCCGGTATTATTCGAATTTCTGTTTCGGCAATCATTCTAAATTAGAATTCATTAAGTTGATTTGACTTTTTATTTAACCATTCTGCCTTTCCATTCATATTGTTTGCTTTGGGCTAAAATACCAACCAAAATATAATAAATGGGATGGATAGGAATTACCAATAATCCGTAAGGTATAAATTTTGCTTTACCCATAAATACTCCTATAATCCCTCCAAAAAACATATCAAACGGAATCTTTATAGCAAAACATATTAAAATCGTATACCACAATTCTGGTAAAAACAATGCTATTGGGATGGCCACTAATAATGCAAGACTAACCACAAATATACCCAGTGCTATTGCCATTAAATACTTGCTTTGGTAACGAGTTGCTTTAGAAGCCCATCTTCTGCGTTGTGCCAAAAATTCTGCCCAGGTTTCTTTTGCATCTGTTTGCACCACTGCCTCTTTGCTTTTCAAGAAGGTTATTTGTTTAGGATAAATTGCCATTATTTTGTGCAATAATAATTCATCATCACCGGAGGCAATATCATCTATACCTTTATATCCTCCTACTTCATTAAACACTGCTTTTTCATAAGCTATGTTTGCTCCATTGCAGTTTCCGGGAATCTTATTTCCTAAACACGATGCACCAATTCCTATCAAATAAAAAAATTCTGCAGTTTGTAATTTCTGAAAGAAGTTAGATTTATCGAAATAAGCAACCGGACCAGATATAAATTTAAAATCGCCTTGTTCATACTCACTTACTATGCTTGCCAACCAAAACTTATTCATTCTGCAATCGGCATCGGTAGTTATAATTAAATCGCCGGTTGATTTTTTTATTGCTTCGGTAATGGCTCGCTTTTTATAAGCTACCAATAATTTTTGGTCGTATAATCTGGTTACTTTTACTCTATCATCTTGTATAGATTCGGCCACATTTGCAGTTCTATCATTGGAATGGTCATCCATTACCAAGACCTCCATCAAATGATTTGGATACTCTTGCGCTAAGATATCAAGTATACAAGCCTCAATTTTTTGTTCTTCATTTCTGGCAGTTATGATGATGCTAACCTTAGTGGAGAATCCTGTTTTTTTAAGCGGATAAGGTTTTTTTATACGAAACCATCCAACCAAAAAACTACTAACAATACCAATGTATATAGTGGTGAGAAGATATAAGAAGTAGCTAGTTATTTCTACCAATGATGTTCGCTTTTAGTACAAAATAAATTCCGATGATGGCCGGAATAGCCATATTTATAATCCACACTCCAAAAGTAGCTACCAAAACCCATATTGCATTATCGGCATCAACTAAAAAGGAGAAAAAATAAACTGCTGTACTTCCTTTAACTCCTAAGTCTAAAAGAAAAAAGGTAGGTACGGCAGATTGTACCATAAATATCAATGAAGTCATCAACAAGGAATCTACATAAGGGAGTGAAGGAATAAAATAACTGATGACGAGATAGTATTGAGTTGAAAAAACGATGTATCTGGCAATGCTATAAAATAATACGATTCGTAATTCTTTATAATGATAGTTTTTTAAAATGGTTACGTTACGAGTGATTATTGGCCAATGGGTAAGCCATTTTAACATGCGCTCAAAAATGGAAACATTGTAATAGAATAACAACAAAAGTAGGATTGCCATTACCCCTAAAGTAGCAATGGACCAAAGAATATAATCTGAAAAATCGGAGTATTTATTCAGAAAATAAACTAACCCGGCTATACCAAATATTTGCGTAGTAATAAATAATGAAAGTACCCCAACTCCAACTGAAAAAATTCCTTTAATACGTTTGCGTATACTTAAGTACAGCACTCTACCGCCATACTCTCCAATGCGTGCGGGAGTGAAAATACCCAACGTTAATCCGGCAAATAAAGAACTAAAGGCTTTGGAGTAGGATACGGGCTCAATTTTATTGGCTAAATAATGCCATTTTAATCCTTCTAGAACTAGATTTAATACCATCAATACTAAAACCAAGAACAAATAAATACTGGTTCTAATAGTAAAATCATTGGCTAAAACCGCATTAATACGCTCTATAGACTCCGTTTTAGTTAGATTTTTATATACGTACCAACAAGCTAGTGCAACGATGATTAACTTGGCAACGATAATAACCCAACGGATTGATTTATTCATAAACAGGTGCTGCAATGTTACTAAAATATAGCTAATATTGGGCTAGGATGTTAAAAGAGCGAATTATTTTAGGAATTGACCCTGGCACTGCCATTATGGGGTACGGACTAATCATGGAACGTGGAAGCAATTTGGAATTAATGGATTTAGGTATTCTAAAACTCCATAGATTGGATGATCATTTTGTGAAAATTAAAAAGATTTTTGAAAAAACATTGTCTTTAATTGACACCTTCAAACCTGATTGTTTAGCCATTGAAGCACCATTTTACGGAAAAAACGTAGAAGTAATGCTAAAATTAGGTCGTGCGCAAGGAGTTGCCATGTCGGCAGCATTACACCGCGATATTCCCATTTTTGAGTACTCTCCAAAAAAAGTAAAGCAAGCCATAACCGGAAACGGAAACGCCAGCAAAGAACAAGTTGCGGCTATGTTAAAACAATTATTGAAGTTTGATGAAAATCCGGAGTTTTTAGATGCTACCGATGGTTTGGCTGTTGCCATGTGCCATGCTTTTCAGAAAAATGCCGGGTCTGCCACTTCCAAAAAATTTGCCGGTTGGAGTAGTTTTGCCAAAGAAAATAAAGAGAGGATAAAGTGACCTTAAAATAATCAAACTACTAATTTTGTTAATTTTAATTTAATAATTAGCTAATCTTATTCAGTTAAATTTATTGATAATTAATAGCTAAATTGTAATTATCAAATAATATATTGAATATGAATGAAAGAATTAGCAAGCACAAGTTACTAGCCCTAATGATTTTTACTTTATTATTTAACGTTGGATATGGACAACATTTTGAAAAACCAACATTTAATATTTTAAAAAAACACTATTATCTCGAATTTGATTTTGATAAAGTACCCGTGAATCTTGTAACACTATTAAAAAATCAAAATATAGATGCCTGTATATATAACACGGATAATAAATTCGTGCATATCGTAACTACCAATGAATTAGACGTGGAAAAGTCTGTGGGTTTGCAAAATAATTTTAAAGGATTGGTTGATATTTACAAAGTTTATTTATCAAACAATATTGATACCGCATACAGTAACAACGAACTAATCTTGGAATTAAAACCCGAATATGGACATCGTGATTTAGAATACTATTTTAAAGATTTTGATTTGACTAATATATCGGAGTTAATAAATGGGACATATGTTATTAAATTCAGCAATAATGAGAATATTATATATCTATATGATTTAGCATCGAATACAAATTTGTTTAAAAGAATAGAAATAAATTGGCTTTTTAAAGCTAAAAAAAAGAATATTAACCCGAATTTTATATCTCAGTGGAGTTTGAAAAATATAGGTCAAACAGGCGGCATTTCTGGTGCAGATGTAAAAGCCGAACAGACCTGGTGTATATCAAGAGGTAGTGGAGTTATCGTAGCCATTTTAGATGACGGAGTTGACGTAGACCATCCTGATTTATTTTCTAACATGATTAATAGAGGATTTGACGCTACGGGCAATAGGAATGATGGTACACCCCAAACCATTGATGCACATGGCACTCAATGTGCAGGAGTTGTAGGAATGGTAAATAATTCTATTGGCGGATTGGGTATTGCTTATGAAGCTAAGATATTAGCTATTCGGATTGGATACACAACTGTCTCTCAAAGTTTCATGTACACAAAATCATCTTGGATTAGTATTGCATTATTTTATGCAAAGAACAATGCTGATATTATAAGTTTCTCGATTTCACTTCCTTCATATATTTACTATGTTACTCCAGACTTTGTAAATGCCTATTATACTGGGAGAGAAGGTAAAGGTTGTTTAATTGCTGTTGCTTCTGGAAATGAGAGTACAACCATTAATTATCCGTCTTGGATTCCAGAAGTTATCTCAGTCGGAGCAACTAATCACTATGATACAAGAGCAGGTTACAGTAATTATGGGACAGGGCTAGATATTGTTGCGCCCGGTGGTGATAATTCAACGTTAAGTAGTAGAATATTTACAACAGATTTATCAGGTACGAATGGCGACAGTGATGATGATTTCATTAGGGTTACAGGTACTTCATATTCGACACCCCTAATTGCAGGTATAGCGGCATTAGTTTTATCCGTAAACCCTAATCTAACTTCACAACAACTTAGAGCAATTTTAGAAACCACTACTGACAAAGTTGGCCCATACTCTTACAATTACAATTCGAATCAACCTTATGGTTTATGGAATTCGGAAATGGGTTATGGCAGGGTTAATGCTTTTAAAGCCCTACAAACTTTCTTTAAGATAGAAGGAACCTTCGAGATTTCATGTCAAACTCCTACAACTTATAAAATTACCAAACCTGTAAATGCAACTATTAGTTGGTCTGTAGGACCTAATATTAATATCATAAGCAGCAACAATGATTCTATCGTTGTAATTGGGGTGAACAACCCTTCCTCTTCCAGTTGGATAGACGCAACTTATAACATAAATAATTGTACTTCTTTTACTCAGCGATTTAACTTTGCCCACGTAGGTTTTCCAAATGCTGTAAATGATATTGAAGGCATGGAAAACGGCTCAAACTTTTGTGAAGGTGAATTTATTCAATTAACAGCCGTAACTGAAAATCATCCTTTGGGCATGAATTTTAATTGGACTGTAACCGGCGGTAATATAGTTGCAGGTCAAGGCACCAATACAATTTATGTTTCTGCTTCTTATATACCCAATACTTATTTTGAAGCGTCGGTTAACTCCTTTACAGATTGTGGTTCAACATTGGGTTATTCTGAATTTGGTTCTGTTGGATGTGGCGGTGGTGTTAATTTTTATTCCGTAAATCCAAATCCTGTAAGCAATGAACAACTAACAGTCCACTCCAATTATACCGAAACCAAAAAGGAATTTGAGTATGAGATAAGACCATTATTAAATACGTTAATCACCAAAAAAGGTAAAGCTACAACAGGTACCCCAATCAATATTACTCAATTACTGCCGGGTGCTTATCTAATCACTATCAAGGATGGTAAACGTATTGAATCCATTAAATTTTTAATTTCTAAATAGCTAAATTGATGAAAAAGAAAATTACAATCATTCTATCTATAGCATTAGTATTTAATGTTACTTCCTGTAAACAAGAATGCGGATGTGATGCCCCATTTAAACAAAAATTAACTAATACTGAAGCACAATTATTTGTTGAAGAAGATTTAATAGGTGTAAAAATAAGTGGAACGCAAGAAGTTATAACACTATGTAACACAGAAATTATTGAAGAAGATTTAAAAAACAGTATCAATGGTGACCTTTCAGGAGCAAGCATTTTAATAATTGAAGGAGCATTATCTAATGAATGTAGTTCTGTTGGGTTTTTAGTTAAAAAAAATACTTTTATTGCCAAGGGCTTAAGAATAAGCAGTTATAGGATTATCGATAATCAATCAATCTAATTTTTAGTTTTGCACTTTTATAAGATTTGTTTTATGAAATATTAAACACCTGATAGTTATCTTGTGTTAATTATAAATGGATTCACTTACTCAAATTGTATTAGGAGCAGCGGTTGGAGAAGCGGTTTTAGGTAAAAAATTAGGCAATAAAGCCATGATTTGGGGCGCTATTGCTGGAACCATTCCGGATTTAGATGTATTGGCCGGGCCATTCCAAGATTTGGTGCAAGAATTATATTACCACCGAAGCATTACTCACTCCATCTTGTTTGCCGTTGTATTATCGCCAATTTTGGGTTGGTTACTTTCCACTATTTTCAAATCATCGGATGTTACTCGCAAAGAATGGACTTGGTTTTTCTTTTTAGCTTTCATCACCCACGCGGCATTGGATTGTTTTACTACTTGGGGAACCAAAATATTTTATCCTTTTTCCGATTATCCGGTATCTTTCAACAGCATTTTTGTGATTGATCCGTTGTACACCATCCCTTTTTTAGTTTGTGTTTTAGGGGCGATGTTTTTTAAAAGAACAGATATCCGAAGAAAAAAATGGAATAATGTTGGTCTTATCCTAAGTAGTACTTATTTATTGCTCACAGTTGTTTTTAAGTTTATGGCTGATAAGGTCTTCATTCAAAACTTCGAAACACAAAACATACTATACCTACAATATTCAACTAAACCAACCATTTTTAACTCCGTGATGTGGAGCGCAACTGCCGAAGTAGATTCTGGCTATTACATTGGCTATTATTCCTTGTTAGATTCTGATAAGAACATCAATTTTAAGTATTTCCCTAAATATCATCATTTATTGCAACCTTATCTACCGGATAAAAAATTAGAAAAGTTGATTGCCATTACCGAAGGCTATTTCATAGTAAAATCTACTGAGAATGGAGTGAAAATTTGCGATTTGCGTTTCGGCCAACCAGATGGTTTTGCGGATGCCAAGTTAGATTTCACTTTTGAATATTTGATAAGTGGCGAAAAAGGAAATCTGCTGATGAAGCAATCGGAAAATGATTTTAGCGGAGCGCGTGATTTGTTCCCTAAATTGTTCAGAAGGGTTTTGGGGAACTAAACGGTAGTATTAATATGTGCTCTGATTTTTTCAGCCGTGGCAGCCAACTCATCTGCAGTAGGCTTAAGTTTAAGCTTATCAAAACTCATATCTGCCACCCGATTAATCGGAATTAAATGCACATGTGCATGCGGCACTTCTAACCCTACCACTGCAACCCCAATTTTAGCACATGGTATTGCTTTTTTTTGTGCCTTTGCCACTTTTTGTGCAAAAAGCATTAAATCTGCATACGTTTCCGTATCTAAATCAAATAAATAATCTACTTCTTGTTTTGGGATAACGAGTGTATGCCCCTCCACTAATGGAAACACATCTAAAAAAGCTAAAAAACGTTCATCTTCCGCTATTTTATGTGATGGTATTTCGCCCTTAATTATTTTAGTGAAAATACTTGGCATGTTTTATCTGCTTAATTCTAAAATCTCGAACTTCATAGGTCCAGCAGGAGTAGTTACTTCAGCAATTTCGCCCACGCCTTTTCCTAATAATCCTTGTGCAATTGGAGATTTAATGGAAATTCTTCCGGCTTTCAAGTCGGCTTCGTTTTCTGCCACCAATTGGTATTGCATTATGGCGTTATTCTTTAAGTTTTTGATTTTTACGATGGATAAAATCAATGCTTTGGTAACATCCAGTTTAGACTCATCAATGATTCTTGCAGTAGAAATTAGTTCTTCGAGCTTAGATATTTTTAGCTCGTGCAAGCCTTGTGCCTCTTTTGCGGCATCGTATTCTGCGTTTTCTGATAAATCGCCTTTATCTCTAGCTTCGGCAATTTGTTTGGCAATAGCAGATCGTCCTTGATTTTTCAAAAAGGATAATTCTTGTCTTAATTTTTCTAAACCTTCTTCGGTTAAATACGTCGTCTCTGTCATATCTCTTCAGTTTTGGAGTACTATATAAAAAGCAAACAAGACCACGCACTGCATAGTCTTGCTCATTATTTATACAAATATAAAGAGTAGTTTGTAAAAACGAAATCTATTTAAATGATTTTTAGTGAAAGAATTTTTTCTGCTAAAACAACGGATATTTTCTTGTAAGACTCTATACTCCAACCTGCAACATGTGGGCTAAGTAGTACATTATCTTGTTTTTTTAATTCAAAAAACCAATCAGTGTTTGCCGCTTGCGGAAATTTTTCATCGTGTAGCACATCCAATCCGGCAGCCAAAATCTTTTTGGATTTTAAGGCCAATAGTAAATCTGGCGTGTGTACGATTTCACCTCTGGAAGTGTTAATTAATACGATTGATTTTGAGAATTTTGATAGATAATCTACCGTAACTAATCGCTTAGTTTCTAGCGTTAAAGGAATGTGCAAACTCAAAATATCTGCTTCTGCAAAAATGGTTTGCATATCGCTTTCGTGTTCAAACCCACTTTTATATTTATCAAATGCCAAAATTTTCGTGCCGAAACCTTTTAATTTGGCTGCCACAGCAGATCCAGTATTTCCAAACCCAACAATCCCAATAGTTTTATCACCAATTTCCCAACCTCTGTTTTCTTCTCGGTCCCATATTCCGTTTTTTACTTGCTTATCTGCAGAAATAATTTTATTTGACAAAGATAAAAGTAGTGCCAAGGTGTGCTCGGCAACTGCATCTCGGTTCCCTTCGGGAGCGTTCAAACAAATTATCATTTTTACATCGGCATTTTCTGTATCAATATTATCCATTCCAGCTCCTGCACGTGCTATAAATTTCAAATTAGTTGCGGCTGATATTAGATTTTTATCCACCCTGAAGTTAGTTCTTATTATCAGACCAATATAATCGGTAATGGAATCTAAAGTTTGTTGATAGCTAAAATCTGGGCGATAATGACAGACAAAGCCTGCCGCCTCTAATCGTTCATTCAAAATTGGATGCACATCATCCACAATTAATATCTTTCTACTCATACAATTTTTTAGTTAGGTGGATGAAATCTTGTACGGTTAATTGCTCGGCACGTTTTTCAAATATAGTATCTACCAATTTTTCTTTTGGCACTATACTGCTTAGGGCATTTCGCAATGTTTTTCTGCGTTGATTAAAAGCAGTACGTACCACCAAGGTAAATTTTTGCTCATCGCAGCCAAGTTTAGTTTCCTCTTTTCGGGTTAAACGAATCACTGCAGATTTTACCTTAGGTGGTGGATTAAAAACACCAGGATTTACCGTAAACAAATACTCTATTTGATAATAAGCTTGTAAAATAACACTTAATATACCATATGCTTTGCTGTTGGGTTTGGCAGCCACTCGCTCTGCAACTTCCTTCTGAAACATCCCTGCCATCTGTGGTATTTGCATACGGTTATCTACTATTTTAAATAGTATTTGGGAGGAAATATTGTAAGGAAAATTACCAATAATAGCCAAAGGCTCTTTAGTTAACACGGCAAAATCAAACTGTAAAAAATCTCCTTCGAAAATTCTATCGGTAAGGCTGGGATATTTCTCCCGCAAATATTCAATGGATTCTTTATCAATATCAATTACCGATAATTGAATATCCTTTCGATGAATTAAAATATCAGTAAGTATTCCCATTCCGGGACCAACTTCCAAGACCTGAGTAAAGGAGTTGTTTAACGGTTTGCAAGCATCCACAATTTTATTCGCGATGTTTTTATCCGTTAAAAAATGTTGTCCTAAGTGTTTTTTTGCTCTAACAATACTCATTTCTATTTATGGGCAGAAGGTCTTAGATTTGATTTTTCAAAAATGGATAAAATGACGAACACTTCAGCAGATAAAATTAAAGTAGGAATTACCTTAGGAGATATAAATGGTATTGGAATAGAAGTAATCATCAAATCTTTGCTGGATAATCGCATTTTCAATCAATGCACCCCCATTGTTTACGGTTCGGTTAAAACTACTTCTTTCCATCGAAAAGCTTTAAATTTTAACGAATTCAGCTTTAACATCATCCAAAATGCAGAGCAAGCAAACGATAAAAGAGCTAATTTAATTAATTGTTGGGACGAAGAAGTGAAGATAAATATAGGCGAACAAACGCCAGAAGGAGGCCAATATGCTTTTAAATCCCTGGAAGCTGCAACCGCCGATTTAAAAGCCGGAAAAATTCAGGTTTTAGTTACCGCGCCAATCAATAAAAATACCATACAAAGTGAAAATTTCGCTTTTGCGGGCCATACCGAATATTTGCAAGAGCAATTTGAGCAAAAAAATGTCCTCATGTTTTTATTGGGAGAAGGTTTGCGCGTTGGAGTAGTAACCGGACACATTCCGGTAAAAGAGATAGCCAAAAGCATTACCAAAGAAAAAATACTATCCAAATTGCAAATCATGCATGCTAGTCTTAAAAATGATTTTTGGATTGAAAAACCCAAAATTGCAGTTTTAGGATTAAACCCTCATGCCGGCGATGGCGGACTTTTAGGTGATGAGGAGCTAAAAGTGATTATACCTGCCATAGAAGAAGCCAACAAAAATGGAATACTTTGTTTTGGCCCTTATGGAGCAGATGGTTTTTTTGGAACGGGCAATTTCCGAAATTTTGATGCTGTATTAGCAATGTACCACGACCAAGGCTTAATCCCTTTTAAAACCCTGGAGTTTGAGTATGGGGTAAACTTTACGGCCGGTTTGCCAGTGGTGCGCACTTCGCCAGATCATGGAACCGGATTTGACCTTGCAGGCAAAGGAATTGCCAATGAAAACTCTTTCCGCCAAGCCATTTATACTGCATGTGATATTTACCGAAAAAGAACCGAAAAAGAACAATTAACCAGTAATCCATTGGTAATTTCCAGATTACAGCGAGATAGGGACTAGTTATAATATAGAATTAAAAAATCCCCACTTAGAATAAGAAATTTTATTACCTTTGCAGGCTTAAATAAACGTACCGTTGAACCCTTTGAAGCAATACATCATACCATTCGTTGGGCTAAAAATTGGTAAGCATGCATTTAATTATGCGATAGACCATACGTTCTTTGATCAATTTGAATACTCGCTAGTAAAAAACGGGAACCTACAGGTTTTCTTAGAGTTAGATAAACAAGAAACCCTTCTGCAGTTAAATTTTAACATAGAAGGTACATTAAACCTAACTTGCGACAGATGTTTGGCGCCTTACCCATTTCAGGTAAAAACCACCGAATGTCAGATTTATAAATTTACTGCCGAGGATTTAGGAGAAGATGAGGTAATTGCCCTTCATAAAAGTGATTTTGAGATTGATATAGCACCATTAATTTATGAATTTATTACTCTAGCCTCTCCATTGATTAATGTATTTCCGTGCGATGAAGACGGAGAAAAATATTGTGATAAAGAAATGCTTGACAAAATTAAAGCGTTAAGTATCCAAGAAAAAGAAGAAAACAAAGAAACTGACCCCCGGTGGGAAGGATTAAAAAAAATAAATAAAAATTAATACAAGATAAAATGGCACACCCTAAACGTAAAATTTCCAAATCGAGAAGAGATAAGCGCCGTACGCATTACAAAGCAGAAGCTAGTCCGCTTTTTGTTGACAAAACAACCGGAACGGTTCATTTGCCGCACCGTGCATTTGTAGTAGATGGTAATTTATTTTACCGCGGAAAACTCATCATCGAGAATTACAAAAACGCTTAACAAAACTCTAATTTCATGAAAATTGGCTTAGATGTAATGGGCGGCGATTATGCTCCCAAAGCTACCGTACTAGGTGCAATAGAAGCTTATAAAGCTTTAGCATCTACCGATCAATTAGTATTAATTGGAGATAGCGAACAAATCAAAACCATAGCAGATAGCGCTGGATTTGATAGTAGTCAATTAGAAATTATACACACCACGGAGGTTATTGGCATGGGCGAACACCCTACCAAGGCCATTGTAAAAAAACCAGAAGCCAGCATTCCTGTTGGCTTTTCACTTTTGAAAGAAGGCAAAATTGATGCATTCGCAGGTGCCGGAAATACCGGTGCGATGTTGGTTGGTGCTATGTTTTCGGTAAAAAGTATTCCAGGCGTTATTCGGCCGGCAATTACAACCGTAGTTCCTAAATTAAAAGGAGGTATAGGTATTATGTTAGATGTTGGTGCCAATGCCGATTGCAAACCAGATGTTTTACTACAATTTGGCATTTTAGGTAAACTTTTCTGCCAAAGTGTTTATGGCATAGAAAACCCAAAAGTGGGACTCATGAACATTGGCGAAGAAGAAGAAAAAGGCAATTTATTAAGCATGGCAACCTACCCACTCATGCGCGATACCAACATGTTTAACTTCATTGGCAACATAGAAGGCCGAGATTTATTTAACGATAAAGCCGATGTTATTGTAACCGATGGTTTTACTGGAAATACTTTACTTAAATTGGCCGAGTCGTTTTACGTTATCACCTTAAAAAAAGGATTAAAAGACGAATTTTTCGAGAGATTTAATTACGAGCAATATGGAGGAAGTCCTATTTTGGGAATTAATGCGCCAGTTGTTATAGGTCATGGAATATCTAGCCCAGAAGCTATTAAAAACATGGTTTTACTTTCCAGAGAGATGGTTAATTCTAAATTAACCGAAAAAATAAAAGCAGCTTTTCATTAAAAAATTAGATTTTTCTTCGGCTTTATAGTAAAAAATACCAATATTAGCCTACCTAAAAAGAATCGCAAAACATGACTAAAACTCGTGCTGCAATTACAGCCGTACACGGCTATGTACCAGACTTCGTTCTAACTAATGAAATTTTATCTACTATGGTAGATACTAACGACGAATGGATAATAAGCCGTACCGGTATTAAAGAAAGGCGAATCTTAAAAGGAGAAAAAGGGTCTTCAGATATGGCAGTAGAAGCCATTAACGGATTACTAAAAAAACGAGGCATTTCTGCTTCAGAAATTGATCTTATCATTTGTTGCACGGTAACACCAGATATGCCTTTCCCGGCTACTGCCAATATTATTGCCGATAAAATTGGCACATCCAATGGATTTGGTTTTGATATTAATGCCGCATGTTCGGGTTTTATGTACGGACTAAATACCGGTTCAAAATTCATAGAATCTGGTTCACATAAAAAAGTATTGGTGGTAGGAGCAGATAAAATGTCATCTATAGTAGATTACACCGATCGCAAAACTTGTGTGATTTTTGGAGATGGTTGCGGTGTTGTTTTATTAGAACCAACTACAGAAGATGTTGGGGTTATGGATGCCATACTTAGAAGTGATGGTTCTGGAAGAAGCTATCTTAATCAAAAAGCAGGAGGCTCAGTTAGACCTGCAACTTTAGAAACAGTAAATAATCGAGAACATTACATTTATCAAGAAGGCCAAGCCGTATTTAAATTTGCAGTAACCAACATGGCCGATGTAGCTGCAGAAATTATGGGGAAAAATAACCTTAGCTCGCAAGATGTAACTTGGTTAGTGCCACATCAAGCAAATAAACGTATAATTGATGCCACTGCTGCAAGAATGGGTGTAGGCACCGAAAAAGTGATGATTAACATCCAAAAGTATGGCAATACTACCAATGGTACAATACCTTTATGCTTATGGGAATGGGAAAATAAACTACGTAAAGGAGATAATTTAATATTAGCAGCTTTTGGCGGAGGATTTACTTGGGGGTCTACTTATATAAAATGGGCATACGATCCGAAATAAATAAGCACAACCTTTTTTATTAATTAATATATTTAACAAAATTTTACTACAACAAAGACATAGAATATGGACATTAAAGAAATCCAAGAATTAATCCGATTTGTATCTAAAGCGGGGGTAAACGAAGTGGCTATAGAGCGCAAGGATTTTAAAATTACCATAAAAGCCGGGCAAACTCAAACTATCGTGCAGGCGACAGTTCCTGCTGCAGTACAAGTGGCACCAGCACCAGTAGCAATGGCACCAGCAATTAATCAACCAGCAGCTTCCAATGCTCCAGCACCAGCAAAAACGGAAGATACTTCTAAATACATTACGATAAAATCGCCAATGATTGGAACATTTTATCGTACTCCAAATCCAGAAAAACCAGTTTTTGTAAACGTAGGCGATGAAATTAAACCAGGTTCTGTAGTTTGTTTAATAGAAGCAATGAAACTTTTCAACGAAATAGAGTCAGAGGTATCTGGTAAAATTGTTAAGATTTTAGTTGATAATGCATCGCCGGTAGAGTATGACCAACCTTTGTTTTTGGTTGAACCGATGTAAAATTTTAAATGGATAATGCTACATTATTAATGTGTTATACTCCATTTAAAATTCTTAATTTATAACCTAAAATTTAAGAAAACGTGTTTAAAAAAATATTAATAGCAAACCGAGGCGAAATTGCGTTACGAATAATTCGTACGTGTAAGGAAATGGGCATTAAAACAGTTGCCGTTTATTCCACAGCCGATCGCGATAGTTTACATGTTCGTTTTGCAGATGAGGCAGTATGCATTGGGCCTCCACCAAGTAAAGATTCGTATTTAAATATTCCAAACATCATTGCTGCAGCAGAAATTACCAATGCAGATGCTATACATCCGGGTTATGGATTTTTGTCAGAAAATTCGAAATTTTCTGCCATTTGCCGAGATCATGGAATAAAATTCATAGGTGCTACTCCCGAACAAATTAATGGCATGGGAGATAAAGCTTCAGCTAAAGACACCATGAAAAAAGCTGGGGTTCCTACTATACCAGGTTCAGATGGATTAATATCTTCAGTAGAAGAAGGCAAAAAAATTGCAAAAGTAATTGGTTATCCGATAATCATCAAAGCTACTGCTGGTGGTGGTGGAAGAGGGATGCGCATCATCTGGAAGGATGAAGAATTTGAAAAAGCATGGGACAGCGCAAGGCAAGAAGCAGGAGCAGCTTTTGGTAACGATGGTATCTATTTAGAAAAATTTATTGAAGACCCACGCCATATAGAAATTCAGGTAGTTGGCGACCAATACGGAAAAGTTTGTCACCTTTCCGAACGTGATTGTTCCATCCAACGCCGTCATCAAAAATTAGCCGAAGAATCTCCATCGCCATTTATGACCGATGAGCTACGCGAAAAAATGGGGCAAGCAGCCATTAAAGGTGCCATGGCAGTAAATTACGAAGGTGCTGGTACGGTTGAGTTTCTGGTAGATAAACATCGTAATTTTTACTTTATGGAGATGAACACTCGTATTCAAGTAGAGCATCCCGTAACAGAAGAAGTTATCAATTATGATTTAATAAAAGAGCAAATAAAAGTTGCAGCCGGAGTTCCAATTTCGGGCAGGTCATACATACCAACAATGCATGCCATAGAGTGCCGCATTAATGCCGAAGATCCTTACAATAATTTTAGACCATCACCCGGAAAAATAACTTCTTTTCACTCACCAGGTGGTCATGGCGTGCGAGTTGATACTCATGTCTATGCGGGTTATGTAATCCCTCAGTATTATGATTCGATGATTGCTAAATTAATTACCGTAGCGCAAACCAGAGAAGAAGCCATACAAACCATGGAACGAGCGCTCGAAGAATTTATCATTGAAGGAATAAAAACTACCATTCCGTTTCACATTAAATTAATGAAAGATCCAAATTTTAGAGCAGGTAATTTTACCACTAAGTTTATGGATACTTTTGAAATTGGAGAAGAATAAAACACGGAATCCGTTTAAGATAATACATTTTATAGGTGTGAATACACGCTACTATCTATTGCCGTTATTTATTCCCAAATTTGCAATCATAAAATAATAAAAAATCATTGGCTAACGAGCGCAGAAAAGGAATATTACAACGATTAAAAGGACAAAAAAGAACCGTAGAAGCCGAAATGTCTTTTTTTGACCATTTGAATGAATTACGTGGTCACCTAATTCGGTCGGTAATTGCTGTTTTCATTTTTACTGGCATTGCGTTTTACTTCAAAGAATTCATTTTTGATAAAATCATCTTAGGCCCAAAAAACTTGGATTTTTGGACTTACCAAATGATGTGCAGATTGGCAGAGACCTTTAATTTTAAGGATTTCTGTATAGAAAAAATCAATTTCATCATCATGAATACTGCCATTGCAGGGCAGTTTACCATACACATCACAACTTCAATCTATGCGGGAATTATTATTGCATTTCCTTATTTTGTATGGGAGATGTGGCGATTTATAAAACCGGCCTTACACGATACAGAAAGAAAAAGCTCCACAGGAATAGTAACCATTACTTCCCTTTTATTTATAACCGGTGTTTTATTTGGCTATTTTTTGATAGTACCTCTTACCATCACATTTCTTGGTTCGTACACAGTTAGTGATGAAATTATTAATCAAATCACTTTAGATTCCTATATTGGAACCATTTCTACCTTAACCTTAGGGTGTGGTATTACCTTTGAACTACCTATTGTCATCTATTTTCTATCCAAAATTGGCATGATGACACCCGAGTATATGCGTAAAAACAGGCGATATGCCATTGTATTAATATTAATAGTATCTGCATTTATTACTCCAAGCCCCGATGTGTTAACTCAACTAATTGTAGCAACACCCTTGTTTTTGTTGTTCGAAATAAGTATTTATGTTTCTGCTTGGGTAGTAAAAAAACGTAAACAAGCAGAACTAGATTTTTTTAACTCTTAAGCGTATGAAAATTGCAATAGGTGGCGATCATGCCGGTTTCGATTACAAAGAAATTTTAATAAAAGAGTTAAAGGATGCAGGTCATGATGTAAAAGATTTTGGACCTTATTCCACCGAATCTGTAGACTATCCGGATTATGTTCATCCCTTGGCAAAATCTATCCTTGCTGGTGAGTATGAATTAGGCATCTTATTATGTGGTAGTGCAAATGGAGTTGCCATTACAGCAAACAAACACAAAGGGATAAGAGCAGCAATAGCTTGGGAAAAAGAATTGGCCGTTTTGGCCCGAAGTCATAACAATGCCAATATCTTATGTATTCCGGCCAGGTTTATATCCCTTGATAAAGCAATAGCGATAACGCAATGCTTTTTAACGGCACAATTTGAAGGCGGAAGACATCAAACCCGAGTAGCAAAAATTGATTGCTAATAATTCTTATTGCTGTAATATTATTCATACAATAACCCAACTTTTCGCGATAGCAAAGACGTTTTCTTATTTTCGGTTTTTAAACAAATCAAACTTTCCAAATGAAGAAATTATTTTCCATCGTTATTGCATTAGTTTTACTAAGTGCAACGAGTATAGCACAAGACCCAACGGCAATAAAATATGGCAAAACCATTACCGCCGAAGATCTTCGCAAACACCTAACTATTATAGCATCTGATGAATTTGAAGGTAGAGAAACCGGCACAAGGGGTATTGCTCTAGCCGAAGAATATATCTCCAATCATTTCAAAAATATTGGATTGAAAGGCCCGGTAAACGGTTCTTACTTTCAAAACGTTGAATTATTTAATGTTTCTGCTGGTAACAAATCCATAAAATCTGGCAACAACGAATTAAAATATGTAGATGATTTCTATTTCTTGAATGATGTTAACACATCTAAATTTAAAGCTTCAGAGGTGGTTTTTGTTGGATTTGGATTAGAATTAAATGAATATAACGAATTAAAAGGCCTGGATCTAAAAGGAAAAATAGTAGTTATGCTTGCTGGCGATCCATCATTTGAAGCCGGAGTTTCCAATGCAGAAAAGATGAATACAGCCATTGGAGAGTATGCGTTAACACGTAAAAAAATGGAAAACATCCGAGCAAAAAATCCTGCTGCCATTTTTATTTCTGACGAGAATGCCGAAAACAATATTCGTAGATTTAGAGCCTTTTTAGAAGGCAGTAGAATTGGTTTTAAACCTGCAAGTACTGCTACCGCAATTCCTACCTTTTATTTAACTCCTGCAGCGCTTAACAAATTAATGGATGGCAAAATTAATCATGCCGATACCAAAGCTTCAATTAATAAAACAGGAAAATCTGTTTCGAAATCATTTAAAAAAGAAGTATCTGTTGATGTAAGCAGAAAATACGAGCTAATTGTAGCACGCAACGTATTAGGGTTTTTAGAAGGAACTGATTTAAAAGAAGAAGTTTTAGTAATAACTGCACACCACGATCACATTGGCATTAGTGCCGATGGCCAAATAAATAATGGCGCTGATGATGACGGTTCTGGCACAGTTGGCGTTTTAGAATTAGCAGAAGCATTTGCAAAAGCAAAAGCTGAAGGTAATGGTCCTCGCAGAAGTATTTTATTTATGACCGTTACGGCCGAAGAAAAAGGATTGTTAGGTTCTCAATACTATTCAAATAATCCAATATTCCCGATAGAGAATACTGTTGCAAACTTAAATATAGACATGATTGGAAGAATAGACAAAGATCATGTAAACGATTCTAACTATGTGTACATCATCGGTTCTGATAAACTCAGCACGGAGTTACATGCCATTGGTTTAGAAGCAAATGAAAAATACACCAACCTAAATCTGGATTTTAGATACAACGACCCAAAAGATCCAAATCGTTTCTACTACCGTTCTGATCATTATAATTTTGCCCGTTTAGGTATACCAATTATATTTTACTTTACAGGTGTTCACGAAGATTATCACAGACCTGGAGACGAAGCACATAAAATTGCATACGAAGTGCAAGAAAAAAGAGCTCAACTTGTTTTTTATACCGCTTGGATAATAGCAAATCGTGATAAACGCCCAGTTGTAGATGTTGAAAACGACTTCCCAGCTAATAGATAAGATTTAAAAACTATTAATATTCCGCCAAATCTGAACCAAAAGTTGGATTTGGCGTTTTGTTTTTAGACTTTTACCATCGATGAGCAATTTTGCAGAAGATTTCATAGAAACATCTAATACTATTTCTTTTGATGCCGAACATAGAAGAAAAATAAACTTCAACATTGGCAAATATGATGTTTCGGTTACAAAAGGATTATCTAGAATTAACGACCTAGAAAATGCCAAAAAACGCGCGCACGTCATAAAATGGCGCACCATCGAAAATCTAGAAAAACACCTTCTGGAATTTGAATTAAATTTTAATCGAAAAGGCGGAAAAGTAATTTGGGCAAACACAAAAGAAGATGCTCAAAAAGAAATACTAAAAATCATAAAAAGAGCCAATGCTACTAAAGTAGTTAAAGCCAAATCCATGACGTGTGAAGAACTGGATTTAAACGAAGTTTTAGAACATAACGGCATTCAATCTTTAGAAACAGATTTAGGAGAATACATTGTGCAGTTACTTGGTCAGAAACCTTATCACATCGTTACTCCTGCTATGCATTTATCTAAAGAAGATATTGCAAAATTATTTCACGAAAAATTTGGTACGCCAATAGATGCAACGCCTGAACAGCTTACCCTAAAAGCTCGTGAACTATTACGCGATGAATATTTAAAAGCAGATGTTGGTATCTCGGGTGGTAATTTTTTAGTCGCTAATACTGGGAGTATTGCACTTACCGAAAACGAAGGAAATGCTAGACTAAGTACCACTTTTCCTAAGATTCATATTGCTATAGTTGGTATTGAAAAAATCATCCCTTCTTTGCATGATTTAGATCTATTTTGGCCATTACTAAGTACCCATGGAACGGGTCAAAATCTTACCGTATATAACTCTATTATTAGTGGCCCTAGGCAACCTGATGAAATGGATGGCCCCGAAGAAATGTACGTTGTTCTATTAGATAACGGCAGAACAAAATTATTAGCCCAAAAAGAACAGAGGCAAGGCCTGTATTGTATTAGATGTGGTGCCTGTTTAAATGCCTGCCCAATTTATAAAAACATTGGTGGCCATACCTACGAAACAACCTACAGCGGCCCTATAGGTTCTATCATTACCCCTCATTTAAGAGGCATGCAACAATTCAAACATTTGAGTAATGCCTCTAGTTTATGCGGAAATTGCTCGGAAGTTTGTCCGGTAAAAATAGAAATCCACAAAATGCTTTTACTAAACCGAAGAGATGTAGTAGACAATCAATTTGCTACAAAAACCGAGATGTGGGGTTGGTTTTTTTGGAAAAGAGGAATGTTAAGTAGGAGAATGATAAATACTTTTGGAGGCAAATTCAAGAATTTTATACTTCGTAAATTCTTTGACGGTGCCTGGGGCAAACGCCGTACTTTACCTGAAATTCCGATGGAGTCCTTTAATCAGCAATGGAAAAAGTTGAAAAAATAATTTACCAAAAACGGATTCTCAACTTAGCCTATCTGCCATTAATTTAATTTCTATAACTGGTGAGATTTGTTCGTATAGGATAGCATATACTGTGCGGCATATGGGCAATTCTACCTTGTGTTTTCTATTAATTTCATGCAAACATTTTACTGCATAATACCCTTCGGCAACCATGTTCATTTCTAATTGTGCAGATTTTACCGAGTAACCTTTACCAATCATGTTCCCGAATGTGCGGTTTCTACTAAATTGAGAATAAGCAGTTACCAATAAATCTCCCAAATAGGCAGAATCATTAATGTCTCTTTGTATTGGATGCACGGCATCTACAAATCGTTTAATTTCTTGTATGGCATTAGATATTAAAACCGCCTGGAAATTATCTCCATAACCCAAACCATGACAAATACCACTGGCTATCGCAAAAATATTTTTTAAAACCGCCGCATATTCTGTCCCATAAATATCATCCGAAATGGTAGTGCGTATGTATCGGTTTGCTAATTTGGTCGCAATTAACTCAGCATTATTTTTATCCTGGCAAGCGATGGTAAGGTAAGATAGTTTCTCTAACGCTACTTCTTCTGCATGGCACGGACCTGCAACAACAGCTATGTTTTCAAAAGGTATATCATAATTTGCATGTAAAAACTCGCCTATAATAGAATTATCATCGGGCACAAAGCCTTTTATGGCTGATACTAAAATTTTATCTTTTAGATCGATAGCTGTAATTGCTTTTAAACAATCTTTAAGGAAGGCTGCCGGTACAGCTAAAATCACCACATCGGCTTCAGAAATTACCCATTGTAAATCATCCGAAACATTATTTGCAGGGATTTGGATTTGTGCAGAGCTTAAATATTTTGGATTATGACCAAACTTCTGGATGTGCTCAATAGCATCCTTATCCCGTAGCCACCAAAATAATTCTGTATTTTGCTGAGAACTTAAAATCTTTAAAAGTGCGGTAGCCCAGCTTCCACCCCCAATTACCGCTATTTTATTGCCGTGTTGTTTCACAAAAGATTAATTACAATTGGTAAATATTTGCAATTTATCTTTTTATTTAAAAATTAATTTAATTTTTATTTGTTACCCGGACGTTCGAATAGTTTACTCTTATCCACCACTTTTACGTTGGTTCCCTCTTTTAGAGTTTTAGAAATAGCAATATATGGTGCGGTAATTACCTGCACTCCGTCTGCTAACCCTTTAATCTCAATGTACATATCATCCTGTATGCCGGTGGTAACTTGCTTACGAACTGCTTTGCCATTTTCTACTACAAAAACAACTTCCAATGGTTTTGCCGACAGGTTGGTGGCAGCAACCACGGTGTCTGTTTCTAATCGGGTCGTAACGGCTTGAATTGGAATAGCCAATGCATTTTTAGCAATTTCTGTTTGTATATCTACCGTTGCCGATAAGCCTGGCCTGAACGGTGAAGCAGAAGTGGAAGTAATTAAATGTTGATAAGATTCGGGAAGAATTCTTATGCGTACAGAAAAATTTGTAACCTGATCTGCAGATAATCCTGTAATGTTAGCAGAACTGGCAATTTCTGTCACTATTCCCTTAAATTTTTTATCTAAAAATGCATCCACTTGTATGATGGATGTATCTCCTAATTTCACACGGTTAATATCATTTTCATTTACATCTACCCGTACTTCCATGGAGGTTAAATTAGAAATACGCATGAGTTCAGTTCCTGCCATTTGCGAAGTACCAACCACGCGTTCTCCACGCTCTACATTAAGTTTAGATACGGTGCCATCTACCGGTGCAAAAATGGTGGTACGAGAAAGGTTGTCTTGCGATTCGCGGACTGTAGCTTGCGCAGATGCAACATTAAATCTAGCCGCATTTACATTTTGCCTTGCGGCTTCTACATCTGCTTTCGCGGCTTCATAGCCTGCTAATGCTTGCTCAAATTCTGATGCTGAAATTACCTTATCCTCGTATAGTTTTTTTGTTCGAGCAAAACTTGTTTCGGTATTACGAAATTGTGCTTGTACTTGAGATAGACGTGCCTCAGCATTAGCCAAATTTGCTTTTATTTGATTTAATGCTGCGGTAGATCTGCTAAAACTTGACTCATAAATATCCGGGCGAATACGCAACAATAAATCTCCTTTTTTAACTTTTTGTCCTTCTTTAACATAAAGTTCGGTAATCTCACCAGATACATCGGGGCTAATTTTAACTTCTGTTTCTGGTTGAATTTTACCACTTGCTGATACCGTTTGTACGATAGTACGAGTAGAAACACTTTCTACCGAAACATTTACTTCTGCTGCACCGCCAAACCATCCGGCACTTTTTCCGATAATGGCAATTACAACAAAAAGCAACACCGCTCCTATAAGATATTTTAAGGTATTAGATTTCTTTTTCATAATTAAAATGTAATAGGTTTCCCCAAATAATAGTCAATGACTTTGCTTTTAAATATTAAATCATATTTAGCTTGTAATGCATCTGTTTCTGCTCTTACCATGTTATTCTTAGCTATATTTAAATCCAATGCATTGATTAAACCAATTTCGAAACGTTGTAAACTAAACTCATAAGCTTGTTTTAACGATTCGAAACTACTTTGAGCAGAAAGCAATCTTTTTTCTGCTGCTTTTAAATCGAAAACCGCTTGCGAAACCGCAATACTTAAATTGGATTTAGCAATTTCTTCGTCCAACAAAGAACTTTGATAATTTATTCTGGCTCTGCGAACCGATGCGCGAGTTTGCCATCCATTGAAAATCGGAACCTGAAGTGTAATATTCAAACTTTGGTTAAAATTCTCGCTTATTTGATCTTTAAAAGGAGTAGTTTCTAATGAAGCCTGAAAACGAGGGGCTAGTACATTTTCGTTGGTGTTTTGGGTTACACCAATCACCTCAAACCCGTTTTGTTGCACACTCACTATCCGCTTTCTTCCACTAGAAAAACCCGAAGCTAAATTACCACCTAAAAATATTCGCGGAGCATCGGCCCCTTTTGCAATTGCCCATGCTTTTTGAGCAGCTCTTCTTCTGAACTCAGATAGTTTAATCTCTGGATTAATCAATAAAGCATCTTCGTAGACTGCCGTTGTATTAAAATCTGTTTCTATCTTATCTATGGCAATAGTTGCTGGTTGAGTTAAAACAAGTTCGTCGTTAATCGGGAAATTTAGAATCTGTTTTAAATTAAGAAGGGCAATATCCAATTGATTTTGAATGTTGATGAGATTAAATTCATCTACCGAAACCTGAGCCCTAAACGTTGTTAAATCTCCAACAGTTAACGCTCCGGCATCAAACCTTTTTTGAGCGTTATCTAATTGTTGCTTGCTAATTAGTAATTGCGCATTGGAGTTTATAGTTAAATCTTGGTTGTAAAGAATTTGCAAAAAAAGCGAAATTACATTCAGCTGTACTTCATTCTTAATCCTGTCTAGATTGCTTTTATTGGCAAGTAAATTAAACCTTGCTTGAGCAATGGAATTAATTCGTTGGAAACCGGCAAACAAAGTGACGTTACTACTTAGCGAAAAACTATTGGAATTGATTTGATCATTTACAAACAAGTTAGTTTGAGGGTCGATATTTCTGCCAAAATTATACCCTTGCGATGCACTTCCATTGAGTGAAGGCAAGAGGCTCAATTTACTTTGCATAAAATCTGCTTCGGCAATAGATTCAGAAAACTTAGCCTGTTTAATGCTCAAGTTATTTTCTAATGCATAAGCAATAGATTGCTCTAAATTCAACCTGGTTTGAGCAAATCCGGAAGATATTGTAGCGAATGAAAAAATAAATAGTAGTAGGTTTTTCAATTCTTTGTGTTGTAGTTTAAAAGTAAAATTATTTCTCAAAAGTATTTACTTATTTGATAGGATGGGGTAAATTTTTAGTTACTCTATTTTGTATGCTGTACATTTCTTTTCCTACTTTTGAATACGATGTATTTAGTACGTACCCCTTTCTTCATTAAAAAACTTTATCCTTCCTTAATCTGGAATTTCGACCGGAAAGAAAAAGTAATTTATTTAACGTTTGATGATGGACCGGTTCCGGATATAACCCCGTTTGTTCTTAAACAATTAGATAAATACCAAGCCAAAGCCACCTTTTTTTGTATTGGCGATAACATTCGCAAACATCCAGAAATCTTTGCCTCCATCCAACAACACGGACATGCAATTGGCAACCATACTTATAATCATTTAAATGGTTGGTTTACAGAAACTAACCGCTATGTTGGAAATATAGAATTATGCCAAGAATTAACCAAAACTACTTTATTCAGACCCCCATACGGTAAACTACGCCCATCTCAAATCATCCACTTAAAAAAGCAATTTAAAATTATTATGTGGGATGTACTAAGTGGCGATTTCGATACCTCCATCTCTGCCCGCGATTGCTTATTAAATGTCGTGCAGAAAACGTACAACGGCTCCATTGTTGTGTTCCACGATAGCATAAAAGCATCGCAAAAATTAAAACAAGTATTGCCAACAGCCCTAAAATTTTGGAAAGAGAAAGGCTATACTTTCAAAAAAATTGAAGCCTAATTTAGAAGACTTCCAAATTTAATTTAGCTAATGGTGTTACCACAATTTTCATCCCTATTTTTGTACCTTCGCACAACCCAAAAATAAATTTAACACTTAAATACAATACATAGAATGGCATTCGACTTAGACATGATCGAAAAAGTTTACAACTCCATGGGAGAACGCATAGCTGCAGCCCGCAAGGTGGTAAACCGTCCGCTAACTTTAGCAGAAAAGATACTTTATTCACATTTATTTGAAGGAAATGCAACACAGCATTTCACCAGAGCTAAATCATATGTAGATTTTGCCCCAGATAGGGTAGCTATGCAAGATGCAACCGCTCAAATGGCATTGTTGCAATTCATGACTGCCGGCCGGCCAAAAGTTGCCGTACCATCTACCGTACATTGCGATCACCTAATTCAGGCTAAAGTAGGTTCATCAGCCGATTTAAAAACGGCCATAGAAACCAATAAGGAAGTATATGACTTTCTTGCTTCGGTATCTAATAAATATGGTGTTGGTTTCTGGAAACCTGGTGCAGGTATTATCCATCAAGTTGTATTAGAAAATTATGCCTTCCCTGGTGGAATGATGATAGGTACTGATTCGCACACTCCTAATGCAGGTGGATTAGGAATGGTTGCCATTGGTGTTGGTGGTGCTGATGCCGTTGATGTAATGTCGGGCATGGCATGGGAACTAAAATTCCCGAAACTAATTGGAGTAAAATTAATCGGGAAGATGAATGGTTGGACTTCGGCAAAAGACGTGATATTAAAAGTTGCTGGAATTTTAACCGTAAAAGGTGGTACAGACGCCATCATCGAATATTTTGGACCAGGTGCAGAGAACATTTCTTGTACCGGAAAAGGAACCATTTGTAACATGGGTGCCGAGATTGGAGCAACCACTTCTATTTTCGGATACGACGAGCGCATGGCCGATTATCTGCGTGCAACCGGAAGAGAATCTGTAGCCAACATGGCAAATAATATTAAAGAACATTTACGTGCCGATGATGATGTTTTAGCTAATCCGGAAAATTATTACGACCAAGTAATTGAAATTAACTTAGATACTTTAGAGCCTTATGTAAATGGCCCATATACCCCAGATTTAGCTTGGCCAATTTCTAAATTAGCCGAAGCTGTAAAAGAAAACGAATGGCCGGATATTATTGAGGTGGCATTAATTGGTTCTTGTACCAACTCTTCTTACGAAGACATGACCCGTGCAGCCTCCATTGCTAAACAAGCTTCCGAGAAAAATCTGATTGCAAAATCGGAATTTACCGTTACACCCGGTTCAGAATTAATTCGGTTTACCATTGAACGCGACGGTTTGATTAAAACATTTGAAGAAATAAAAGGCATTGTGCTGGCTAATGCTTGCGGACCTTGTATTGGTCAATGGGCACGACATATAGACGATCCCACAAGAAAAAATACCATCCTTACCTCCTATAATCGCAATTTTGCTAAACGCAACGATGGCTTGGCAAGTACTCATGCCTTTGTAGCCTCGCCCGAAATTGTTACTGCTTTAGCTATTGCAGGTCGCTTGTCGTTTAATCCTCTTACCGATACCCTTACTAATGAAGACGGAGTACAAGTGAAATTAGACGAGCCACAAGGAATTGAGTTACCAATTAAAGGATTTGATGTAGAAGATGCCGGATTTCAGGCTCCAGCTACGGATGGTTCCGGAATTCAGATAATGGTGGACGAAAGAAGCGCTCGTTTGCAATTATTAGAAGCATTTAAACCTTGGGAAGGTGTTGATTTAAAAGGCCTAAAATTGTTGATTAAAGCCAAAGGAAAATGTACTACTGACCACATCTCGATGGCCGGGCCATGGTTAAAATTCCGTGGACATTTAGATAATATCTCCAACAACATGTTGATTGGGGCACTTAACTATTTCAACGAAAAAACAGACACTGTTAAAAATCAATTAACTGGCGAGTACGGCCCAGTACCTGCTACACAACGCGCTTACAAAGCTGAAGGTATCGGATCTATTGTGGTAGGAGACGAAAATTATGGCGAAGGCTCTAGCCGTGAGCATGCTGCCATGGAACCTCGTCATTTAGGCGTACGTGCCATTCTTGTAAAATCATTTGCTCGTATTCACGAAACTAATCTGAAGAAGCAAGGTATGTTAGCACTAACTTTTGCCAATCCGGCCGATTATGATTTGGTACAAGAAGATGATTCGATTGACATTGTTGGATTAATTTCTTTCCAAACCGGTAAGCCTTTAACCGTAGTTTTGAACCACAGCAATGGAACCAAGGATGAAATAACCGTAAATCACACCTATAATACTCAACAAATAGAATGGTTTAAAGCAGGCTCTGCACTGAACTTGATTAAGTTGAGTGCTAATAGCTAAAGTGTATTTAGCCTAAAGTAAACACCCCTGCTTTTTAAAGAGGGGTGTTTTAATTTAATTATACCATGAAAATCACCCTAATTCAAATTGGTAAAACAGAAGAAAGCTATTTGGCCGAAGGCATAGAAATCTACCTGAAGCGACTAAAACATTATTGCAATATAAATTCAATTACCATTCCTGCGCTGAAAAACACCAAGAATTTATCAGAAGAAGAGCAAAAAAAGAAGGAAGGGGCATTACTTGCCAAACAAATAAATCCGACGGATTATGTGGTTTTGTTGGATGAAAATGGAAAACAATTTACATCTGTATCTTTTGCCAACTGGATAGAAAGCAAACAATTGAACGTGAGCGGAAAATTAGTTTTTGTAATAGGTGGTCCGTATGGTTTTGATGCTGAAATTTATCAGCGTGCCAATGAAAAAATCAGCCTTTCTGCCATGACTTTCTCGCACCAAATGATTAGATTATTTTTTGTAGAGCAATTGTACCGCGCTTTTACCATCCTACGGGGTGAGCCTTATCATCACGAGTAAGAATTCTCGTCATAGCGTAGCATGACAACACAACTTTGCTACCCGTAGGGCTGGCTGGTAAGTTAATTATTTCTTCGGCTTGGCAGCTTTCTTAGGTTTAGCTTCGGCAACTGGTTCTTCGGGTGTAGTAGTTTTATTCTCTTCTTCTTCAGCTAGTTTCTCCGCTTCTTCTTCAGGATCGGCTTCTTTCCAAAGTGGCAAAGCAGAAAGTAACTGGAACCAAGTAATGATTTTTTTCATGTCGGATACATATACTTTATCCTCATCGTAATCGGATATTACTTGGTAGAAATACGTTTTAATTTTGTCGCTATCACCTTTGGGATCAGGGAGGGGATATTCTGCCAAAGATGCTTCCATTTTTTTAAAAACATCTTTCAATCGCAAATCATCATAAACTCCAAAAACAGTTATATCATTCAAAGAAGCCATTCGGGCATTGGTACCGGTTACCAATTTGGTTTTTGCTTCATCCAAACTTTCTACCACATAGCCGGATTTATTCTGTCCGATTACTTTGTACAATCCCGGTTTGCCCGAGATAGAAACAATTCCAAATAAATTCATAGCCTATTCTTCTATTAATTCAATACTTAAAATTTTATCCCCTTGACGAATGTCGTCTATCACGTCTACCCCATCGGTAACTTTACCAAAACAGGTATGGTTGCGGTCGAGATGTGCGGTATTAGTTCTGCTGTGGCAGATAAAAAACTGCGAACCTCCGGTATTTCTGCCTGCATGTGCCATGGATAAAACGCCACGATCGTGGTATTGATTATCTCCATCTAGTTCACAATCTATTTTATAACCAGGACCACCTGCGCCGGTTCCGGTTGGATCGCCACCTTGAATCACAAAATCAGGAATAACGCGATGAAAGGTTACCCCATCATAATACCCCGATTTTGCCAGATTTAAAAAATTTTGAACGGTATTAGGGGCGTCATTATCATAAAATGACACGGTCATATCTCCTTTTTCTGTTTTAATTTTTGCTTTGCTCATTGATTTTTATTTGAGTTGGCGAAAATAAGGAAATTAAGCTATCGTTAAGAGATTTAGAATGAAAATTAGGATAAAATTGTACATTTAGGCAAATGAAAAGGTTAGTTCTACTCGTCGTTTTTTGTTTTTGTAGCCTCTTCGTAAAGTCGGCTTCTATTCTTATTCCAATGGATATGAATCAGAAAGACCATTTGAAAGCGTACGGAATTGCTTTTTGGAATTTGCAAAAAGGCGAAACCATTGATTGGTTACTTAATTACCGTGGAGGCTCTTTTTTAGCCGATTATTCAGCAGCACTTGAACGAGAGTGCAAAATAAGAGGGGTGAGCTATGAGGTGGTGCCCGATGTGCAGGTGAGTGCAATTTTATTGCAAATTGCCAA
The DNA here is from genome assembly GCA_041743935.1 of Sphingobacteriaceae bacterium. Classification (GTDB taxonomy): domain Bacteria; phylum Bacteroidota; class Bacteroidia; order Sphingobacteriales; family Sphingobacteriaceae; genus JBGTLU01. Next base: position 31,132 of record JBGTLU010000024.1, read on the forward strand.
TCCCGAATCTAATACCGACGTTGTAAAACTAGAACAAGTTCCAAAGATTGCGGTATATTCTCCAAAAAATAAACTACCATGGGACGATGCCGTAACGCTTGTTTTAGCTTATGCCGAAATTCCTTATGAGATTATTTACGATGAAGAAGTTCTGAGTGGAGAATTGCCCCGATTTGATTGGTTACACATGCACCACGAAGATTTTACTGGGCAATACGGCAGGTTTTGGGCTAATTTCAGAAATGCGGCTTGGTATCAACAAGATGTTGCACTGCAAGAACAACGGGCAAAAAAACTAGGCTTTAAAAAAGTATCGCAAATGAAATTGGCGGTAGTTAAAACCATTAAAGAGTTTGTTGCCGGAGGAGGATTTTTATTTGCGATGTGTGCTGCTACCGACACCTATGACATTGCACTTGCAGCCGAAGGGGTAGACATCATAGAGTCTATGTTTGATGGCGACCCAGCGGATAGGAATGCTCAATCTAAGTTGGATTTTTCTAAAACATTCGCTTTTCATAATTTCCGATTAGACATGAACCCGTATAATTATGAATTTTCGACCATTGATGTAGCACCACAACGCCCGGTAGATAGAAGAAGTGATGTGTTTATGTTATTCGATTTCTCTGCCAAATGGGATATTGTACCCACCATGCTTACCCAAAATCACCTCAAAGTAATTAAGGGCTTCATGGGGCAAACCACTGCTTTTAAAAATGAATTCATTAAACCGGATGTTTTAATTTTGGGAGATAATAAAGCTTTTAACGAAGCCAAATACATTCATGGAACATTAGGCAACGGCACCTGGACTTTCTTTGGCGGCCACGACCCGGAAGATTATCAGCACATGGTAGGCGACCCACCAACCGATTTGAGTTTGCACCCCAATTCACCAGGTTATCGGTTGATTTTAAACAATGTTTTATTCCCAGCAGCCAAGAAAAAGAAACAGAAAACGTAAGTTAGTTGTGAGTATTTAGTAGTTAGTATTGAGTAGTTAGTAGTTGGTTGTAATTAGAGTTATAAATTCATAATTCAACAAAAATTATCTAATCCTATCAGCAGATTTAATTAATTCTTCGTCGCGTTGTATGGCTCGGCGAGCTAATATGATGGAAATTAGCATAACGGTTGGCAGAAATGCGCCAATACCCAACACACTTTCTACACCTTCGGGAATAACAGTAAAAACATTGTAAACGGTAAAGCCAATAAATAAGGCGGTGAGCACCAGATTTAAAAAACAAAGTTTAATTTGTTGTGCTCGGTTGTTGTATTTAAATATGGTAAATACTGCCAATGCAGTGGTAAATCCCAATAAAAAAGAAGGAATTATAAAATGCTGCGCCACTATGATTTTATCTTCCACCATTTTTTGTTGTGCCGAAATTTGCATCAGAAATTTCTCTCCTCCGAACTCATAGGAGTTAATCGGAAAATAAAACAATAGAATACCTGCTAAAGCAGCGATGAATAAATAAACAGATTGTACGCGTTGTATCATGTGGTAAAAATATTAAATTTTATTTTGTGTTTGCCCTGCAAAGAATTGCAAAGTTGCAGCTTTATCTTTATGTAATTGCTGGGTTAATGCTTCCAAAGAATCGAACCTTTGATCGGGGCGTATGAATGATTTAAAAGAGATATTAAGTGTTTCGTTGTAAATTTCCTTATCGAAATTAAACATGTTTACTTCTATATTTCTGGTCATGCCATTAATGGTTGGCCGATGACCGATGTACAGCATCGCTTGGTAATTAATATTGTCATGTACCACTTCAACGGCATAAATTCCGTCGCCGGGTATTAACTTATAGTTTTCGGGGATGAAGATATTTGCAGTGGGGTAGCCCAAGGTTCTACCAATTTTATCGCCTTTTACTACTACTCCACTTAGTTGAAAATCATACCCTAAAAAAGAATTAGCGGTAGTAATATCTCCGCTAAGTAACGCCTTTCTAATTTTGGTGGAACTTACGGCAATGTCGTTAACGTCTTGCTCCGGAATTTCTTCTACTTCAAATCCGTGTTTTCCTTTTACATTTTTCAAATGCTCAAAACTTCCTTCTCTATCTTTCCCAAAACGATGATCATAGCCAATTACTAATTTTTTTGTTCCGATGGCCTTTACCAAAATTTCGTCTATAAATTCTAGCGATGTAAGGTTAGAAAAATCTCGGTTAAAGGGGATAATCAGTAGATGGTTTATACCTGCCTTATCCAACAATTGAATTTTCTCTTCTAATGTATTTATCAGTTTTAGTTGATTATCTTCTGGATGCAAAATCATGCGTGGGTGAGGGAAAAAAGTGATAATAACGGTTTGCCCGTTGATGCTTTCACTCACTTCTTTTAGTCTTTTTATTATTTTCTGATGCCCAAAATGAACGCCATCAAATGTGCCAATAGTAACCACGGCATTGGGTAATGAGGAAAACTCATGGATGCTGTTATAAATTTTCATGAAGCACAAATTTACTCGCTTTGCTCAGATTTTTGTTGATTTCTGATTTCATCCACCAATTTGTCTAATTGCCAAGCATCTTTTAAATGAAATCCCCCGCTTCGGGTACGACATAGGGCACTCAAATAAGCTCCGTTATTCAACTTTTTTCCAAAATCAAACGCCAATGAACGTATGTAGGTTCCTTTACTACAAGCTACTCTAAAATCTACTTCGGGCAGAGCAATTCGAGTAATTTCAAAATCATAAATGGTGATTTTTCTGGATTTAATGTTTACTTCTTCTCCCCTACGCGCTTTTTCATAGGCACGTTCGCCATCAATTTTTAATGCCGAGTAAATGGGCGATACCTGGTCTATTTCTCCAACAAAACCTAAGGCGGTATTCAAAATATCGGCTTCGGTTATACCTTCAATATCGTACGTTTGATTTATTTCTGTTTCTAAATCATAGGATGGAGTGGTTGCACCCAATGTAAAGGTACCGGTATATTCTTTTTCTTCGTTTTGATAGCTTTCTAATTGCTTGGTGTATTTACCGGTACAAACTATAAGCAAACCGGTTGCAAGAGGGTCTAAAGTTCCGGCATGACCAATTTTTAAGCCTTTATCTTTAATGGTATATTTTAATTTATTTACTACGTGGAAGGAAGTCCAGGTTAATGGTTTGTCAACTAAAAATAATTCTCCGTTTCGGAAATCAAACATGTATGATTATTTAAGTGGATTTATACCACATCTAATGGTACTCCTGCGATGTAAAGTCCAATGAGTATAAGCCCTAAGATGATTCTATAATATCCAAAAACCTTGAATCCGTTTTTGGTAAGAAAGGTAATAAACGTTTTTATAGCAACCATGGCTACCAAAAAAGCAATCACATTGCCAATTAGTAATGCCCGAATTTCATCTGGTTGTATTGTATCGTAGGATTTGAATAAGGTTAAACAAGTTGCTCCAAACATGGTTGGCACAGCTAAAAAGAAAGAAAACTCAGCTGCCGTTTTACGATTAAGCCCTTGAGTCATGCCTCCTATTATGGTAGCTGCCGAGCGCGAAACTCCCGGGATCATGGATAATAACTGAAAAAATCCGATTTTAAACCCTTTTAACATAGAAACTTCTTGCTCTTCATCACCTCCGGCATTTTTGAAAACCTTATCGATAAACACAAGCACTATTCCACCTAAAACCAAAGAAATGGCAACAACTAAAACATTTTCCAATAAACTTTCTATGAAATCATTTAGGAGTAAACCAAAAACTGCAGCAGGCAAAAAGGCTACAAAAAGCTTTACGTAAAAATTAACCGATTGTAAAAATTTCTTCCAATACAAAACCAAAACAGAAAGTATGGCGCCAAGCTGAATGGCTACGGTAAATGTTTTTACAAAAGGCTCCTGCTCTATACCCATCATTGCAGATGCTATGATCATGTGCCCTGTAGAGGAGACCGGCAAAAATTCAGTTATACCTTCTACTATGGCTAGAACAATAATTTCTAATAACGACATCGGAAATATTTAGTGGAAAAAGGGGTTAGTTGTTCTTTTTCAAAATGGCATAAAACTGAATCCCAAATCCAATGATAACTACAATTGGAGCTAAGGTAATTTTGGTAAAACTCATAATGTCTTCTGTTCCGGCCATTAGGGCAAATCCAATGACTAGAACTACCAGCCCTACCAACATGATTTGGTAATTTGCTTTACCGAAAACAAACTCGGATTTTTTATCTGAAGGATTACTCATGTTATTAATATAATTCGTTTGTTTTGATACTTAAAAATTTGGTAACGGAGAAGTAGGTGCTAATTACTGAAATCAGAACTCCACTTACTATCACGAATATAAACACCACAAAGAATTCGAAAAAACTTTGCAAAATAACTAGCTCAGGGATTTGTTGTTGAGCTAAATATAATATTCCAATTAAAAATATAGTTGCCACTAAACCTGCTAGTAATCCGTGCAATGCTCCGTAAATTAAAAAAGGTTTACGAATGAAAGCACCAGTTGCCCCAACCAATTGCATACTTTTAATTATAAATCGTTGAGAATAAATAGATAAACGAATGGTATTATTAATAAGCGCAAATGCTACCACTAAAAACACAAATCCAATACCTAAAATTACCATGCTAATAGATCTCACATTTTTATCTACATATTGCACTAACGAACTTTGGTAATACACTTCATCCACTAATTCATTTTGCTCTAATTGTTCCTGAATTATTAGAATGCTATCCGCAGTAGAATAATCTGCCTTTAAATACACATCAATAGAAGATAAAAGTGGATTGTACCCTAAAAACTTGATAAAATCTTCGCCCCCTAATTCCTCAGTTAAACTTTTTGCAGCTGCTTCTTGGTTTACATATTGTGTAGATTTTACAGCATCGTATAACTCAATTTCCTTTTGTAATTGTAAAACATCTACTTCATTTGTGCCTTCTTTAACAAGCACAGAGAACAATATATTCTCTTTTACATAGGTAGATAAGTTTTTAGCATGTAATATGATGAGAGCTAATAATCCAATCATTAACAAAACCAACGAAATACTTACTACAGTAGATAAGTATATACGATTTGATTTCCCGGCTTTTCCGCCTGTTCCATTTTCTTCCATAATGCTGTGTTGCGAAATTAAGATTTTTGTATACAAAACGATAACAAAATTGAAGAAGTACCTAAATGTTCAAAAAAAGAGGTAAATCATTACCTTCGTGCAATTATTTAGAAGGTACCAATGGAGTATAATTTTAGAAAGATAGAAAACAACTGGCAAAAATTTTGGGCAGAAAACCAAACGTTTAAAGTTGAGGTGGATGTAAAAAAACCAAAATATTATGTTTTAGATATGTTTCCTTATCCTTCTGGTGCTGGTTTACACGTTGGGCATCCGCTCGGATACATTGCTTCTGATATAGTAGCCAGATTTAAAAGACTTAAAGGATTCAATGTTTTACACCCCATGGGGTATGATTCTTTTGGATTACCTGCCGAACAATATGCCATACAAACCGGACAACATCCTGCCATTACTACTGAGCAAAATATCCAAACCTTTAGAAAACAATTAGATAAAATTGGTTTATCCTACGATTGGAGTAAAGAATTGCGCACAAGTGAACCCAATTTCTACCATTGGACACAGTGGATTTTCATGCAATTATTTAACTCTTGGTACAATATAGATTCAAATAAAGCAGAACCTATATCTACCCTAATCCAAAAACTTAAGACAAACGGAACTAAACAAATTAAAGCCGTTTGTGATGAAGACATTTTAGAACTTTCTGCCCAAGAATGGAACCATTTATCTGAAGATGAACAACAAAAAGAGATATTAAAATATCGCCTTACATATCTGAAAGAAAGTATAGTGAATTGGTGCCCCGCACTAGGAACCGTATTAGCAAACGATGAAGTAAAAGATGGCTTTTCTGAACGTGGCGGATATCCCGTAGAACAGAAAAAAATGATGCAATGGAGTATGCGAATTACAGCATATGCCGAGCGTTTACTCCAAGGGTTAGAAACCATTGATTGGCCCGAACCAATTAAAGAAATACAACGCAACTGGATTGGCAAAAGCGAAGGTGCCATGGTCAAATTTCCAGTATCAGCTACTTTTATTGAAGTATTTACTACTAGAGTAGACACCATCTACGGTGCTACTTTTTTGGTGTTAGCTCCTGAACATGAGCTAGTTGCTAAATTAACTACATCAGAACAAAAATCCACCATTGAAAATTACATACGAGATACTAAGAAAAAATCTGAATTGGACCGAATGGCTGATGTTAAAACCGTTTCGGGTGCTTTTACAGGTAGTTATGCTAAACATCCTCTCACGGGAAAAGATGTTCCCATTTGGATTGCAGACTATGTATTGGCCGGTTACGGAACCGGAGCTGTAATGGCCGTACCTTCCGGAGATCAGCGTGATTATCTATTTGCTAAACATTTTAATTTACCCATTATACCGGTATTAGATTCTCAAAACATAGAAACAGAAGCAGACACTAGAAAAGAAGGAAAATACATTAATTCTGGTATAATAGATGGCCTTGCATACAAAGATGCAGTTGCCAAAATTGTTGCTGAATTAGAAAAGCAAGGTCTAGGTAAAGCCAAAATAAATTACCGCATGCGCGATGCCATTTTCGGCAGACAACGGTATTGGGGCGAACCCGTACCTGTTTATTTTGATGGGGACATCCCGAAATTAATGGATGAAAAAGAATTACCCCTTTTATTACCCGAAATTGATAAATATCTACCAACCGAGACCGGAGAGCCCCCATTAGCAAGGGCAAAAGATTGGAAATACGAACGAAGCACCATGCCCGGCTGGGCCGGGAGCAGCTGGTATTGGTACCGATACATGGATGTACGAAATAACCAAGCATTTGCATCTGCAGATAAAATAGAATATTGGCAAGATGTTGACTTATACATTGGCGGAGCAGAACATGCTACCGGTCATTTATTGTACAGTCGTTTTTGGAACAAATTCCTAAAAGATTTGGGTTATGTAGTAAAAGAAGAGCCTTTCAAGAAATTGATTAATCAGGGGATGATACAGGGCCGATCAAATTTTGTATACCGATTAAAAGAATCGAACACTTTTGTATCTCATTCCCAAAAAAACAGATACGAAACCATTCCATTACACGTAGATGTAAGTTTAGTTGAAAATGATGTGTTAAATATCGAGTTGTTTAAAAAATCAAGAGAAGAATATCACAATGCTAATTTCATCTTAGAAGAAAACAGCACTTATGTGTGTGGATGGGAAATCGAAAAAATGTCGAAATCTAAATTTAACGTGGTAAACCCAGATGATTTAATTGAACGATACGGCGCCGACACACTTCGTATGTACGAGATGTTTTTGGGGCCATTAGAGCAAAGCAAACCATGGAATACCAACGGTATTGAGGGTGTGTATAAGTTTTTAAAGAAGTTCTGGAAACTTTTTCACGATGAACAATGGAATTTTGAAGTAAGTGATCAAGAACCTAGCAAAGCAGAATACAAATCTTTACATAAAATCATTAAAAAAGTTGAAGAAGACATCGAACGATTTTCCTTTAACACCTCCGTTTCGGCTTTTATGATTTGTGTTAATGAACTTACCGAACTCAAATGCAACAAACGCATTATTCTTGAAAAATTGGTGGTTATACTTTCCCCGTACGCTCCACATATTTGTGAGGAGCTTTGGATGCTTTTGGGCAATGAAAAAGGTAGTCTGAGTTATGTTTCGTATCCAACCTTTTTATCGCAATATTTAGAAGAGGATGAATTTAACTATCCGGTTTCTGTTAATGGCAAAACAAGAACTAATTTGCTTTTACCCCTAACTTTAGAAATAAATGAAATAGAAGAAACCGTGTTGTCTTCAGCCGAAATTAAAAAATACCTAGACGGTAAATCTCCAAAAAAAGTGATTGTGGTTAAAGGCAGAATAATTAATGTAGTGGTATAAATTACTTCTATGTACCTTAATCAATTTGATCTATACGAGTAAGTTCTATATTATCTATTGCAACGGGTTTTGGCTCAGCAGGTACATCTTTTACATTACCACTAAAAGTTACGCGTATGCCAGGTACTTTCAAATCAACAGGTAAATTACAAGGCAAATATTCAACCGTGGAGGTATTATCCGGATCAATGAAATAATCACCCCCTCTTAAAAAAACAGTCCCAACACTATTTGTAACCACTGCTTTATTTTGGAATTCTAAAAAGCAAAATTCTTGTATGGTTGTTTTTCTGCATGAAAGTGTAATTACCATTAATAAAACACTTATACCTATTAACTTTTTCATCTATGTTATTATTTTGACTTCAAAGATACCAATTATTTTTTCCGGTAATTATCTGTTAAAGATTAACAGTTGCATATTTATAAGCCTTTGCAATAGTATTATTACAAGAAATATGTTTAAACAACCATATTAACTCATTTGTTACACATTTAAACTAAACAAACGCCGTATTTTTGTGTCATTAAGTTTAAAATCTATATCATGAAATTAGTATTAAGTGTTTTCACTTGTTTAATCATTACATTTTCTTCCTTTGCTCAAGGTCAACGACCGGCTTCAACAGGTGCAATACCTGGTGTTACTGGTAAAATTACAGGCTCGGTAACCGATTCATTAACCAAAAAACCAGTTGATTTTGCAACCGTTGCCATTTCACGTTCAGGTGATGCCCGTTCTATAAACGGTACCATATCGGATGATAAAGGAAATTTCACTTTAGAAAATATAGCACCTGGTAAATACAGAATTTCTGTTTCATTCATTGGGTTTAAAACTAAAGTGATAGACCCGGTTGATTTTGATGGCACTAAACTCACTTTGAGTTTAGGTAACATAATTTTGTCTCCAACTGCTAATATTTTACAAGCAGTAGAAATACAAGGTGAAGCCATTTTAGTAGAGAACAGAGTAGACAAATTAGTATATAATGCTGAAAAAGACCTAACCTCTACCGGTGGCGATGCAAGCGATATTTTACGTAAAGTACCTATGCTTTCTGTTGATTTAGATGGTAATGTACAATTAAGAGGAAGTTCAAATATTCGGGTTTTAATCAACGGGAAACCATCGGGAAGCATGGCAGCAAGTGTTGCTGATGCGTTAGCAATGATTCCGGCGGATGAAATAAAAAGTGTGGAAGTAATCACTAGTCCATCGGCAAGATACGATGCAGAAGGTACCGCAGGTATCATTAACATCATCACCAAAAAAACTACATTATTCGGAGTGAATGGCTCAGTAAATGCATCGGCAGGTACTCGTAGAAATAATGCAGGGGTTAACCTAAACATACGTAATGGCAATTTTGGTATTAACTCCAGAATTAACGGCAATTTCTTTATCCCACAAACCTCAACCGTTAACTTTTTTCGTCAAGATTTCTTGAATAACGATACCAGAACGTTATCTCAAAACGGTAATTCTAAAACCTCTCGTTTTGGTGGTTCAGGTTCAGTTGGTTTTGATTGGGATATAAATGCATTTAATAATCTATCTTCCAATATTCGTTACAACCGTTTCGAAAGCTCATTTGATGGATTACAAAATGCAATATTTGAAGATCCAAATGCAGCCAATCAGATTTACGATAGAGATACCGACCAAACTTCTAACAGAAATGGATTAGATTTTTCTATTGATTACAGAAAAACTTTCAAAAAACCACAACAGGAATTATCTTTTGCTGCAGAGTTCAACACAAACGATAATTTTTCTAATTACAATTTATTCCAATCTGGAAATCAAGCTATGCTTAATCGCCAAGAACGTAGTTTTAATAATGGAACAAATAATGAAAATACATTCCAGTTTGATTACGTACAGCCTTTTGCAAAAGAATCGGTATTAGAATTTGGTGCAAAAACGGTTTTCAGAACCATCACCAGTGATTATACTTATGAACTTTTTAATCATAACAACAATCAATTTGAAGTAGATAATAACAGAACAAATGCCTTTTCTTACGGGCAAGATGTATTTGCAGCTTATTCTACTTTATCCTTTGGATTAGGTTCGGGGTTTACCGTTAAAGGTGGTTTGAGATACGAGTACACTAAGATTGGTGGAGAGTTTGATGGTGCTGTAGCATCTTTCAGTAATGATTACGATAACTTCGTTCCAAGCGTAACGTTTGCGAAACGATTTAAAGATTTTAAAACAGTCCGTTTAAGTTATAGCCGTAGGATACAACGCCCTGGCTTTAGGTTTTTAAACCCCTATGTTAATTCTGCCGATGTAAGAAACATTGAATTTGGTAACCCCAACTTAGCTCCGGAACTTACAGATAATTTTGAGTTAGGTTTTGGAGGATTGATTGGCAAAGTGTCGGTTAATGCTTCTTTATACTACAGAAATACCCGCGATGTAATTGAAAGTGTATTAATAGTTGATCCAAATGGAGTTTCGATCACTACGTTTGATAACATAGCTAAAAGTAATGCTTTCGGTTTCAATACGTTTGGTTCATTCCAAATTACCAATCGTTGGAATTTACGAGGTAATGCAAACGTATTTTACAATAAATTACAAAGTGCAAGATTTAATAGTGAAGGAAATAGTGGAGTAGATTATAACTTCAACCTAAACACTAGTTTTACTATTGTAGAAGGATTAGCTGCCGAAGCTTTCGGTTTGATAAACTCACCGAGAAGAACGTTGCAAGGCACTAATGCCTCTTTTTCTTTGATAAATTTTGGAGTGAGAAAAGATTTATTTAATAAAAAAGGCAGCTTAGGCTTAGGATTATCTAATCCATTTAAAAGAGAAAGAAACTTTGGCTCTGAGTTAAGAGGAGATAATTTCTTCCAATCTAATCAAGTTGCTGTGCCATTTCGCTCTATCAACTTAAATTTCAGATACTCATTTGGTAAATTAGAAACACAGAGAAGACCACGTGGTGAGCGCCAGAACATTAATAATGATATCAAACAAGGCGAAGAAGGCGGCGAAGGTGGCGGAAATAGATAAATAAAATATCTTCAAGCAAAAATATAAACCCTCCTCACCCATTAATTTGTGAAGAGGGTTTTTTCTTGTAAAAAGTTTGTTCCTTGCGTAAAGTTAATTGGCACTTTGCTACCTTAGAATAATGAATTATTTAGAGAATGTACGGGTTGGATTAGATGCAGTAAAGAGCAATAAGCTTCGTACTACGTTAACTGCTTTAATTATCTCCATTGGTATTATGGCATTAGTTGGCATTCTTACTTCAATAGAAGGAATAGAAAAATCCATTAATGATAGTTTTGCTAGTATTGGAGCTAATTCGTTTACCATTCGTAACCAAGGCATTAATATACAAATAGGGCGATCTGGTACCAGACCCAAACGATTTGCCCCAATAAAATTTGACCAAGCAATTGCGTTTAAGGAGCAATATAATCATCCGGGCATTGTATCTGCATCTGTTGGGATTACAGGATCTGGCATTATCAAAAATGAACTTGACCAAACTAATCCAAACATTACAGTAATAGGAACAGATGAAAATCACCCCATAACATCTGGTTATACCATAGCGTTAGGAAGAAATTTTTCCTTAAATGAATTAGAAGCTGCAAGTCCGGTAACCATCATTGGTGATGAAGTTAGGGCAAAGCTATTCCCTAATAATACAGATCCTATCAACAAAATAATTAGTATTGGGAGCCAAAAATTCAGAGTAATTGGCGTTTTTGCACCTAAAGGCTCAACACCTGGTGGCCCGGGAGATAAAATATGTACCGTACCAATATTTAAAGCAAAACAGTTAATAACCAATCCGAACTCTAGTTATGCCATTACGGTTATGGTGAACAGCATGCAAGAAATGGAAAGTGCAACCGGAGAGGCAATTGGTATTTTCAGAAACATTAGAGGGGTAGAAACTATAAAAGAAAATAATTTCGAAATTGTGAAAAGTGATGCAGTTGCAGCCACTCTGATTAGTAGCCTTAGTTATGTTACCATTGCAGCTACAGTAATCGGAATCATCACATTAATTGGCGCCTCCATTGGATTAATGAACATCATGCTAGTTTCTGTTACTGAACGAACACGTGAGATAGGTATCCGAAAATCACTAGGTGCTACACCAACCGTTATTCGCAGACAATTTTTAGTAGAAGCCATTATAATTTGCCAATTAGGTGGTTTAGGTGGTGTTTTTTTAGGATTTTTAATTGGTAATGCATTATCCTCTTTGTTAGGAGGAGGTTTAGTTTTTCCTTGGATTTGGATGTTAGGTGGTTTAGTATTGTGTATGATTGTAGGTTTGATCTCGGGGATTTATCCAGCCATAAAAGCATCTAAGTTAGATCCAGTAGAAGCTTTGAGATATGAATAATGGCAAAAAGTATTAATTATCTCTCGTCATGGAAAATATCTTTCCCATAATTCTGATACTACACATCATAGCAGGTACGCTCGCTTTACTTTTAGGCACCCTGAATATTCTCAGAAAAAAGGGAGATACAATTCATAAAAAAGCAGGGATTGTTTTTGTTGTAGCGATGATTTCTACTGGCCTCTCTTCTCTTATACTGGCAACTATTAACCCCAATATTTTTTTATTTACCGTTGGAATTTTTACTATCTATCTGGCCGGAACCGGTTATTTTTATTTGCGATATTCCATAAACATTTACCGAACCGGAATTATCTTCTTGAGTAGCTTTTTGTTCCTAGGTGCTCTATTTTTCTTATATACTGGTATTAAGTTTTTATTAGCTTCTGAAGTATTTGGTTTGGTTTTTTTGTTTTTCGGAGTTATTTCAGCTCGATTTTTAGCCACTGATTTTCTGTTCATCAAAAACAAAACTATAACAGATTATTCCGCTGCTTTACGACAACACATACAACGAATTGTAGCTGCTTACATTAGTGCATTTACTGCATTTTTGGTAGTTAACAATGGGTACATGGATTTTATACCACCGTTTTTAATCTGGCTATTACCTTCGGTAATATTTACACCAGTCATAATATATTGGAGCAAAAAATATAAGGCTGCTTAAAGTTAAATTTAAGTCCAATTATTAAAATTAAATAGTTTTAACTAGAGTAGAAGAGAGTTATGCAGAGCATGTTCGCCTAAAACTTTTTGAACGTAGGGTTGATGGAGGGCATCGCGCATGGCATTTGCGTGGCGCAACCCATGCATATCACTGGCCAAAAAATCTACCATCATTTCATCCACCATTCTTTCGGCAATATTTTTAGATTTTGGACCATAATATCCAACCAATGAAATGGTACTTACTTGTAAAAGACAACCTTCGTCTCTGAATTGTTTGTACTTTTCAAACGAGTTAAAGTAAAACGGATAACGTTCTGGATGTGCTAAAACGGGAACATAGCCAGCCCCTTTAATACGAGCAATTATGCCAAAAACATCTGCAGGAGGGTTTACATAGGATAATTCAAACAATACGTATTTTCCTCCCATGCTTAAAATTCTGTTTTTCTCTAAGCATACATCAAAATATTCATCGGCATAATACTCGGCAGCTGCATCCATTTCTATGGTTAAATTATGTTGAATTATTGCTTCTCTTACTTTTTCTAAGCCCGATAAAATAATCTCTGGAGTATTTTTATAATAATCTACCATGATGTGCGGTGTGGTGATTACTTTCTTAAATCCCATGTCTTGGAAAGCACGCAACATAGCTATAGAATCTTCTATGGTTTGTGCTCCGTCATCAATACCGGGTAATACATGCGAGTGCATGTCTACCCCTAAGCGGTCGTAACCAAACGCAGGAGGGTTTAACTCTTTATTTTTTTTAGAAAATAAACCAAACAGCATTTATCTTTTATCGTATTGATTTTGGTAGTACTCTTTGTAAGCGCCAGAGGTAACGTTTTGCAACCACTCGGTATTAGCTAAATACCAATCTACGGTAGTTTCCAATCCTTCTTCAAAAGTTACGCTTGGCTGCCAACGTAATTCACGTTGTAATTTGCTGGAGTCAATTGCATAACGTAAATCATGCCCTGCTCTATCGGTAACGTACGTGATTAATTTGGCCGATTCGCCTTTTGCTCTACCTAGTTTATCATCCATAATTTTACATAAAAGATGAATTAAATCGATGTTTTTCCATTCATTATTTCCGCCAACATTATACGTAGTGCCAGCTTTTGCCTTATGAAAAATAACATCAATAGCGCGGGCATGATCTTCTACCCATAACCAATCTCTTACATTTTCACCTTTACCATAAATAGGAACAGGCCAATTATTAACGATATTATTGATCGCTAAAGGAATTAATTTTTCAGGAAAATGATGGGATCCGTAATTATTAGAACAATTAGAAATAACGGTGTTTAATCCGTAAGTATCTTGATATGCTCGAACAAAATGATCGGAACTTGCTTTGGAGGCAGAATATGGGCTATGTGGATCATAGGCGGTATCTTCTCTGAAAAAACCGATTTCTTCTAAACTACCATACACTTCGTCGGTAGATACATGATAAAATCTAGTTCCTTTCCTTATCGTTCCTTCCTCTTGTTTCCAGATTGTTTTGGCGGCATTTAATAAATTTACTGTGCCAATAACATTGGTTAAAACAAATTCCAATGGGTTAGAAATAGATCTATCTACGTGCGATTCGGCAGCTAGATGGATTACAGCATCGTACTTATTTTCTTGAAATAATTGTTGAATAAAATTGGCATCTACAATATCTGCCTTAATAAATTTATAATTTGGTTCATTTTCTATATCTTTTAAATTAGCCAAATTACCTGCATAGGTAAGTTTATCTAGATTGGTAATGGTATAGTTTGGATATTTAGTTACAAAAAGCCTTACTACGTGTGAGCCTATGAATCCGGCTCCTCCGGTTATCAGAATATTTAAATTCGTTTTCTCGAAATGAAAATCTGGCATGTCGTTTTAGTTTAATTCGTTCAAATATTGCTCCCAACGCCAAGCATCTTGCATCATTTGTTCTAAATCCAATTCTGCTTTCCAACCAAGTTCTTGATTAGCTAAACTTGTATCGGCAAAAACTGCAGGTACATCCCCTTCTCTTCTTGCACCTATTGTATATTTTAACGTTGAATTGCTCACTTTTTCGAAAGTTTTAATTATTTCAAAAACCGAACTTCCGGTTCCGGTTCCTAGGTTAAAGAATTCTACTTCCGTTCTATTTTGTTCGGATAAAAGCCGTTTACAAGCAATTACGTGTGCTTTTGCTAAATCTACCACATGAATGTAATCTCGTATACAAGAACCATCAGGTGTTGGGTAGTCGCTGCCAAAAACTGTTAACTTATCCCGTTTTCCAATGGCAGTTTGGGTGATAAAAGGCACTAAATTATTCGGAACTCCAAGAGGTAGCTCACCAATTAATGCACTTGGATGTGCGCCAATGGGATTGAAATACCGTAAACAAATGGCAGAGAGTTTCATTCCATTTTTGGCTTCTGTTATGATTTCTTCACAAATTTGTTTAGTGTTTCCATACGGGGAAAATGCTTGTTTGATAGGCGATTGTTCGGAAACTGGTAGTACATCCGGATTGCCATAAACGGTACAAGAGGAAGAAAATACTAAATTTTTTACCTCATAATCATCCATGGTTTCTAAAAGGTTTACCAAAGAACCAATATTATTTCGGTAATACTTTAGAGGTAATTGCATGGATTCGCCCACTGCTTTAAAAGCTGCAAAGTGAATAACGGCTTTAATTTCTTGATGTTCTTCAAATAATTGCTTTAAGGATTCAGTGTGGCAAACATCTATTTGATAAAAAATAGGTTTTATTCCCGTAATTTTTTGAATGTTGGCAAGTACTGAAAAATCTGAATTGCTGAGATTATCGGCAATGATTACTTCAAAACCACTCTGTTGCAACTCTACAACGGTGTGTGAGCCTATAAATCCGGTGCCGCCTGTTACAACTATTTTTTGGGCCATTATCTGTAATAATGTTTAAATTCTCTTGGGTTTAAATCTACATCAGGTAATGAACGGAAATAATTATAGGTTATTTTTAACCCTTCTGCTCTATCTACTTTTGGTTCCCAACCAAGTATTTCTCTTGCTTTAGTTATATCTGGTTTGCGCTGTTTGGGGTCATCCATTGGGAGCGGTTTGTACACTACTTTTACTTTACTACCGGTTAGTTTAATGATTTCTTCGGCAAATTGCTGTATGGTAATTTCTGATGGATTTCCAATGTTTACAGGTAATGCATAATCACTCAATAACAGTCTATAAATACCTTCTGCCAAATCATCTACATAACAAAAAGAACGTGTTTGTGTACCATCGCCAAAAGCAGTTAAATCTTCACCACGTATTGCTTGGCCTATAAACGTTGGCAATACTCTCCCGTCGTTTAATCGCATTCTGGGGCCATAAGTATTAAATATTCGCACAATGCGTGTTTCTAACCCGTGATAGGTATGATAAGCCATGGTAATGGCTTCTTGAAAACGTTTAGCTTCATCGTAAACGCCCCTTGGCCCTACCGGATTTACATTGCCCCAATATTCTTCGGTTTGCGGATGAACTTCGGGGTCACCATAAACTTCGGAAGTAGAGGCTATTAAAATACGTGCTTTTTTGGCTCTTGCTAAACCTAGCAAATTGTGCGTACCTAATGAGCCCACTTTAAGGGTTTGAATTGGAATTTTTAAATAATCAATTGGGCTTGCAGGTGATGCAAAATGTAGTATATAATGTAATTCACCTGGGATGTGTACAAAAGTGCTTACATCGTGATGGTAAAACTCAAAATTTGGGTGTTTAAAAAGATGTTCAATATTGGATAGGGAACCAGTTATGAGATTATCCATCCCGTAAACAAAATATCCTTCATTAATGAACCTATCACAGAGGTGAGAACCTAAAAAACCAGCTGCCCCTGTGATTAATACTTTTTTGAGTTTTTTTTCCATTATTCTGCTTCTATCAAATTCCTGCCAATACTATTGTAATAAAATCCTAAAGACTTCATCTTATGTAGGTCATATAAATTTCTTCCATCAAAAATAATCTTTGATGTTAATAGCGTGCTCATTTGCTCGAAATCAGGAGTTCTGAAAACCGACCATTCGGTTACAATAACTAATGCATCCGCATTTTCTAGTGCTTGGTATTGGTTAGGTGCATATTTAATTTTATCTCCATATAGTTCGGATACGTTTTTCATCGCTTCTGGATCATACACTACGATGTTCGCTCCTTTTTCGATTAATTTTTCGATTATATATAATGCTGGCGCCTCGCGAATATCATCTGTTTCTGGTTTGAAAGACAATCCCCAAATGGCTATATTTTTTCCTTTTAAATCTTGATTAAAATAATCTAAAATTTTGCTAACCATTCTCTCGCGTTGAATTTGGTTTACCTGCATTACAGCATCTAATATTTTAAAATCATAACTCACTTCTTGCGCAGAGTGTGCTAATGCTTGCACATCTTTAGGGAAACAACTGCCCCCGTATCCAATTCCGGCAAATAAAAATCTTCTTCCTATTCTATCGTCAGAGCCAATTCCTTTTCTAACTTCATCTACGTTTGCACCTAATCGTTCGCAGACATTTGCAATCTCATTCATGAAAGAGATTTTTGTAGCTAAAAAAGCATTTGCGGCATATTTTGTAAGTTCTGCTGAGCGTTCGTCCATAAACAGAATTGGGTTACCTTGTCTGACGAAAGGGGCATACAAATCTGCCATGATTTGTTTTGCTTTATCAGATGTGGTACCAATTACAATTCGATCTGGTTTCATGAAATCATCTACCGCTACTCCCTCGCGCAAAAACTCAGGATTAGAAACTACGTCTACAGAAATTGAGGCGTGTTTTTTAAAAACTTCGGCAACCAACTCTGCTGTGCCTACTGGAACTGTACTTTTATCAACAATAACTTTATACTCTGTAATTAATTTGGCAATATCTTCTGCAGCTCCTAAAACGTAGGATAAATCGGCCGAACCATTTTCTCCAGGGGGAGTTGGTAAAGCAAGAAAAATAATTTCAGCTTCTATTACAGCTTCTGATAAATTAGTAATAAAAGATAATCGACCTTGGTCTATGTTTCGGTGAAATAAGTTCTCGAGGCCTGGTTCGTAAATCGGAACCTTACCATCTTGCATTAGCTTTACCTTTTCTTTATTGATGTCTACACAAATTACATTGTTCCCTGTTTCTGCCAGACAAGTACCTGTTACTAAACCCACATATCCTGTTCCTATAACTGCTATTTTCATTAGGTAATTAATTATTGTTAAAATTGCCGTGAAGATACAACTTAAACTAAAACTATTGGATTTGATTGTTATTTACGATATTCTTCTGCTAGGTTATTCTGTCGTTCTGAGAATAGCATCGCTATTTAATGATAAGGCTAAATTATGGGTGGAAGGAAGGAAGAATTGGAGAAATAAAATTGCAAACAACATAAATTCTAACCAAAACAGAGTATGGTTTCATTTTGCATCCCTGGGCGAATTTGAACAAGGCAGACCAGTAATGGAGCAATGGAAGGAAGAAAATCCGGATGATTTGATTTTTATTAGCTTTTTTTCTCCATCTGGTTATGAAATTAGAAAAAAATACCCGCTTGCCGAATATGTTACTTACTTACCCTTAGATACTGTAAAGAACGCAAGAGATTTTATCCGAATAATTAACCCCAAAGTTGCCATTTTTACTAAATACGAATACTGGTTTCATTTTTATTCCGAACTTAGTAAACAAAAAATACCTATATATTTAATATCTGCCATCTACACTAAAAATCAACCTTTTTTCAAATGGTATGGTAGTTTACATGTTAAAATGTTAAACATGTTACAGCATATTTTTGTACAAGATGAACATTCGAAAATTCTATTAGAGTCTATTGATATAAAACATGTAACTATTGCTGGTGATACACGTTTTGATAGGGTATGGACCAATCATTTGAATAAAAAACAACTGCCTCAAGTGATAGAATTTATAGATGGAAAACCTTGTTTTATAGCAGGGAGCACGTATTCAAACGAAAACGAACACCTAATTAAAATTTTCGAAAAGTATTCCGATTGGAAATTAATCATTGCTCCACATGAGCCTAAAAACAAAATGATTAATAAACTAATGCATGTATCCAAAAAAAGAATGGTAAAATACAGCAACTATTCTGTAGAAACGGAGTTTAAAGAGGCAGATGTTTTAGTTATTGATACCATCGGACTTTTATCTTCTATTTATTCATATAGTGATATTGCATACATAGGCGGTGGGTTTGGCAAAGGAATTCACAATACATTAGAGGCTGCAGTAGCAGAAATTCCTATTATTATTGGTCCTAAATATCAAAAATTTAATGAAGCTAAAAATTTGGTACATTTAAATGCCGCATTTGTTGCCACTAACTTTAATGATTTAGAAAATTGTATACACCACTTAATCACCAACCCCACATTACGAGAAACAGCCGGCAGTAAAGCCAAAAAATACGTAGAAACCAATATCGGATCAACAGAAAAAATACTAAAACTAATTATAAAATAAATGTACAACCCAAGTAACATAGATTTTGAGCGCTTCGCAAAATATGGGACGTGGTGGGTCAATTACATATCTAAAGAAGTTAAATGGTCAGATGGAATATTTAATATCATAGGTACTGAACCAATGAAGATTGAATTTGATAAATCTGCCAAAGTATTTCATCCTAATTATCGTCAATTGTTTATTAATTGCTCCAAAGATGTTTTTAATGGAGCAGATAGATTTGATATTGAATTAATTGCTATTACAAAATTTGGAGAGAAATGGGTTAGAGCAATAGGAGAACCTATTTTTGAAAATAATATGAGAGTTGGCGCAAGTGGAATTATCATAGATATTGATGAATATAAAAAGAAAGAAATTGAACTAATAAATAACGAAGCTACTATCAATGCAATTATTTCTAATACAAATGCCAAAATATGGGCTACAGATACTAATTATAAATATTTATCGGTAAACAAAGCCTATCAAGATTTAATAAATGACATTTGTGGTTATTACCCCAGGAAAGGAAATCATATATTTCATGCAGCAATAGGTGCGGATGAAAATAAACTATTTTACGATTATTATGATAGGGGATTGAATGGCGAATCGTTTACCGTTGATTCCTTTTACAGAAGAAAAGGAAAAGTCATACATGATATTCTTTCTTTTTCACCAATAATAAATGCCGGTAAAATTACCGGTGTAACCATATTTTCTGTTGATGTTACCAACGAAGTAAAAATTGAAAAAGAATTTAAACAGCAAAAATTATTTTTCGAGACCATTTTAAATTCATTAAACAACGAAATTTGGGTAATAAACACAGATAAAAAATTAGTTTTTGCAAATAAAAGTGCATTACAGAAATATAAATATTTATTTGACATAGATTTTGTTCCTGGTATGGATGCATTAGAAATGTTTGTGGGACCTCAAGAAGCATTTAAAGATGATTGGGATAATTATTATACCGAAGCATTAACGGGCAAAATATTGAATATCAAAAAGAAAATCCCTTTTGGTGATGATATGAAATTTTATCAATTTGACTTTAATCCAATATACACTACAGAGAATAATATAACAGGTACAGTAATTATTGGGTCAGATACCACTTTTGCTACACGTACCTCAATTGTGTTAGAAAAAGCAAAAGAGAAAGCAGAAGAAGCCGCCATGCTAAAATCGCAGTATTTAAGTGTAATGAGCCACGAAGTACGTACGCCTTTAAATGCTATTTTAGGAATATCTAATATTTTACTTTCCGAAAGCCATACAGCTAACCAAAAAGAACATTTAAAAACACTTAAATTTTCTTCGGAACATTTACTTACTGTAGTAAATGATGTATTAGATTATGCAAAAATTGATTCGGGTGAAATAATACTTGAAAATATTGAATTTAATTTAACGGAGTTAATAACTCAAATTAATAAAACTTTTTTGCCAAGAATAGAGGAGAAAAACTTAAAGTATATTACAAACATTGATGAAAATATTCCTAATATTTATTTTGGTGATCCAACAAGGTTATCACAAGTATTGATAAATTTAATTAGCAACGCAATAAAATTTACTAACAAAGGAAAAATTGAGTTGAACATTAAATTGGATTCGTTTTCTAACGAAAGTACTGCATTAAAATTTGAAATAAAAGATACCGGAATCGGAATACCTCAAAATAAAATACACGATATATTTGAACCTTTTAAACAATCTACTTCCGATACTGCCAGAAAATTTGGTGGTACCGGTTTAGGATTGGCTATTTGTTCTAGAATTTTATCATTACAAAGATCTACTTTTAAAATTAAATCTAAAGTAAATGAGGGCACTACATTTTCCTTTATATTGGTGTTCAATAATTCAACAAAACTTGAGCTTGACAATGAAAGTATATTTATTGCCGATAATAAAAAATTAGAAGGATATAGAATTTTAATTGCAGAAGATAATTCCATTAATCAATATATTCTTCAGAGTTATTTAAATACTTGGGGTGCTAAATCTGATGTAGCAGCAGATGGTGAAGAAGCATTAAAATTAATTATGAGAAAAGAATACGATTTAATTTTAATGGACTTGCAAATGCCAATAATGAATGGGTATGAGGCCACAAAAGCAATTAGAAATCTAGCCGATAATTATTTTAAAGAGATACCTATTTATGCACTTAGTGCCGAAGTATATACGGATGTAATTGATATTGTAAAAATATCTGGCATGAATGAAATGATTGAAAAACCATTTAAGCCTGAAAAATTATTGGCATTAATCACAAATAATGAATCATTTTATCAGAAAAGAAGAATTATGGATAATTCAGTAAATGTGTATGATATTATTGATTACACTCATTTAAAAGAATTTATTGGCGAGGACGAAAATTTTTTAAATGAATATTTATTTATGGTATCCGAAAGTTTAGATGAATTTAAAACTTCCATTGGTACACTAATTCAATCTAAAAATCACTCTCAAATAAAAGAAATTTTACACAAATTTAAGCCTACATTTACCATGCTAGGTAATAAAAAACTAATGACAACGTATGCCAAAATTCGTAACGCTGAAGCACTAGATGCAATGTCTGAAAACGAAATAATGGAATTAGAAAAAGAAATAGAAAAAAATTTATCAGATATACAAAATGAGATTAAAATAAATAGAACTAAAAAAAATTAATTTAAGGCTAAATCTGCCAAGGCTTCAATAAAAATTGGGTGAGCATTTAATCCTTCTACTAATTGCATTTTTTCTCCTCCCATTTCAACAAATTCTTCGTTGTATTCTTCCGAAATTTCGAATATTGTTTCTAAACAATCTGCAGTAAATGCCGGGCAAAAAACCAAAATTTTCTTTT
Organism: Sphingobacteriaceae bacterium; assembly: GCA_041743935.1. GTDB lineage: Bacteria > Bacteroidota > Bacteroidia > Sphingobacteriales > Sphingobacteriaceae > JBGTLU01. The sequence goes on from JBGTLU010000024.1 coordinate 53,527, forward strand.
TCCCTTCTTTGGCTAATCTTTCAAAAACATCGGTAGTATAAGGTTGCACCCAGGGGTCTCTACCCAAACGAGATTGAAAACAAATCGTGTATTTTTCTTTCGGAATTGCCAACGCATCGGCAATTAAATAAGCGGTTTGATGTGATTGTGCGCTGTAACAATACCGATTATTGATGTTATATTTCTGACAACAATTTTCTACTTTTTGACAATGACAAGCGCTAGGATCGGCTTTGACCAATTGCCTTACTGGCAATCCATGAAAACTAAATAATACATAATCATATTCTTCGTGCTTGTATTTTTTACCTAAATCAGCAAAAGCTTCAATCATTTTTGGTTGATCGTGGAAGCTATTTATAATTTGGATGGTGGGTGTTATTTGCCATTTTCCAACAATCTCCATCACTTTTTCTACTACCGAACCTGTGCTTGCAGATGCATACTGCGGAAACATTGGAATTACCTTAATATCAAATATCTTTTGTTCTTTAAACCTATTAAGTGCAGATTCTAAGCTTGGACTTTGGTAGCGCATAGCTAATTCTACTACATAACCTGAACCTAATTTATCTTGTAACTTTTGCTTTTGTAATTTACTGTAATGCAGCAAAGGCGAACCGTTTTCTGTCCAAATTTCTTTGTAAGATTTTGCAGAATTTGGGGAACGGAATGGCGCAATTACTCCGTTTACTAGGATATAACGCAATACCCCATTTATATCCAAAACTCTTGGATCGGATAAAAATTCTCTTAAATATTTACGAACGTCTGATGTTTTTGGGCTATCTGGTGTACCTAAATTCACCAATAAAATTCCTTTTTTATCTTTCAACTTACACTAATTTAATCCTAGATTCTGAACACTAATTTTGGGGTATTGTTTACTCAATTTTTCTTTTCATACAAACGCCACCACGGAGTTGCAGGCGAATCGTGATGCTCATAATGGTATCCAAAAAAATAACAAGTTATGAATGCATATAAATGATTTTTGGGTTGAGATTTTGCCTGATGTTTATTATCATGCTCGCCTTTGTGCGGTAAATACGTACCAAAATAAAATAACTGAATGGTACTAAGTAGAGATGGAACCACCCAAAACAAAAGCAAATTTGCTTGTGGAATTACCAATGCCAACAAATTATATACAATGGCAATAATTACTAATTGCAATAGCGATAAATAGGTTTTCATGAATTTAAAATACCAAGAAACAAAATTGCCTTGGCTGTAATCTGGGTCTTTATCTGTGTGAACAAATTTATGATGCTCGTGGTGTTTTACATATAATTTACGATAAGAAAAAGCTGCATACAAAGCCACGCAAATTCCTCCCAATATATTATTTACGGTTTTATTGGCAGATACCGTTCCGTGCATAGCATCGTGTGCAGTAATAAATAATCCGGTGTATAAATGTGTTTGGAATAATATTACCAAATAAATCCAAGGCGAT